>JBKHXE010000026.1:0-58944 GCA_046566185.1 Actinomycetes bacterium | reverse complement strand
TCGTCGAGGGACGGCGCGAGGTGGTGGTGGGTTGTCATGCGCGGGCTCCCGTCGCGAGGTCGACCGCGAGCTGCGTCGCGGCGGCGTTGGACAGCAGGACGTGCGCGCCGGCCGCGGCGAGCGCCCTCGCCTGCGCGTCACGCCCCTGGGGGTCGGCCACGGTGCCGGTCAGCGAGACGACGACGTCGAGATCGCGCCCCGCGGCGCGGCCGGCCGCCAGGGCGTCGCGGACGACCGGGGCGTGCTCGGAGGCCGGGTCCGCGTGGGCGCCGTGCCCGAGGACGACGTCCAGCAGGACGACGCGCACCCGGTCGTCGTCCGCGGCGGCGCGCACCGCCTCCAGCCGCAGCGACGGGTCGATCATCGGGTGCGCCCGGCCGAGGGTCAGCGCGTCGTCGCCCAGGTCGACCATCGCGTGCCCCGCCGCGGCCAGGGCGTCCCCGAGCGCGGACGGCCCGTCGACCGTCAGCGCCGGCCACCCGGCGAGCGGGATGTTGGACGCGACCGGGCCCAGGCGCCGTCCCGCGACCGCCATGGCCTCGTCGCACAGGGTGCCTCCGGCGAAGAGACCACGCAGCAGGCCCCGATCTCTGGAGGGTTTTGGGGGTCTCCCGGCTGGTTGAGAGCCCCCAAACCCTCCAGAGGTCGGGTCGACGGCGGCCGGGGTCGGCGTGGCGCCGTCCGGCTGCCACGACGGCCACGCCGGGACGGCCACGTCCAGGCGGGCGCAGACCCGCTCGGCTGCCGCGGTGAGGTCGGGCTCGTCGGGCCCGAGGGTGGCCCACTCGACCTGCACCCCCAGGTCGGCGGCCAGCTCTCGAAGTCGTTGCACGACGGCGTCGTCGGCCGGCTTGGAGACCACGACGACGAGCTCGGTGCCCTCGTCGGCGGCCAGGACGCGCAGCGCCTGCGCGGCGCCCAGGCCGCCGACGTCGCTGCCGAGGTCGCGCCCACCGAGCCCGAGGCAGTGCCGGACGCCGACCCCCGCCGCGTCGAGCAGTGCCATGAGGTGCTGCGCGCCGGTGCCCGAGGCGGCGACCAGCGAGACGGGTCCGGGCCGGACGACGTTCGCGAAGCCCAGGCCCACCCCACCGACGACGGCGGTACCGCAGTCGGGACCCATGACGAGCAGTCCGCGCCGCGCGGCCTCCGTCTTCAGCGCGACCTCGTCGGCGACGGACACGTTGTCGCTGAACAGCATCACCGACGCGCCGGCGGTGAGCGCGTCCCAGGCCTCGGTCGCCGCGTGCTCGCCCGGTACGGAGACGAGCACGAGCGGGGCCGGCGCACGCCGCAGGGCGAGCCCGCTCGTCCGCGCCGGCTCTCCGGCACTGCCGGCCGGGCCGGACTGCTTGGGGGACAACGCCTCTGTGAGCGCCGCGAGGGCGGCGTCCAGCGTCGCCTGCTCGTCGGCGTCCTCGGCGACCCGGATCGCCACGACGAGGTCCTCCGGCGCGCACGAGGGGAGCTCGAAGCCCATCTGCTGCAGGACGTCCACGTTGAGCGGCGTGGCCATCGCCACCTGCGCGGCTGCCACGCCGTCGACGGCCGCGACGGTGCGGCTGACCGCGAGGAGCGTGACCGAGTCGTGGTACTCACCGCGGCGGACCTCGACGTGCTGTCTCATGCACTTCTCCTCAGGTGGGACGGTGCGGGCAGGTGGGTCACGGCGTGGGCGACGGCGAGCAGGCCCGCGGCGAGGTCAGCGCCGGAGGTGTGGCCGATCTCCAGCAGCCGGCGGACGGCCCGGACGACGTCCCCGTCGCCGGTGACCGCGCGGACGACGTCGAGCACCTCGCGGGAGGCGCGTCCGGCGGCCGCCTCCGCGAGCAGGCCGGCGGAGACCGGGGTGGTGCGGTCCCGCTCCGTGAGCACCGCCGCGGCCACGTCGTCGACGGTCGCCAGGCCGGCGCTGCGGGCGGACAGCAGCACGCCGGCCGCCACGTCGTCGCCCGCTGGCGTCGACCCGGGGCCCAGACCGAGCACCCCCACGAGGGCGGTGGCGGCACCGGCCGGGTCGCACGCCCCGAGAGCTGCGGCGGCGGCGCCCGCCGCCGCCCACGCCCGCGCGCGGGGCCCCGCGCCGGGGCCGCCGGCACCGGCGAGCACGGCACGGGCCGTCGCCACGGCGCCGCGGTCGGGGACGCCGCGGGGCAGGGGGAGCGGCCGCCACCAGCGCCGCACGGCCAGCCGGTGGGTCCCCACCGTCAGGCCCCCGCCGCCGAGGAGGGCCGCGGCGCCCGCCGGGGCCAGCGCCGCGACGTCGACGCCACGTGGCAGCACCACCGCGCACGAGGGCAGGACGGCGCCCGGGTCGGCGAGCACGACCACACGCGGCTCCGGGCCTTCCGTGACGAGATAGGCGGCGAGTCGGCCGGCCTGCACGACGCGGGCGGCCAGGGGTGACCCGGTGAGCACGCCGACGAGCGGCGAGGCGGCCGCGACCGGCAGAGGGTCGTGCACGGCGGGCCCCTTCCTCACGGCGTCGGCATCGGTGACGCACAGAGACGCTAGGAGGTGGGACTACGCTCCGGGCATGTCCGATGTTGCCAACGATCAGGCTCCCACTCGTGCGAGTGTGCCCACGACCGTCGGCATCTCGGTCCGGGCCGTGCTCGACAGCGCGGTCCTGCGCGGCACCCGGGTGCTGGCCGGTGGCGGCGGCCTGGGGCGCCCGGTGTCCCGGATGAACGTCATGGAGGTGCCGGACATCGAGCCGTGGGTGCGCCCCGGGGAGCTGCTGCTGACCACCGGCTACGCGCTGCGCGGCGAACCAGAGCGCCTGGCCGGGCTCGTCGCGGCGCTCGACGACCGCGGCGTCAGCGCCCTGGCCGTGAAGGTGGGCCGGTACCTCGACGAGGTGCCGGCCGAGGCCCTGCGGGTGGCGGAGGAGCGCGGCTTCCCCGTGCTGGCGCTGCCGGAGCACGTCTCCTTCGACGACGTGCTGACCGAGCTGCTCACCGATCTCGTCAACCGGCAGGCCCGCGTCCTGGCCCGTGCCGAGGAGGTGCACCGCCACCTCGTCGGCATCGTGCTGGGAGGCGGCGGCCTCCCCGAGCTCGCCGCCGGCACCGCCGACGCGCTCGGCGTGACGGTGCTCGTGACGGCCCCGGACGGGCGGCCGCTGGCGTCGGCCGGGCCGGCGCAGGACGTCGCCTCCGGGCTCACCGACGGCACGGGGCGCCTGCGCGTCGAGGACGTCGCCCTGGCTCCCGGCGTGCACGAGGACGGCGACGGCGGCGGTCACGCCGTCGTGCGGGTGGCGGCGGGCAGCCTCGACCACGGGCGCATCGCCGCGTTCTCCCGGGCACACCCCCTCGGGGACGACGACCTGCAGGCCCTCGAGAGGGCGGCGACCGCCGCTGCGCTGGTCGTCACCCGGGAGCTGGCGGTGGCCGCCGTGGAGGGCAAGTACCGCTCCGACTTCCTCCGCGACGTACTCGTCGGCCGGGCCGGGGACGCGGCCCAGGTCGCCCAGCACGCGGCGGGGTTCGGCTGGCACCTCGACCGGCCCCTCGTCGTCCTCGTCCTGGAGCCGGACGACGACCCGCGCGACACCCGCGGACCGGGCACGTCGACGGCGCTGCGGCCCCTGGTGGAGCGCCAGGCGACGGCGCTCGGCATCGCGGTGACGGCGCGCGACCCGCACGCGGCCGTGGCCGCCTACAGCACCGAGGCGGTGGCGCTCGTCGGGGTCCCCGGCGACGGCGACGTGCCCCGGCTGGTGCGCGACCTTGTCTCCGCGATCCGCGGCGAGGGCGGGGGCGGACGGCGCACGTTCGCCCTCGGCGTCAGCCGTGTCTGCGAGGGGGTCGGTGCCGTGACCGACGGCTACGAGCAGGCGAGGACCGCCGTCCGGGTCGGCCGTCAGGTCTTCGGCGCCGGCGCCGTCAGCCACTTCGACGCGCTCGGCGCCTACCGTCTGCTCAGCCTCGTCCCCGACCCCGCCGAGCTGCGGGCGTTCGCCGCGGAGGTGCTGCGAGAGCTGTCCGGTGACGAGGAGGAGGCGGTGGACCTGCGGCGCACGCTCGAGGTGCTGCTGGACACCAACCTCAACGTCGCCGAGACCGCTCGCCGGCTGCACTTCCACTACAACACGCTGCGGTACCGCATCGGCAAGCTCGAGCGGATGCTCGGGCCCTTCACCGAGGACGCGACGCTGCGCCTGGACATCGCGCTCGCCCTGCGTGTCGTCGCGATGCGTGGACTGCGGTGATCTGAGCCCGACACGGTCGTTCTGCGGCCGATGGCAGCGTTTCGCCTGACATGTCGCCGCCAGCGCACGCTGTGCCAACGTCACCGCTCCGAGATGGGCGAGACTTGTCGGTGTGACCTGCCGCACGTCTCCCTAGCGTTCCTCCATCCTGATCACACGAGACGGCCGCCCGGCCGTTCGGGGGAGCGACGGTTGCCGGACGCACGTCCGGTGGGAGGAGAGACCCATGGCCATCGGCTGGAAGCTGCACGGTGACGGCAAGTCGCCGGCGCCGGGAGAGGTGGTCGCCCCCGACGAGCGACTCTCCTGGGGGCGCACCGCCGGTCTCGGCGCACAGCACGTCGTGGCGATGTTCGGCGCCACCTTCGTGTTCCCGATCATCATGGGGCTCAACCCCCAGCTGGCGATCATGATGAGCGGCATCGCGACCATCGCGTTCCTGCTCATCGTCAAGGGACAGGTGCCGAGCTACCTCGGGACGTCGGCGTCCTTCGTGGGCGGCGTCTTCGCCATCCGCGCGCAGGGCGGCACGTCGCAGGAGGTCACCGGCGCGATCCTGGTCGCCGGCGTCATCCTGGCCGTGGTCGGCGTCCTCATCCACGTCGCGGGCTCCGACCTGCTGCACAAGGTGCTGCCGCCCGTGGTCACCGGCGCGGTCGTCATGCTCATCGGGTTCAACCTGGCGCCGGTCGTCGCGGACGTCTACTGGCCCCAGGACCAGTGGATCGCGCTGATCGTCATGGCGGCCGTCATCGCGATGAGCGTCGGCCTGCGCGGGTTCCTCGGCCGCATCTCGATCTTCCTCGGCCTGATCGTCGGGTACGCCCTGTCGTGGGTCCTCGACCGCGTCCTCGGTCAGATCACGTCGTTCGACCCGGCGGCGGGCGAGGTCACGACCCACTGGCGCGTGAACTGGGAGGGCGTGAAGAGCGCTGCCTGGCTGGGCTTCCCGTCCCAGACGACGACCGGTCCGGACGGCGCCGAGATCGCGGGCTGGCACCTGCCGAGCTTCAACGCCGCCTTCATCCTGCTCGTCATCCCCGCCGTCATCGCCCTCGTGGCGGAGAACGCCGGGCACGTCAAGGCCGTCGCCGAGATGACGGGCAAGGACCTCGACCCCATGATGGGCCGCGCCATCGCCGCGGACGGCGTCGGCACCGTCATCGCGTCGTCCGTCGGCGGCTCGCCGACCACCACCTACGCCGAGAACATCGGCGTGATGGCAGCGACCCGCGTCTACTCGACGGCCGCGTACTTCGCGGCCGCCGGCTTCGCGATCCTCTTCGGGTTCTCGCCCAAGTTCGGGGCCGTCATCTCCGCCACCCCGGGTGGCGTGCTGGGCGGCATCACGGTCGTGCTCTACGGCATGATCGGCCTGCTCGGCGCGAAGATCTGGCGGGAGAACAACGTCGACTTCGGCAACCCGCTCAACCTCGTGCCCGTCGCGGCCGGCGTCATCATCGCGATCGGCAACACGAGCCTGAAGATCACGGACACCTTCGAGCTGTCCGGCATCGCCCTGGGCACGATCGTGACGGTCGCCGGCTACCACCTGGCGTTCGCGCTGGCCCCGGACCATCTCAAGACCCGCGGCCGCGGCGCCACCGTGGTCTTCGACGCTCCCGGCGGCTACACCGGCGGCACCCCGAAGGCGCAGGTGCGTCAGGCTCCCGACGAGTCGGGCGGCCACTACCCGCGCACCTGACCGACCAGCACCTGACCGGTCGCCGGCGCGAACGTCGCACCGGCGACCGGTCGGCATGATTCGACGAGGCAGCACCTCCGAGCGAGAGGGAGGATCGGCTCATGAAGCCGGCACCGTTCACCTACCACCGGCCCCGCTCGGTGGCCGAGGCTCTCGACGTGCTCTCGCGCGTCGGCAGCGACGGCAAGGTGCTGGCCGGCGGTCAGAGCCTCATCCCGCTGCTGTCGATGCGGCTCGCGTCGCCGGGTCACCTCGTGGACGTCAACGAGGTCCCCGGGCTCGACGCCGTGCGGGTGACGGACGACGCGGTGCACGTCGGCGCCCTGGTGCGGCACGCGGCGCTGGAGCGTGACGGTGCGGCGGCCGCGGCCCTTCCCCTGCTGCGACAGGGGCTGCGCAACGTCGCCCACGGCACGATCCGCAACCGCGGCACGACGGTCGGCAGCATCGCGCACGCCGACCCCTGCGCGGAGATGCCGGTCGTGCTGTCGCTGCTGGGCGGTCACGTCGTCGCGGCATCGGTGCGCGGGGAGCGGTCGGTCAGCACCGCCGAGCTGTTCCTCGGGCCGCTGGAGACGTCGCTCGCGCCGGACGAGCTGATCACCTCGGCCGTCTTCCCCCGCCTGCCGGCGCGGACCGGCACCAGCGTGCTGGAGGTCGCCCGCCGGCACGGCGACTACGCAGTGTGCGGCGTCGCCGCGGCCGTCACGCTGGACGCCGACGGCGGGGTGCGGCGGGCCCGCGCCGCGTACGTGACCGCCGGTGAGCTCGGAGGGGTCGTCGACCTCTCCGCCCGCGTGCAGGGGCACGAGGCCGCGACCGCCCCCTGGGAGGACGCCGGGGCGCTCGCCGCCGAGCGGGTGCCGGTGGAGCCGGACATCCACGCCAGCGCCGAGTACCGCCGGCACCTCGTGCGGGTGCTGACCCAGCGGGCGCTGGCCCAAGCGGCGGCGCGAGCCGGTCACGAGCAGGGGAGGGACGCCGCGTGAACGAGGCGGACGTCGCGGACGGCGAGCAGCAGGTCGAGGTCCGCCTGCGGGTCAACGGCGTGGCCCACGAGATCACCGTGCCGGCGCGGCGACTGCTGTCGGACGCCCTGCGTCACGACCTGCGGCTGACCGGGACCCACGTCGGGTGCGAGCACGGGGTGTGCGGCGCCTGCACCGTGCTGCTCGACGGCGAGCCGGTGCGGTCCTGCCTGCTGCTCGCGGCGAGCGTCGACGGGCACGAGGTGACCACCGTCGAGGGTCTCGCCGCGCCGGACGGCACGCTGCACCCCGTGCAGCAGGCGTTCGTCGACTGCCACGGCCTCCAGTGTGGTTTCTGCACACCGGGTTTCGTCACCACCATCGCCGCCTACCTCGAGCGCAACCCCGACCCCACGGAGGACGAGGCCACCGAGGCGATCGCCGGCAACCTCTGCCGCTGCACCGGCTACCAGGGCATCAAGGCGGCTGTCCTGCGGGCGGCCGAGCTGCGCCGTGCCGCCGGGGGTGGGCAGTGAGCACCCGTCAGTTCGGCGAGCCCGTGACCCGTGTCGAGGACCCCCGGCTCCTGCGCGGCGAGGGCCGCTACCTCGACGACCTCGGTCAGGAGGCACTCGCCGCCGCGTTCGTGCGCAGCCCGCACGCCCACGCACGGGTCGTCGACATCGACGCCTCCGAGGCCCTCGACGTCGACGGCGTCGTCGCGGTGTACACGTGGGAGGACCTGGCCGAGGACGACGACCGCGCGGGCACCACGCTGAGCCGGCCGCTGCCGGTGCTGATCCCGCACCCCGCACTGCACGCCGCCCGCACCGGCTACGCCCTCGCCAAGGACGAGGTCAACCACGTCGGCGAGGCCGTCGTCATGGTCGTCGCCCGCGACCGCTACGTCGCGGAGGACGCGTGCGGGCGGATCGCCGTCCGCTACGAGCCGCTCCCGCCGGTCGTCGGCATCGACACGGCCCGCCAGGCGCGGCACGCGGTCCACCCCGACGTGCCGGACAACGTGGCCGCCCACCTGGTGCAGGAGGTGGGGGACGTCGACGCCGAGCTGGCACGCGCGCCCCACACCCTCGAGGTCGAGCTGGAGATCGAGCGCAGCGCCTCGATGCCGATGGAGGGCAAGGGCGTCTACGCGCGCTGGGACGACGACGAGGGCTCGCTGCGGGTCTACACCTCCACGCAGGCGTCGACGTCCGTGCGGGCGGCCGTCGCCGCCCGGCTCGGCCTGCCGCTGACGAAGGTCGAGTGCGTGGCGCCGGACGTCGGGGGCGGGTTCGGCGTCAAGATCGTGCACCCGTGGCCCGAGGAGATCCTCGTGCCGTGGGCGGCGCGCCGGCTCGGACGTGCGGGCATCGCCCGCGAGGTGAAGTGGGCCGAGGACCGCCGCGAGCACTTCGTCTCCAGCGCGCACGAGCGCGGTCAGCTGCAGACGGTCCACGTCGGCTTCGACGACGACGGCCGGCTGCTCGCGTTCGACTTCCGCTTCTGGCACGACAACGGCGCCTACACGCCCTACGGGATCATCGTGCCCATCATCACCTCGACCCAGGTGATCGGTCCTTACAAGCCCAAGGCCTTCCGGGCCGAGTTCTGGTCGCTGTACACGAACACGGTCATCGTCACGCCCTACCGCGGCGCGGGCCGCCCCCAGGGCGTCTTCGCCATGGAGCGGACGATGGACGCGATCGCGGCGTACCTCGGCAAGGACCGCGCCGAGGTGCGCGCGACGAACTTCATCCAGCCGGACGAGATGCCCTACGACCACGGGCTGACGTTCCAGGACGGGCGGCCCCTCATCTACGACTCGGGGGACTACCCGCAGTCCCTGGAGAAGCTCCTCGACCTGGTGGGGTGGAAGGAGTTCGAGGTCCTGCGCGACACGGCCCGCGCCGAGGGACGCCGCGTCGGCATCGGGCTCGCCTGCTACGTCGAGGGCACGGGGGTGGGCCCCTACGAGGGCGGGCACGTCATGGTGGAGACGAGCGGCAAGGTGAAGGTCGCCACGGGGCTCACCACGCAGGGGCAGGGGCACCAGACCGTCTTCGCGCAGATCGTCGCCGACGCGCTCGGTGTGCCGCTGGAGGACGTCGAGGTCGTCACCGGGGACACGCGCCGGTTCCGCTACGCGGTGGGAACGTTCGCGTCGCGCGCGGCAGTGATGAGTGGTTCGGCGATCTCGGTCGCCGCGCAGCAGGTGCGCGCCAAGGCGCTGCGCATCGCGGCCGACGCCCTCGAGGTCGACGAGGCGGACCTCGAGATGGCGGACGGCGTGGTGCGCGTGAGGGGCGCCGGGGAGAAGGGCCCGTCGCTGCCGCTCGGCACGGTGGCGGTGCTGTCGAACCCGTTGCGCTACGCGTTCGACGAGGCCGCGAAGGCGGCGACGCAGTTCGCCGTCGGTGACACCAGCAAGCCGCCCGTGCCGGAAGGGGAGGAGCCCGGGCTCGAGGGCACCGGCTACTACTCGCCCCCTCGGTCCACGTTCGCCTCCGGCATGCACGCCGTGGTCGTCGAGACCGACCCGGAGACGGCGGAGGTGCGCATCCTGCGCTACTGCGTCGTCCACGACTGCGGCACGCTGATCAACCCCCGCATCGTCGAGGGGCAGATCAACGGCGGGGTGGCGCAGGGAGTCGGCGGCGCGCTGTACGAGCGGATGGAGTACGACGAGCACGGTCAGCTGCTCAACGCGTCGTACATGGACTTCCTCATGCCCTACGCCACGGAGGTGCCGGCCCGCGTCGAGGTCGACCACCTCGAGACGCCGTCACCGTTGAACCCCTTGGGCGTCAAGGGAGCCGGGGAGGCGGGCGTGATCCCCGGCGCAGCCGCCATCGCGGCCGCGATCGAGGACGCCGAGGGCTTCCCGATCCGCCGCATGCCGATCTCGCCCAGCGAGCTCTTCGCCCTGCGCGCCACCCCCCCGTGATCAAGGAATCCAGGCGTGATCAAGGAAGCTGAGCGTGATCAAGGAATCCGTGCACACGAGTAAGGACGCCCCCGCATGAAGGTCTCCGGCACCGCAACCCTCAGCGCGCCGCCGCAGCAGGTGTTCGCCGCCCTCAACGACCCGGCCGTGCTCGTCCGTACCATCCCGGGCGTCGAGCAGCTCGAGCAGCTGACCGACGACCGCTACAAGATGACGGTCACCGCCGGGGTGGCGTCCATCAAGGGCAGCTACGACGGCGAGGTGATGCTCTCCGATCTCGAGCCCCCGCACGCGTTCACCCTCAAGGCGACCGGCGCCGGCGCGCCCGGCACGGTCGACGCCACCGTCAAGGTGCGGCTCGCCGAGGAGGGGAGCGGGACCCTGCTCTCCTACGACGCGGACGCCGTGGTCGGCGGCATGGTCGGTGGCGTCGGCCAGCGGATGCTCACCGGCGTCGCGAAGAAGATGGCCGGGCTGTTCTTCTCCAACGTCGACGCCGTGCTCACCGGCGCGGCACCCGAGAGGGTCGCGGGCCCAGTCGCTGCACGGGCCGAGGCCCCGGTTCAGGCCACCGCGGAGCCCTCGGCGGCCGGCGCCGTCTTCCGGGCCCCGGCAACCAGCGGCCCGGGTGGCGAGCTGAACGTGCCGTTCTGGATGGTCCTGGCCGGTGTCGGCGCGGGCGCGTTCTGGGCGCTGGCCGGCGTCCTCGTCGGCTGGCGGATCGCCCGCCGACGGGACTGACCGGTCACGCGCCCGTGATCACCCCGTCGTCAGGCGCGGGCAGCGCTGGAACGCCGGGAAGTCCGGGTCGGGCTCGAACAGCTGCAGGTACAGCGGGCCGGCCGGCGTGGAGCCGATGACGACGTAGTCACCCGTCCCCACGATCTTCGACGCCGGGTGGTCGAAGTCGAAGTCGAGGAGCAACCCTGGGCCGGCGTCGCCGGTGAACGACACGGTGCCGCGGACGAACCCGTTGGCGAACAGCGGCTTCGCGAAGTTGTCGGCCGAGCTTCCCCCGGTGATGCCGGGCGGGTTCAGCGGGTCCTGCCCGGAGCACCACTGCCCGACGATCTCGTGCACGGTGGCCGATGCGGGGGCCAGCGGCAGGACGGACGCGGCGACCGCGATTCCGGCGGCAGCGACGACCCGGGTGAGGTTTCTGCGCATTCGGAGTGCTCCTCATGTCGTGGTGGACCCGACCCTCGCGTCCGCCCTCCACGTTCGTGACACCCGAGTGAGCCCGTCAACGGCTATCGCTTCTTTAAACCCTCCCCAAAAGTGGGGGGCGCGCTACCGGTCGTCACCGGTCGACCACCGTCTACGGCGACGCGGCCGGGCCGCCCTCGTGCCCCCGTGCGGCGGGGACGCGGGCGAGCGCCTCCTCCGGCGGCAGCCCGGCGACCTCGAGCAGATCCACGACCGTCGACCGGACCTGGCCGAGGACGACGTCGCCGGAGAGGGTGCTGCGCGGCACCGCGGCGGACGCGGCCGCGACGTGGTCGAGGTGCCGGACGGCGAGGTCCAGGGGCCCGTCGCCGGCGACCTGCTCGGCGAGGGTGCCGGCCGCGTCCGCGAGGTCGTCGACCAGGACCAGCAGCGCGTCGGGCAGGTGCTCGTGCGCCCTCGCCGCCGCCGAGAGGCGGCGGACGAGCACGCGGACGTTGCGCACGGCGCGGTCCAGCGGAACCGACTGCCGGGCAGCGGCGTGCATCCGCCCGCGGTGCCGGCGCCGGAACGGGGACACGCGGACGACGTCCAGCCCGGCCTGGGCCGCCTCGCGCAGCGCCGAGAGGTTCGCCTCGGTGAGGCGGGCCCGCTCCAGGGCGCGCACCGCGCCGTCCGGGTCGTTGCCGCGCAGCGCGGCGGTCGCGGCGTGCAGCAGGTCGCCGACCTCGACGAGCGTGCCGGCGACGAGCTCGCGGGGCCGCCGCAGCGGGGAGCCGGGCGCGACGGCGGCGACTGCGAGGGCGACCGCTCCGCCGACCACGGCGTCCAGCCAGCGCCCCAGACCGGCTTCCGGCAGCGGCAGCAGGGTGGTGACGATGACGGCCTGGACGCCCGCCTGGGTGACGAGGAGGTTCCCGGCGTCCAGCAGCACGGCGACGCTCATGGCGACCGCGACCACGACGACGATCTGCCAGGTGCCGGTGCCGACGAGCGCGACGAAGGCGTCCGCGACGCCCACCCCGACGGCGACCCCCACGACGATCTCGACCGTGCGCCGGAACCGGGCGCCGTAGGAGATGCCGAGGGCGACCACGGCGGCCACGGGGGCGAAGAAGGGGCGGGGGTGCCCGAGCAGCGCGGTCGCCACGAGCCACGCGAGCCCGGCCCCGACCGCGCACTGGGCGATCTGCCAGCCGGCCCGCTGCAGGCGCCGCAACCGCGCCCGGGGCCCGACCCTGAGCGCTGCGGGCACCTGACGACCCACCGCGATCACCGGCGACACGCTATCGGCAGCCAAGCCGTCGGGCCCGGCGTTGGCAACCGTTGACGACGTCCGGGATGCCGCCGGCGGGTGCAATACCTGACGTGACCAGCGCGGGCAGGCAGATCAGGATCGGCATCGACACCGGTGGCACGTTCACCGACGTCGTCGCCGTCGACGAGGCGTCGGGCGAGGTGGCGACGACCAAGACGCCGTCCACGCCGGCGGACCCCGCCGAGGGGTTCCTCGCCGGCATCGACAAGGTGCTCGCGCGCCTGGGGCTGTCGGGCGAGTCCGTCAGCGCCGTCAGCCACGGCACGACGGTCGCCACCAACAAGCTGCTCGAGGACAAGGTCGAGAACCTGGGGTTCGTCACCACCGACGGCTACCGGCACATCCTCGAGATCGCGCGCCAGTCGGTGCCGGACGGCTACGGCAACTCGTACTTCTGGGTGAAGCCGCCCCGCATCGTGCCCGCCGACCGCGTGCGCACCGTCAAGGGGCGGATTGCCGTGGACGGCAAGGAGATCGCGCCGTTCGACGATGCCGAGGCGGTCGCCGCCGCCCGGTTCTTCCGGGACCTCGGCATCTCCACGATCGGCGTCTGCTTCCTGCACTCCTACGTCAACCCGGACCACGAGCGCCGGATGCGCGACGTGCTCGAGCGCGAGCACCCGGACGCCGTGGTGTCGATCTCCAGCGAGGTGCTGCGCGAGTACCGCGAGTACGAGCGCTCGATGACGACGCTGGTCGACGCGGCGGTCAAGCCGAACATCCGCCGGTACGTGGCGAACATCTCGCGGCGCCTCGCGGCCTTCGCCGCAGGCGAGGCCGAGGAGCCCCGCCGGGTGCCGTTCTACGTCATGAAGTCCAACGGCGGGGTGCTCAGTGCCGAGGAGGTCGTGCACCAGCCGATCACCACCGTGCTGTCGGGCCCGGCGGCCGGGGCGCTCGGGGCGGCGACGGTCGCCGGCGCGGCCGGCTTCGACAGCGTGCTCACCTGTGACGGCGGCGGGACGTCGACCGACGTGACCGTGGTCGTCGACGGCCACCCGGCGCTCACCACCGAGGGCTCCGTGGGCGCCTACCCCAGCAAGATCCCGATGATCGACGTCGTCACCGTCGGGGCCGGCGGAGGCTCGATCGCGTGGGTCAGCCCCGAGGGCACCCTCAAGGTGGGCCCGCAGTCGGCGGGAGCCGCCCCGGGGCCGATCTGCTACCGCAAGGGCGGTGAGGACGTCACCGTCACCGACGCCCACGTCGTCCTGGGCCGCATCCCGCCGCACCTGCTGGGCGGCGAGATCCCGCTGGACGTCGACGCGGCCCGCGCGGGGGTGGAAGGCCTCGCGGAGCGGCTGGGCATGACACCGGAGCGGCTGGCGTCCTGCGTCCTGGAGGTCTCGGCCTGGAACCAGGCCAACGCGCTGCGGCAGATCACCGTCAAGCGGGGTCTCGACGTCCGCGACTTCGTCATGGTCTCCTTCGGCGGCTCGGGGTCGCAGCTGGCCTGCCGGCTCGTCGACGTCCTCGGGCTGAAGGGCGTTCTCGTGCCGACCAACCCGGGCAACCTGTCGGCGTTCGGCCTGTTGACGGTCGACGTCCGCAACGACTACGTGCGCACCGCGGTGGCCCGGCACGACCGGCTGGACCTCGGCGAGACGCAGCGGGTGCTCGACCAGCTCACGGCGGAGGCGGACGGCGCGCTGGCGCGGGAGGGCTTCTCGCCGTCCGAGCGGCGGTACGTCCGCACCGCGGACCTGCGCTACTTCGGCCAGGCGTTCGAGGTGCGGGTCGAGGTCGGCGACGGCCCGGTCACCGCCGAGCTGGTGGACGCCGTGGCGCAGCGGTTCCACGACGAGCACCGCCGCCTGTACGGCTACGACTTCCGGGACGACGCGCGCCAGCAGGTGGAGTGGGTCAACCTGCGCGTCACCGGGGTCGGACCGATCCGCCGGCCCGAGCTGGCCGAGGTCGCCGCCGGCTCCGGCGCCGAGTCGGCGCGGACCGGCGTCCGCCGGGTGCACTTCGGCGACGGCTGGGTGGAGGCCACGGTGTACGACCGCGCCCGTCTCGGCGCAGGGGACGTCGTCACCGGGCCCGCGGTGATCGAGGAGTTCGGCTCCACCGTGCCGCTGCACCCGGGCTTCACCGCCGAAGTCGACCGCTTCGGCAACCTGCTGCTCACCCGCACGACCGCGCCGACCGCCGAGGAGGTCGCCCGATGAGCGCCCGCCGGTACCACCTGACGTCGCCGGAGACCGCCGCCGCCGCCAACCCGGTGCTCGTCGAGATCGTCGAGGGCTACCTCGCCAGCGTCGAGATGGAGGTCGAGACGGCCATCGCCCGCACGTCGCGGTCCCCGATGATCCGCGACGCGCACGACTTCCGCGCCGGCATCCACGACCGGCACCTGCGCAAGCTCACCGGCCGGTCGTACTCGGCGCTCGTCCACCCCGTCGCGCGCGACTACCCGCTGGAGACCATGCGGCCCGGCGACGTGTTCTTCCACAACGACGTGTACCTCTCCGAGGGCGGCATCGGCCACCTGCCCGACCTCTGCGTGACGGTGCCGGTGTTCCACGGCGGCGAGGTGGTCGCGTTCGTGCAGGCCTTCGGGCACCACGACGACATCGGCGGCGCGGTGCCGGGCTCGATGCCGTCGCACGCGACGAGCGTCTACGAGGAGGGCCTGATGGTGCCCCCCATCCGGCTCTGGGACGCCGGGGTGCCGAACGAGGCCGCGCTGAAGATCATGACGCGGAACTCGCGCATGCCGGAGTCCCTCGCGGCCGACCTGGACGCCGAGTGCTCGGCGTGCCTGATGGGCGCCGGTCGCCTCGGCGAGCTGTTCGACCGCTACGGCCGCGAGGAGGTGGAGGCCTGCTTCGACGCGATCCTCGACAAGACGACCGAGACGTACCGCCGCGAGATCCTCTCCAGGATCCCCGACGGCACGTACGTCTGGGAGGACTACGCGGAGCACGACGGGGTCGAGGAGCCGAAGCTGCACCGGCAGCGCATCACGCTCACCAAGGTGCCCGAGTCCGAGGGCGGGCCGCGCCTCGTCATCGACTTCACCGGCACCGGCCCGCAGGCCAAGGGCCCGATCAACCACTGCGGCGACTACGCCGACGGCAACTTCCTCGCCAAGTGGCTGGCCCCCATCCTGCGCAACCTGGCCGAGACGCCCGAGCGGATGGCCGAGCTGGACGTCAACGAGGGCATCGTTCCGCTGCTGGAGATGCGGTTCCCGCCGAAGGGGACGCTGCTCACCCCGGAGTTCCCCGCGCCGACGAACGCCCGCACCTTCGTCATCCTGCGGCTCCTCGGCGTCCTCGCGGGCGCGGTCGCCAAGGCGGTCGACGGCAACATGCCGGCCGACCAGGAGACCATCCGCTACACCGGCGTCTACGGCGAGGACCTCGACGGGCAGCCGTACCTCATGCGCGAGGTGCTCGGCGGCGGGTCGGGCGGCCGCTACTACGCGGACGGCGAGGACACCATCCACGTCGTGCCCGACTCCCGGAACCTGCCGAGCGAGTTCTCCGAGTCGCGCTTCCCCTTCGTGGTGGAGTCCCTCGGGCTCGCGGTCGACTCCGGCGGACCGGGCCGGTACCGCGGCGGACTCGGCTACGAGAAACGCATCCGGATGCTCAAGGACGCCAGCTTCATGTCCATCGCCGACCGCTCGATCCTGTCGTGCTGGGGCGTGCGCGGGGGCCTGGCGGGCCGGCCGTTCTCGGTCGTCGTCGACCCGGGCGGCCCGAACGAGCGCGAGGTCGACGCCCTCGCGGACGACGAGCCGGTGCGGGCCGGCGAGCTGATCCGGATCCGGACGACGGGCGGCGGCGGCTGGGGTGACCCGCTGGAGCGGCCCACCGACGAGGTGGTGCGCGACGTCCGGTGGGGCAAGGTGTCGCTGGACGGCGCGCGGCGCGACTACGGGGTGGTCCTGACCGGGACGCCGGACGAGCCGGTCCTGGACGCGGGTGCCACCGAGGCGCTGCGGGCGGAGCTGCGCGCCGACCGCCCGGCCGAGCGGCCCTTCTTCGACCGCGGCCCCGGCTACGCCAGGCTGTCCGGCGGCGCGACCGCGGCGGAGCTCGACTGGGTCTGAGGGGCATGGGCGGGCGGGACGCGGCTCGGCCGGCGGAACGCTGTGGTGCACCTGTTGCGCCCGTGTACACCGGAGGGGTTGTCGCCGGAGCATGCCCACCGACGTGGGCTCGTCACGCTGCCGTAGCGGGGGTGGCCGGCCGTTCGAACGCCACTACCGCCCACGACAAGCCCCGGTACCGGTATCGCAGGGTCATCCCCTGCGACTCCACGACGGCCACCATCACCTCGGGGGGGTGGACGAATGCCCTGAAGTCGTTGCCTCGAAGCCTGCGTACGAGGTTGTCGAGGCCGAAGCTCGAGCGTGTGAGGAGGTTGCGCGGCGGGTGGGAGAACACCAGGAGCTGCCGGGCGTGGCTCGCCGCCGCGGTCAGCAGCCGCTCGTAGTCGGGATAGCAGCACACCACACGGTGGAGGATGACGACATCGGCCGGCTCGACTTCGTCCGGGGCAGTGGCGATGTCCAGGAAGCGGCGCGTCACCCGCTGACTGACGCCGGATCCCTCGAGCAGCCGGGCCGCCTCCTCTTCATAACCGGTCGAGATCTCCAGGTTTGTCGCCGCCCGGGCACCGCGGCGGAGAAGCTCGACGTGCAACTCGCCTATGCCGCCGCCGATCTCCAGGACCGTGGCGTCATCGATGCCCTGGGACCCGAGGAAGTCGACGATTCGGCGGCGGATCCGATCGAGGCCGTGTCTGCGGCACCGCCGTGCGATCCTGCGTGCGAACCGGTCACCGAAAGTCGCGTCGTACCCTGCCCGGTCACAACAGCCACTCACCGGGCCAGTGTCACTCCCGCGGGTGGCATGGGCCATAGCCCGCTCGGGCCAGCTTCGGGATCGATCCTGCTCCCGACGCCGTTGCGGCGGCGTGGCGTGCTCACCCCAGCGAGCCGTCGTCCAGCGGGAACTTGACTGAGGTGCCGTCAAGACGTTCCCCACATGTCGTCATCGGCGCGACGGACACCACCCGTCAAGCTGCAGAGCAGCGGTGGCGGGACTGGTGAGGGCGCTTGACAGCGCCTGAGCCGCACGACCTCTGGCGCGACGCCCCGTCGTGTCAGCTGCCCGGAGCCCGATGGCGGCCCTCAACCGCAGAACTCGTCGACCTCGTACCGGTTCGCCTCCGGGCTTTCTGGGCTGCGGTCAAGACAGCGGCCAGCACTGTGCACCCCTGCAGGGTCACCGGACGACGCGGAAGCGGGCACAGGCGAAGTCGCGATTGCGGGCCACTTCCGTCAGCTCCAGCTCGAGGCGCCGGGGTAGCAGCGGGGCACCGGCGCCGAGCGTGACGGGGGCGTACTGCACCCACACCTCGTCGAGCAGCCCGTGGTCGGCGAACTGACCCGCCAGGTCGCCACCGCCGACGACCCACACGGTGCGGTCACCAGCGGCGGCGACCATCCGGGGGTGCACCGCCGCCACGTCACCCGAGACGAACCGCACGTCGCCGTCAGTGGGCGGCTGCCGGCGGCGGCTGAACACCCAGCAGGGCACTTCGTACGGCCACGACGCGCCCTCGCGGGACAGGTGGTCGACGAGCCAGCGGTAGGTGGACGAGCCCATCGCCAGGGCACCGACGGTCCGCTCGAACGTCTGGGGGGACATCGCGCCGTCCGGGTCGACGTCCCGGGAGAGCAGCCAGTCGAGCGAGTGGTCGGGGGTGGCGATGAAGCCGTCGACACTCGATGCGGTGAAGTAGGCGGTGGTCATTGCCCCAGCCTGGCGCGGGGATACGACAGAGGGGATGCCGTGACGACGGTGGCCGTCACCGGTGCGAGCGGCAAGACCGGCCGCGCGGTGCTCGACGCGCTGCGCCACCGGGGGGTCGACCGCCGGGTGCTGGACGTCGCGCGGCGGCACGCCGTCCGCCGGGTCGTCTACCACTCGGTCGCCCAGCCGTACGCGCCGGCGATGCCGCGCCACGTCGACAAGGCCGTCGCCGAGGACCTCGTGCGTCGCAGCGGCCTGGCCTGGACGGTGCTGCAGCCGTGCGCCTACGTGCAGAACCTCCTGCCGGGTCTGATCGGCGAGCCGCCGGAGCTCGTCGTCCCCTACTCGCCGGAGGCGCCGTTCTCTCTCGTCGACCTGGACGACGTCGCAGAGGCGGCCGCGGTCGTCCTCACCGAGCAGGTCCTCGGACAGCCCGTGCCGGTACGCACGATGACGCTCGAGGAGTGGGCGGGTGGGCCTGGCGCGACCTTCCGCCGGGCCCGGGGTCCCCGCCTTCCTCGGCCGCAACTACGACCGGGAGTCGCGACTCGTCGGCTGACGGCGCCGCGCCACCCGCAGCAGCGTGACGCCCGCGGCCGCCGTCCAGACGATCTGCAGCACGAGGACGAGGAAGCCCAGGTCGCCGTGAGGCGAGGCGAACCCCTCAGCGAAGAGCGCGACCGCGCCGGCCGCCGCAGCGGCAGCCGTGATGCCGCTGAGAGCGCCGAGCACCCGGTGCCGTCGCACCACGACCAGGCCCACGGCCGCGGACAGGAGGGCGAGCCCGCCGTTGGCCACCGTGAAGAGCACCGCCGACAGGTCGTAGAGGGCGGTCACGACGTCGGTGCCCGCGGTGGCCGCGGTGCCGTGCGCCAGCGTGACGATCACCGCGTACCCGGCCAGCTGGCAGGTGACGAGGACCGCGCCGCCGATCGCCGCTGCCATCCCCGCTCCCGCGTTGCGGCGCCCCACCCACACGGCCAGTCCTGCGACCAGGACGGCGGTCATCACCAGGGACGCGGTCTCCAGGGCGGCGGCCCGCAGGTAGCCGGCCGCGCCCTGGGCGTAGCGGGCCGCGACGTCGTCGGGCGAGGTCCCGCCCGCGTCCGCCGGCACGAGCAGGAACGCCGCGAGCATCAGGGTCGTCGCCAGAAGCCCTGCCAGGCCGGGGAGTCGGTGGTCGTCGCGGGCCTGCCGCAGGCCTGCGGTGGTCGTCGTGGTCATGGCTGCGTCCTCTCTCCATCTGCCGGGTCGTGGCGACGTTAGGGACGGGGCGTGCCCCGCGTCGTCCGCCTTCGCGCCCCCTTGCGTCGAACGGGAGGTGGAGTCGCGTCCCCCGACGGGTGGACCGACGCCGCGAACCACCCGCCGGAAGCGCCGGACCTGGCGAGCGTGTGCTCGTGTCCGCGTCGGAGCCGCCCGCCGTGCGCGCAGGGCGGCCGGCGTCCGTGAGGGACGTGGCGCTCGCCCTGGTGCTGGTGGCTGTCGCCCAGGTCGACGTCTGGCGGCCCGATCTCGCCTTCTGGGGCGACGACCCGGTCCCCGGCGCGCGACCGCTGAACGCTCTCCTGCTGCTCGTGGTCGCGGGGGCGGTCGCCTGGCGCAGGTCGGCGCCGCTGCCCGCGCTGGTGGTGGCGATGGCTGCCGTCGCGGCGCAGGCGGTCACCAGCGGGGACGCTCCGATCGGGCTGCTGCTCGTCGGCCCCGTGCTCGCCCTGGTCTACGCGGTGGGCTGCTACGGCACCCGGGCCGAGGCGTGGACGGGCCTGGCCGTCACGGCGGCGGCGATCGCGGTGCACGAGCTCTTCGACGCCGACATCAGGTCGGCTCGCGACGTCGGGGAGGCCTCGTACTGGTGGCTCGTCGTCGCCTCCACCTGGCTGGTGGGCCGGTACGTGGGCAGCCGGCGCCGCGGGAAGGAGGCCGCCGAGCAGGCCCGCCGGGAGCAGGAACGGGCCGCGGCCGTGCGGCGCGAGGCGGTGGCCGCGGAGCGTTTGCGGATCGCCAACGAGCTGCACGACGTCGTCGCGCACAGCGTCAGCGTCATGGCGCTCCAGGCCGGTGCCGCGCTGGAGCTTCTCGACCGGTCGCCGGACCGGGTGCGGGAGCCACTGCAGTCGATCGAGAGGGCGGCCCGCGACGCGCTGGTCGAGATGGGGGCCCTGGTCGGCCTGCTGCGTGCCTCCGGCCGGCACGAGCCGGTCGGGGCACAGCCGCGGCTGGCGGACCTGCCCGACCTGGCCGGCCGCGTCTCTGCGGCGGGGCTGGCGGTCGAGGTCCGCAGCGCCGGTGCGGCGCGGCGACTGCCGCCGGGGGTGGAGCTGTCCGCGTTCCGGATCGTGCAGGAGTCGCTGACCAACGCCCTCCGGCACGCCCGGGGCGCCACCTGCGCTCGCGTCCTCCTCGACTACCGCGCCGACGAGCTTCGGGTGACGGTCCGCGACGACGGCAGGGGCGGTGCCTCGCGCCTGGCGGGCAGCGCCGGCCACGGCCTGGTGGGAATGAGGGAGCGGGCCGAGATGTACGGCGGGGGGCTGCAGGCGGACGCCGGCCCCGACGGCGGCTTCGTCGTGGAGGCGCGACTGCCGCTCGGGGAGGCCGGCCGGTGACCGGTGACCGCCCCGTGCGGGTGGTGCTCGTCGACGACCAGGCCCTGGTGCGCAGCGGTCTGCGCATGATCCTCGAGGTGCAGGACGACATCGCGGTGGTCGGGGAGGCCGGGGACGGGGCGACCGCGGTGCGCCTGTGCGCCGAGCTGCGGCCCGACGTCGTCCTCATGGACGTCCGGATGCCGGGGATGGACGGCATCGAGGCGAGCCGGCGGGTCGCTGCTCTCGCTCTCGACCCGCCCCCGCGCGTCGTCGTCCTCACGACGTTCGATCGCGACCGGTACGTGTACGACGCGCTGCGCGCGGGAGCCATCGGCTTCCTCACGAAGGACGTCGGGCGAGCCGACCTCGTCGAGTCGGTGCGGGTGGCGGCGCGGGGGGAGGCGATGCTGGCGCCCTCGGTGACCCGGCGGCTCATCGAGCAGTTCGTCTCCCGGCCCCGCCCCGGCCCGGAACGGCCCGACGTCCTCGCGGACCTCACCGACCGGGAGGTGGAGGTGCTCCGGCTCGTCGCCACCGGGATGTCGAACACCGAGATCGCGGAGCGGCTCTTCCTCGGCGAGGCCACGGTCAAGACCCACCTGAACCGGCTGCTGGCCAAGCTGCGGCTCACCAACCGCACGCAGGCGGCGGTCCTGGCCTACGAGTGCGGCCTCGTCCGTCCCCGGGGGCACGACCCGAGGCGCTGAGCGCCGCTCCAGGTTGCCAAAGCGACGGGTTGACCCACGGCAAGCCTTCACAGCGCGACACGGGGCATGCGTCGCCTACCGTCACCGGCATGCGAGTGCTCGTCGCCCTCGGGGGCAACGCGATGACGTCACCCGACGGGTCCGCGACGCCGGGCGACCAGATCGCCGCGGTCCGCGAGGCAGCCCGGGACGTCGCCACACTCGTCCGCGCCGGCCACCAGGTGCTGCTGACGCACGGCAACGGCCCGCAGGTCGGCAACCTGCTGGTGAAGAACGAGCTCGCGGCCTCCGTCGTCCCGCCCGTCCCGCTGGACTGGTGCGGTGCCCAGACCCAGGGGACGATCGGCTTCATCCTGCTCAACGCCCTCGACCGCGAGCTGGCCGGCGACGACTGCCGGCCGGCCGCCGTCGTCACCCGCACCCTCGTCGACGGCGACGACCCCGGCTTCGCCCGCCCGTCCAAGCCGATCGGCCGCTACCTGCCCGCCGACCAGGCCAAGAGGATGATCGACCACGGCCAGACCTGGGAGGACCGCGGTGACCGCGGCTGGCGTCGCGTCGTGGCGAGCCCGGAGCCGGTCGAGGTGCTCGACGCCCCGGCCGTGCGGGCGCTGCTCGACGCCGGCTTCCTCGTCGTGGCCAACGGTGGCGGCGGAGTCCCCGTCGTCCGCGAGCCGGACGGGTCGCTGCGTGGCGTGGAGGCCGTCGTCGACAAGGACCTCGGCGCCGTGGTCCTCGGCCGGGCGGTCGGGGCCGAGGCCCTCGTCATCGCGACCGACGTCGAGAACGCCGTCGTCGGCTGGGGGACGTCGGACGCCCGCCCGCTCGGCCGGATCGCCGTGAGCGAGCTGCGCGCTCTGGCCGCCGACGGCCACTTCGCCTCGGGCTCGATGGGCCCGAAGGTGGACGCCGTCTGCCGTTTCGTCGAGGGCGGCGGGAGGACGGCGGTCATCACCTCGCTGGCCCGCATCGCCGACGCGCTCGACGGCTCCGCCGGCACGGTCGTCGAGCCCGGCTGACCCGACCAGACTCACCCAGACCCCATCACCCGACGAAGACCAGGAGGACACGTGCCCGAGCCCATCGAGGTGCGCAAGGTTCCGATCAAGAGCGTCGCCGACGCGTCCGGGCTCGCCGAGCTCATCGACTCCGGCGTGATGGAGGCGGACCGCGTCATCGCCGTCATCGGCAAGACCGAGGGCAACGGCGGCGTCAACGACTACACGCGGATCATCGCCGACCGCGCCTTCCGTGAGGTGCTCGTGGAGAAGGGCACCCGGTCGACGGACGAGGTGCGCCAGGTGCCGATCGTGTGGTCCGGCGGCACGGACGGCGTCATCTCGCCGCACGCGACGGTCTTCGCGACCGTCCCCGCCGACCAGGCGCCGGCCACCGACGAGCCGCGCCTGACGGTCGGCTTCGCCATGAGCGAGGTGCTGATGCCCGAGGACATCGGGCGGACGGCGATGGTCAGCAAGGTCGCGGACGCCGTCAAGGTCGCCATGGAGCGGGCCGGGATCACCGACACCGCCGACGTCCACTACGTGCAGACGAAGACGCCGCTGCTGACGATCCACACGATCCGCGACGCCAAGTCGCGCGGCAAGACGGTGTGGACCGAGCACACCCACGAGTCGATGGACCTCTCCAACGGCTGCACCGCGCTCGGCATCGCCGTGGCGCTCGGCGAGATCGAGATGCCCACCGACGCCGACGTCATGCACAACCGCGACCTGTACTCGTCGGTCGCGTCCTGCTCCTCGGGCGTCGAGCTCGACCAGGCGCAGGTCGTCGTGGTCGGCAACGCGCGTGGTGTCGGCGGCCGCTACCGCATCGGCCACTCGGTGATGCGCGACGCGCTGGACACCGACGGCATCTGGGAGGCGATCCGCGACGCGGGCCTGGACCTGCCGGAGCGCCCGCACGCGACCGACCTCGACGGCCGGCTCGTCAACGTCTTCCTCAAGTGCGAGGCGAGCCAGGACGGCCAGGTGCGCGGACGGCGCAACGCCATGCTCGACGACTCCGACGTCCACTGGCACCGCCAGATCAAGGCCGCCGTCGGCGGCGTCACCGCCTCGGTGACCGGCGACCCGGCCGTGTTCGTGTCGGTCTCCGCGGCGCACCAGGGTCCGGACGGCGGCGGCCCGGTGGCCGCGATCGTCGACCTCGGCGAGGGCGAGCCGACCGGCTACCGCGCGCCGGGCGCCCCCACCGCCTGACCCCACCCCGCGGTGATCTTGCAGTTCCGTCTCCCGGCGGGGTGACGGAACTGCAAGATCACGGTCAGGGGGTCCAGCCGAGGACCTGTTCGCCGAACGTCAGGGCGCCGAACCACGTCGCGGCGGCGACGACCGGCACGGCCAGCACCCAGTACGACCGACGGCGGGCCAGCAGCCCGAGGACGACGGCGAGCGCGACCCACCACGCCATCAGGGTGAGCACCGCCCAGCCGGGCGCCACCAGCCCACTGGCCAGGTAGAAGAAGCCGGCGACCAGGTGGGCGGCGCCGGCGAGGACGGCGGCCAGCAGCGGGAGCACCGGCCGGGACGACGGCGCGGTGGCGGGCACGGTCATGGCGCGGAGTGTGACACCTTCACGACCGCGGAAGCGGGCTTTCCTGCTACCCGGTGCGAACGGTCACGTCCGCCCGCCCGCGGGTGCCGTCGGCCCGGAAGTGCTGCTCCTCCTGCGCGGCCCAGCGCTCCCAGTGCGGGCGGTACGCCTCGCCGTCCCGCTCGATGCCGCGGGCCAGCCGCAGGTCGTGGGGAGCCTCGACCCAGACCAGGGCCGTGACGTACGGCGCACACTCCCGTGCCCCGCTGCCCACGCCCTCCACGACGAGCACGTCGGTGGCCGGCAGGTCGTGCCACTCGGCGTAGCGGTGCTCCACCCAGTCGTACCGGCGGTACCGGGCCGTCTCGCCGCGCGACAGCGGCTCGAGCACCCACTCCCGCAGGCGGGGCACGGCGTCGGCGAGTCCGTCCCAGCCGGGGTAGAGGTCGTCCATGTGCACGACGGGCGCGCCGCCGAGCGCCTCGCTCAGGGTGGCCGCGAGCGTGGTCTTGCCCGACCCGCTGGGGCCGTCGACCGCCACCACCCGGGTGGCGCCCGCGCGCGGGGGCCGGGCGTCGACGAGCGACAGGACCCGCTCGACCGCACCGCTCACCGGCGTCACCCTAGGGGCCGGCCGGCCGGCGGACGTGGCTCCGTACCCTGGGCGCATGAGCCTCGCCGTCCGCGTCATCCCCTGCCTCGACGTGGACGCCGGCCGGGTCGTCAAGGGAGTGCGGTTCGCCGGCCTGCGCGACGCCGGCGACCCGGTCGAGCTGGCCCGCCGCTACGACCGCGACGGTGCCGACGAGCTGACCTTCCTGGACGTCACGGCCTCCTCGGGCAACCGCGAGACGACCTACGACGTGGTCCGTCGCACCGCCGAGCAGGTCTTCATCCCGCTCACCGTCGGCGGGGGAGTGCGCACCGTCGCCGACGTGGACCGCCTGCTGCGCAACGGCGCCGACAAGGTCGGCGTGAACACGGCGGCGGTGGCCCGGCCCGAGCTGGTGGCCGAGATCGCCGACCGGTTCGGCTCGCAGGTGCTCGTCGTCTCCCTCGACGTCCGGCGCGGCGGCGGGGGCGACTCCGGCTTCGAGGTGACGACGCACGGCGGCCGGACCGGCACCGGGATCGACGCCGTCGAGTGGGCGGCGCGGGTCGCCGCGCTCGGGGCGGGCGAGATCCTCCTCAACTCGATGGACGCCGACGGCACCAAGGAGGGCTTCGACCTCGAGCTGATCCGGGCCGTCCGGGCCGAGGTCCGCATCCCCCTCGTCGCGAGCGGCGGGGCCGGCGCCGTCGAGCACTTCGCGCCGGCCGTCGAGGCCGGGGCGGACGCCGTCCTGGCCGCCAGCGTCTTCCACTTCGGGCAGCTGACCGTCGGCGACGTGAAGGACGCCCTCGGCGAGGCCGGCTACCCGGTGCGCTGACTCAGACCCCGAGGGGCGTCCCGCGGAAGACGGCCACGGCGTCGTCCGGCCCGGCGACCTCGACGAGGGCGTGACCGGTACGCCCGAAGGCGTGCAGCAGCAGCTCCTCGGCAGGCCCGGTGAGGACCACGGACACGCGTCCACGGCGGACCTGCCGGCGAGGGCCGTCGGGCACCACGAGAACCACGCCCACCCTCGCGTGCCGGTACAGCACCCGGCCCCGCGTGCTGACGACCCGCCACAGCGCGCGACGGAGGTGCTCGGGGAGCTCGCGCGGCTGCCAGCCGGGCTGGGCTCGTCGGACGTCCTCGTGGTGCACGACGTGCTCGACGAGGTTGGCGGAGGCGTCGAGCCCCGGCAGCGCGAAGGGGCTGAACCGGGGCGGCCCGGCGCGGAACTGGGCGACGAGCTCGTCGAACGGACGCGCGGCGTACTGCGTCCGCACCTTCTCGCTCCACGCGGCGAGCGGCGGGACGGCGAGACCGGGCAGGCTGTCCGGCCGCGCCTCGCGAACCACCAGATGGGCGACGAGGTCGCGCGCCGTCCAGCCCCCGCACAGGGTCGGGGCGTCCGGACCGACCCGCAGCAGCGCGTCGGCGAGGGCGAGGCGTTCGTCGTGGGCGAGGCTCATCACCCCATCCTCCGTGGGCGGTCCGGCGCGCGCGAGTCGTCCCATGACTGTGACAGGATGCCGTCATCCCCGACCTGACGACCGCGGAAGGACCGTGCGTGCCCGAGACCGACGACCGACAGGGCACCCTCCTGCGGGGCATCAGGGTCCTCGGTCGCGGGATCCGCGACGAGCCCCGCATCTTCACCGTGGCGGTCCTCGGGTCAGCCCTCTTCGGCGCCGGAACCGCGGCCACCGGCTGGCTGCTCGGCCGCATCACCGAGGACGTCATCGCGCCGGCGGTGACCGGCGAGCGGCGCGTCACCGCCGGCGACGTCTGGCTCGCCGGCGCGGTGCTGGCCCTCGTCGCCCTGCTCACCGCGGTGGGGGTCGTCATCCGCCGCGCCGGAGCCGGCACGACGATGTACGCGCTGCAGGCGCGCTACCGCCGTCGCGTCACGCGGCAGTACCTGCGGCTCCCGCTGTCGTGGCACCACCGCCACCCCGCCGGCCGCCTGCTGAGCAACGCCAACGCCGACGTCGAGGCGACCTGGCAGGTGTTCGCGCCCCTGCCGTTCTCGCTCGGGGTGCTGGTGATGCTCGCCGTCGCGGCGGTCGCCATGGTCGCGGCCGACTGGGTGCTCGCGGTGATCGGGCTCCTCGTCCTGCCCGCGATCCTCGTCGCCAACGTCGTCTACCAGCGGTACATGTCGCCCCGCGTGATGCTCGCCCAGCAGCTGCGCGCCGAGGTGTCCGGTGTCGCGCACGAGAGCTTCGACGGCGCCCTCGTCGTCAAGGCCCTGGGGCGCGAGACGGAGGAGACCCGCCGCTTCGCCGCGGAGGCCGAGCGGCTGCGCGACGCGAACGTCGCCGTCGGCCGGATGCGCGGGGTGTTCGACCCCCTCATCGAGGCCCTGCCCACGCTCGGGACCCTCGGGGTGCTCGTCGCCGGCACGGTCCGGATCGACGCCGGAGCCGCCGGCCCGGGGGACGTCGTCCAGGTCGCCTTCCTGCTCACCCTGCTGGCGTTCCCCGTCCGAGCCCTCGGCTGGGTGCTCGGCGAGCTGCCCCGAACCGTCGTCGGCTGGGACCGCGTCTCCGAGGTGCTCGACGCCAAAGGTGGCCTCGAGTACGGACCGCGCGAGCCCGCGTCCGGCGGCGCCGCGACCCTCTCGCTGCGCGTGGCCGACTACGCCTACACCGGCGAGGACGGCGAGGACTCCCCGGTGCTGCACGGCGTGACCCTCGACGTCACGGCTGGGTCGACCGTCGCCGTCGTCGGGCCCACCGGTGCCGGCAAGTCGACCCTCGCCGGCCTGCTCGTGCGGCTCGTCGACCCGCGGGACGGCGCGGTGCTGCTGGACGGCGTGGACCTGCGCGACCTGCGGCGCGGCGGCGTCGCGCAGGCCGCCGCCCTGGTGCCGCAGAGCACGTTCGTCTTCGAGGACACGGTGCGCGGCAACATCGCCCTCGGCCTCGAGGACGACGGTGCCGTCACCGACGAGGAGGTCTGGGCCGCCCTGCGGCTGGCGCAGGGCGACGGCTTCGTCGCCGCGCTCCCGCACGGGCTCGACACCCAGGTGGGCGAGCGGGGGGCGACCCTGTCGGGCGGGCAGCGCCAGCGGATCGCCCTGGCCCGCGCCCTCGTGCGGCGGCCGCGCCTGCTGGTGCTGGACGACGCCACCTCGGCGGTCGACCCCCGCGTGGAGGCCGCCATCCTCGCGGGCCTGCGCGAGTCCGGGCTGGGGACGACGGTCGTCGTCGTGGCCTACCGCAAGGCGACGATCGCCCTGGCCGACGAGGTGGTCTACCTGGAGCACGGCCGGGTCGCGGCGCGCGGACCGCACGCCGAGCTCAGCCGGACGTCGCCCCGCTACGCGCGCCTGGTCACCGCCTACGAGCGGGACGCCGAGGAGCGTGCGGCGCAGCGGAACGTCGTCCGCGCGGCCGGGAAGGAGCTGCGGTGAGCACCGGCGCGGCGGCGCGGTCGGAGCCGGCCCGCATCGGGGCGGCCGGCGTCCCGGGCATGGTCGCGACCGTGCGCCGCGGGCTGCAGCTGTCGCCCGAGATGACCCGCGGGCTGTGGGTCACGCTGCTGCTGGCGGTGCTGAGCACCGCCGGCCGCCTCGTCGTGCCGCTCGCGGTGCAGCAGACGGTCGACACGGGCATCCTCGCCGACGACGGCCCCGACGTCGTGCGCGTCGCCTGGCTCGTCGGCTCGGCGGCCGTGGCCGTCGTCCTCACCGGGGTGGCCACGTACGCCACCAACGTGCGGCTGTTCACCGCCAGTGAGGCCGGCCTGTCGACGTTGCGCACCAAGGCGTTCCGTCACGTGCACGACCTCGCCGTCCTGACGCAGAACACCGAGCGGCGGGGCTCGCTGGTCTCCCGCGTGACGAGCGACGTCGACACCATCTCGATGTTCCTGCAGTTCGGCGGGCTGATCCTGCTCGTCTCGGTCGGCCAGCTGGTGCTGGCGACGGGGTTGATGCTCGTCTACTCCTGGCAGCTCACGCTGCTCGTGTGGCTCGTCGTCCTGCCGTTCCTGTTCGCCGTGCGGCCGATGCAGCGCGTCGTGAGCCGCGCCTACGGCCGGGTGCGCGAGCGGGTGGGCGAGATGCTCGGCGCGATCTCGGAGTCGGTCGTCGGCGCCGACACGATCCGCGCCTACGCGATCGAGGCCCGCACGCAGCGGCGCATCGACGCCTCGGTCGAGGCGCACCGCAAGGACGCCGTGCGGGCGCAGGTGGTCACCGCCATCACGTTCTCCACCGGCGTCCTCGTCTCGGGCCTGGCGATCGCGGGCGTCGTCGTGGGCGGCACGCTCCTCGGCATGGACGGCACCGTCAGCCTCGGCGAGCTGCTGGCCTTCCTCTTCCTCGCCCAGCTGTTCACCCAGCCCCTGGTGGCGGCGACGGAGGTGCTCAACGAGATGCAGAACGCGGTCGCCGGGTGGCGCCGCGTCCTTGCCGTGCTCGACACCCCCGCCGACGTCGCGGACCCGGGGCCGACCGGCACGGTGCTGCCGCGCGGCGAGGTCGTCGTCCGCTTCGAGGGTGTGTCGTACCGGTACCCGGGGGGCGGCTTCGCTCTGCGCGACGTCGACCTGGAGGTCCCTGCGCGCACCCGCGTCGCGGTCGTCGGCGAGACCGGGTCGGGCAAGACGACCCTGGCGAAGCTGCTGACGCGGTTGATGGACCCGACGTCCGGGCGCGTGCTGCTCGACGGCGTCGACCTGCGCGAGGTGCGCTTCGCGTCGCTGCGCGAGCGCGTGGTGATGGTGCCGCAGGAGGGCTTCCTGTTCGACACCACGCTGGCCGCCAACGTCCGCTACGGCCGCCCCACGGCGACGGACGCCGACATCGACCTCGCCTTCACCGAGCTGGGCCTGACCGACTGGGTCAGTGGCCTCCCGCACGGCCTGCGGACGCGTGTCGGGCAGCGTGGCGAGTCGCTGTCGGCCGGCGAGCGCCAGCTCGTCGCGCTGGCGCGCGCCTACCTGGCGGACCCGGACCTGCTGGTGCTGGACGAGGCGACGTCCGCCGTCGACCCGGCGACCGAGGTGCGCATCGCCCGCGCGCTGGACGGCGTGACCGCCGGCCGGACGTCGGTCACCATCGCCCACCGCCTGTCCACCGCCGAGGCGGCCGACCTGGTGGTCGTCGTCGACGCGGGCCGCGTCGTCGAGACCGGGCGCCACGAGGACCTCGTGCACGCCGGCGGCGTCTACGAGCGTCTGCACGCGTCGTGGGCCGCCCAGCACCGCCTCCCCTGACTCTCCGCGGGTGGGGAGGGGGAGGGGCGGGGGCGCCGGTGAGAGGATCGGCGGGTGACCGAATCCCAGCTGGACCCTGCGGTCGCGGCGCGCCTCGAGCGCGACGACGCCGGCCTGGTGTGCGCGGTCGTGCAGCAGCACGACACGGGCGAGGTGCTCATGGTCGCGTGGATGGACGACGAGGCCCTGCACCGCACGCTCACGACCGGCCGCACCTGGTTCTGGAGCCGCAGCCGCGGCGAGTACTGGCGCAAGGGTGACACCTCCGGCCACGAGCAGCGGGTCGTGTCGGTGGCCCTCGACTGCGACGGGGACGCCGTGCTGGTGCGGGTCGACCAGGTCGGCGCCGCTTGCCACACCGGCACCCGCACGTGCTTCGACGGCCGTGAGCTCGCAGTGAGGGGGACCGGCGCGTGAGCGTGGGCCCCGGTCGCGAGCTCGGCAGCGTGTGGCCGAGCCTCGAGACCTTCCGCGAGCTCGCCGCCGACCGCCGCGTCATCCCCGTCGTCCGGCGGCTGCTCGCGGACGGCGAGACACCGGTCGGGGTGTACCGCAAGCTGGCGGACGACGGCCCCGGCACGTTCCTGCTCGAGTCCGCCGAGCACGGCGGGGCGTGGGGCCGGTGGTCGATCGTCGGGGCGTCCTCCCGGGCGACCCTCACCGAGCGCGACGGCGAGGCGGTGTGGCTCGGTGAGCCGCCCGCCGGCGTGCCGACCGGCGGGTCCGTCGTCGACGCGCTGGCCGGCACCCTGTCGGCGCTGGCCACTCCCCGCCTTCCGGGCCTGCCACCGCTGACCGGCGGCATGGTCGGCGTCATCGCCTACGACGTCGCCCGGCACTGGGAGCGACTGGGGGACAGCACCCTCGACGAGCTCGGCGTGCCGGACCTCGTCATGGCGCTGGCCACGGACGTCGCGGTGCTCGACCACTCCGACGGCACCGTGCTGCTCGTCGCCAACGCGGTGAACTACGACGCCACGGACGAGCGCGTCGACGAGGCGTGGGCCGACGCCGTCGCGCGGCTGGACCGCATGACCGCCCGACTGATGGCCCCGGCGCCGTCCACGGTCGCCGTCGTCGACACGGCCGCCTCCCCGGAGGTCCGGTCGCGGACGTCGCGGGAGGACTACCTCGCCGCCGTCGCCGAGGGCCAGCAGGCGATCCAGGACGGCGAGGTGTTCCAGGTCGTCCTCTCCCAGCGGTTCGACGTCGACTGCCCGGCCGACGCCCTGGACGTGTACCGGTGCCTGCGGGCGTCGAACCCCAGCCCGTACATGTACCTCTTCCGGTGCGCCACGGCGGACGGCGCCGCCTTCGACGTCGTCGGGTCCAGCCCCGAGGCCCTGGTCACCGTCACCGAGGGCCGGGTGCTGGCCCACCCGATCGCGGGCACCCGGCCGCGCGGCGACAAGCCGGAGGAGGACCTGCTCCTCGCCGAGGACCTCCTCGCCGACGCCAAGGAGCGGGCGGAGCACCTGATGCTCGTCGACCTCGCCCGCAACGACCTCTCGCGGGTCGGCGAGCCGGGAAGCGTGGACGTCGTCGAGTTCATGTCGGTCGAGCGCTACAGCCACGTGATGCACCTCGTCTCGACGGTGACGGCGGACCTGCGCCCGGGGGCCACCGCGGTCGACGTGCTCCGCGCGGCGTTCCCGGCCGGCACGCTCTCCGGTGCGCCCAAGCCCCGTGCCATGCAGCTCATCGAGCAGCTCGAGCCGTCGCGTCGCGGCGTGTACGGAGGCGTCGTCGGGTACATGGACTTCGCGGGCGACATGGACCTCGCGATCGCGATCCGCACCGCGGTGCTCAGGGACGGGGTGGCGCACGTCCAGGCGGGTGCCGGGATCGTCGCGGACTCGGTGCCGGAGAGCGAGGACGCCGAGTGCCGGCACAAGGCCGCCGCCGTGCTGTCCGCCGTGGCGCGGGCGTGCTCGATGGCGTCGGCCGACACCGTGCTGTCGTGAGCCGGCTGCTCCGCCGCGGCCCGCTGGTCCTGACGGCCCTGGGGCTCGGCCTGCTGGTGCTGCTGGGCGCCGGCCGCACGTGGCTGCGCGTCGACCTCACCGGGCTCCTCACCGGAGCACCGTCCGCCGACGTGGCCGGCACGACGGCCGCGCCGGTGGTCGGCGCCGTCGCGCTCGTCGCCCTCGCTGCGGCCGCGGCGCTGAGCGTGGCCGGTCGCGTCACGCGCGTCATGGCGGCGGTGGTGGTCGCCCTCGCGGGCCTCGTCGTCGTCGTCGGGGCGCTCGCGCTGCGCGCCGACCCGGTGCCGGCGGCCTCGGCGGCACTGGCGGAGCGGACCGCGGGCGTGACCGTCGACGCGAGCCGGGTGAGCGTCACGACCTGGCCGGCCGTGACGGCCGTCGGCGGCGCGCTGCTCGCGGCCACCGGCGCGGCAGCCCTGCTCGCGGGCCGTCACTGGACGACGGCGCGCCGCTACGAGTCGTCCTCGACCGCGGGCCCCGCCGCACCGGCGTCGGACTGGGACGCCCTGTCCCGCGGGGACGACCCCACCGAGAGGGACGACGGGGGCCGGGCCTGACAGAATGCGGGCGACCGGACCCCACCGAGGAGAGATCGCATGCCGCAGCCTCAGCCGACCCCGCAGGAGCACCACGAGGACCACGGGCACAGCGTCGCCGCGTGGACGGCCGTCGGCGTCATCCTGCTCGGCTCGCTGGCGATGGCCTTCGCCGTCGTCCTCGGCGTCGTGTGGCTCTTCGTCGTCGGGGTCGTCGTCGTGGTGGTCGGGGCGGTCCTGGGAAAGGTGCTGTCCGCCATGGGCTTCGGGGCGAACGTCACCATCGAGTCGGCGACCGGGCCCGAGCGCGACCAGGCCGAGCAGGGCCGCGGTGGCGTCAAGGGCGTGAGCTGAGGGCGCGTCGCTTCCTCCAGGGAGGGTGACGAACCACTAGGTTTCGGTCGCACAGGCGGCGCGCGCCGCACCGACCCGGGGAAGGATCCGCCCATGTCCGACTACGGCACGCCGCCACCCTCGTACGGCGGGATGCCGCCGGCGCAGCCACCGATGTCCGAGCCGCCCAGCAACAACCTCGTCTGGGCCATCCTCACCACGCTCTTCTGCTGCCTGCCGCTCGGCGTGGTCTCGATCGTCTTCGCGGCCCAGGTCAACGGCAAGTGGCAGGCGGGCGACTACGCCGGCGCGCAGGAGGCGTCGCGCAAGGCCAAGCAGTGGGCGATCTGGAGCGCGGTCCTCGGCGCCATCGGCATCGTGCTGGCGGTCGTCCTGTCGGTCGCCGGCGTTCTCGCCGCGCCGACCACCACCACCGGCTACTGATGACCCTCACCGCGCCGCCCGCAGCCGCCGCCCCCGCCCGGGGTCGGCGGCTGCGCGGCGTCGCGGGACCGCTCGCGGCAGCGGTCGCGGCGGCAGCCGGGGTCGCGTACGTCGCGGCGGTCGACCCGAACGAGCCCGGCCACTACCCGACGTGCCCGTTCCTGGCCGTCACCGGATGGTTCTGCCCAGGCTGCGGGGCCCTGCGCACGGTGCACGCGGTCGCCCACGGGAACCTCGACGAGGCGCTGTCGCTCAACGTCCTCGTGCTGGCGGCGATGCCGCTGCTGGCCGCCATCTGGGTGGCCTGGCTCGTCCGCGGGTGGACCGGCCGGCCCCGACGCTGGGCGGCGCCCGGCTGGTCGCTCTGGACGATGCTCGCCGTCGTCCTCGGCTTCTGGCTGCTGCGCAACCTGCCGGCGTTCGCCGTGCTGGCCCCCTGAGCTCCGGGCCCTGACCCGCCCGCGCGCGGGAGGCCCGCGGGCGGCGACTAGCATCGAGGAGTCCCACCGTCGCCTGCCCCGCAGGGAGATGCTTCGTGACCGTCCTCGACGACATCCTCGTCGGCGTCCGGGAGGACCTCGCCGCGCGGCAGGAGCAGGTCGGTCTCGACCGGCTCAAGGAGCTGGCGCAGCGCGCCCCTGGTGCCCTCGACGCGGTCTCCGCCCTGCAGCCGGTCGACAGCGACGGCAACGGTCGCGTCACCGTCATCGCGGAGGTCAAGCGGTCGAGCCCCAGCAAGGGCATGCTCGCCGCGATCGGCGACCCTGCCGGGCTGGCCCGCGACTACGAGGCCGGGGGAGCGAGCGTCGTCAGCGTGCTCACCGAGCGGCGGCGGTTCGGCGGCAGCCTGCAGGACCTCGTCGACGTCCGGGCGGCGGTCGACATCCCCGTGCTGCGCAAGGACTTCGTCGTCACCTCCTACCAGGTGTGGGAGGCCCGGGCGCACGGCGCGGACGTCGTCCTGCTGATCGTCGCGGCGCTCGACCAGCCCACGCTGGTCTCGCTCGTCGAGCGCGTGCACTCGCTCGGCATGACCGCGCTGGTCGAGGTGCACGACGCGGAGGAGGTGAGCCGTGCGGTGGACGCCGGCGCCCGCGTGATCGGGGTGAACGCCCGCGACCTGCGCACGCTGGAGGTCGACCGCTCGACGTTCGGCCGCCTCGTGGGGCGGATCCCCGACTCCGTGGTGAAGGTCGCCGAGTCCGGTGTGCGCGGCCCCCACGACGTCCTGGACTACGCCCGGGCCGGCGCCGACGCCGTCCTGGTCGGAGAGTCCCTGGTCACCGGTGGCGACCCACGGGAGGCCGTCGCCGACCTCGTCGCCGCCGGCGCGCACCCCGCGCTGCGGACGGTGCGGTCGTGACCGCGCTGGTCGGGGAGCGCGGTCCGTACTTCGGCGAGTTCGGCGGCCGCTTCGTCCCGGAGGCGCTCATCGCGCCGCTCGACGAGCTGGACGCCGCGTTCACCTCCGCGATGGCGGACCCGGGGTTCGTCGCCGAGCTGGAGCACCTGCAGCGCACCTACACCGGGCGGCCGAGCATCCTCACCGAGGCCCCCCGGTTCGCCGAGCACGCGGGCGGCGCCCGCGTCCTGCTCAAGCGCGAGGACCTCAACCACACCGGGTCCCACAAGATCAACAACGTGCTCGGTCAGGCGCTGCTGACCCGGCGGATGGGCAAGAAGCGCATCATCGCCGAGACCGGTGCGGGGCAGCACGGGGTCGCCTCGGCGACCGCCGCCGCGCTGCTCGGGCTGGACTGCGTCGTCTACATGGGCGAGGAGGACACGAGGCGCCAGGCGCTCAACGTCGCCCGGATGCGGCTGCTCGGTGCCGAGGTCGTCCCGGTGACCACCGGCTCGCGGACGCTCAAGGACGCCATCAACGAGGCGCTGCGCGACTGGGTGACCAACGTCGACACCACGCACTACCTCCTGGGCACCGTCGCGGGGCCGCACCCGTTCCCGGTGATGGTCCGCGACTTCCACCGGGTCATCGGGGTGGAGGCGCGCCAGCAGGTGCTCGAGCTCGTGGGTCGCCTGCCGGACGTCGTCGCGGCCTGCATCGGCGGCGGGTCGAACGCGATCGGCGTCTTCCACGCCTTCCTGGACGACGAGGGGGTGCGGCTGCACGGCTACGAGGCCGGCGGGGACGGCGTCGAGACCGGCCGCCACGCCGCCAGCATCACCGCCCACCAGCCCGGTGTGCTGCACGGCACCCGCTCCTACCTGCTGCAGGACGAGGACGGGCAGACCGTCGAGAGCCACTCGATCTCGGCCGGCCTGGACTACCCGGGCGTCGGCCCCGAGCACGCGTGGCTGGCGGACACCGGGCGGGCCCACTACGAGGCGATCACCGACGCCGAGGCGATGGAGGCCTTCCGGCTGCTGTGCCGCACCGAGGGGATCATCCCCGCGATCGAGACCGCCCACGCCCTCGCGGGCGCCCTGAAGGTCGGTCGCGAGCTGGGCCCGGACGGCGTGGTGCTCGTCAACCTGTCCGGCCGCGGGGACAAGGACGTCGACACCGCCGCGCGGTACTTCGGTCTCGTCTCGGAGGCCGAGCTGGTCGAGGCCGAGATCGCCAAGGCCGCCGAGCCGGTCACCGAGTCGGACGGGAGCGGCTGGTGAGCGCCACCGCGAGCCGGATCGACGCCGCCCGCGCCGAGGGCCGCGCCGTCCTCGTCGGGTACCTGCCCGTGGGCTATCCCGACCTCGCCACGTCGGTCGAGGCGGCGCGCGCGATGGTCGAGGCCGGTGTGGACGTCGTGGAGCTCGGCCTGCCGTACTCGGACCCGGTGATGGACGGGCCCGCCATCGCCCGCGCCGCCGACGTGGCGCTCCGCGGCGGGACGCGTACCCGGCACGTGCTGGACGCCGTGAGCGAGGTCGCGAGCGCCGGGGCCCCGGTGCTCGTCATGACGTACTGGAACCCGGTGCTGCGCTACGGCGTCGAGGCGTTCGCCCGGGACCTCGCCGCGGCGGGCGGCGCCGGCCTCATCACGCCCGACCTCGTGCCCGAGGAGGCCGGGGCGTGGCTCTCGGCGAGCGACGAGCACGACCTCGACCGCGTCTTCCTCGTGGCGCCCTCGTCGACGCCGGAGCGCCTGCGCTCCACCGCCGCGGCGTGCCGCGGCTTCGTGTACGCCGCCTCGACGATGGGCGTCACCGGCGCCCGGACGTCGGTCGGCGGCTCCGCGGAGAAGCTGGTCGGGGCGACGCGTGCCGCCGGCGCCGAGCGGGTGTGCGTGGGCCTCGGGGTCTCGACGGGTGACCAGGCCGCCGAGGTGGCGTCCTTCGCCGACGGCGTCATCGTCGGCTCGGCCCTCGTGCAGCGGCTGACCGACGGCGGACCGTCCGCCGTCGCCGGGCTGGCCGGCGAGCTCGCCGCCGGGGTGCGACGCGGCCGGGTGACGGTCTGACGTGGGCGGCAGCGTGACCGGCGTCCTGGCGGGGATCCCCAGCCCGGACCAGGGCGTCTGGTACCTGGGTCCCGTGCCGGTGCGCGCCTACGCGCTGGCGATCCTGCTCGGCATCGTCGTCGCGGTCCTGGTCGGTGAGCGCCGGTGGCGGGACCGCGGCGGCGAGCCGGGGATCGTCGCGGACGTCGCCGTGTGGGCCGTGCCGTTCGGCGTCGTGGGGGGCCGGATCTACCACGTGGTCTCGAGCCCCGACGCCTACTTCGGCCCGGACGGTGACCCGCTGCTGGCGCTGCAGATCTGGCGCGGTGGCCTGGGCATCTGGGGAGCCGTCGCCCTCGGTGCGCTCGGTGCGTGGATCGGCACCCGCCGGGCCGGCGTGCGCCTCTCGTCCTTCGCGGACGCGGTCGCCCCCGGCATCCTGCTCGCCCAGGCGATCGGCCGCTTCGGCAACTACTTCAACCAGGAGCTGTTCGGGGGGCCCACCGACCTGCCGTGGGGCCTCGAGATCGACCCCGAGCTCCGGCCGGCGGGCCTGGAGGACGTCGCGACGTTCCACCCGACGTTCCTCTACGAGGCCCTCTGGAACACGGCCGCGGCCCTGCTGCTCATCTGGCTGGACCGCCGCTACCGGCTGGGGCACGGCAGGGTCTTCTGGGCCTACGTCGTCCTGTACACCCTCGGCCGGCTCTGGATCGAGGCGCTGCGCGTCGACCCCGCCGAGCAGGTGCTCGGCCTGCGCCTGAACATCTGGACGTCGCTCCTCGTCTGCCTGCTGGGCGTGGCCGGCTTCCTCGTCAGCAGGTGGGGTCACCCCGGTCGTGAGGAGTCGGTCCGGCTGCCCGGCCGTCTCAGGATCCACGACGACGTTCCCGCATCGTGAGACGAAGCACAGCGCCGATGGGTTCCGGGTAGCTCGTCTTCATGTAAAGTCCGCGTAACCCGCGGGGCCAGCGACGTCCCCCAGACCAATCCCCGGAGCCTCCCGACGGAGCTCCCCGAACCGGGCGACGTCTGGCTCTCTCGTGAACCACGTCGCCGTCAGGACGGTGCCGATGGACTCGACGGTGACCCCCGCCCTGCAGAGGTTCTCCGCCGCGCCCGCTGCGCAAGGCCTCTACGACGCCGCGAACGAGCACGACGCCTGCGGCGTGGCCCTGGTGGCCACGCTGCGCGGTGAGCCCGGCCACGACATCGTGGAGCACGCGCTGACCGCCCTGCGCAACCTCGACCACCGGGGCGCCGTCGGCGCCGAGGTGGACACCGGTGACGGCGCCGGCATCCTCACCCAGGTCCCGGACGCCTTCCTGCGCGCCGTCGCCGGGGTCGACCTGCCGGCGCGTGGCGCCTACGCGGTGGGCAACGTCTTCCTCCCGGACGCCGACGACGAGGCGGACGCCGCGGTGGCCGGCTTCGAGCGGATCGCCGCCGAGGAGCACCTGGCGGTGCTCGGGTGGCGCGACCTGCCGGTGACCCCCGACCTCGTCGGCTCCATGGCCCGGGCGTGCATGCCGCGCTTCCGTCAGGTGTTCGTCGCCGGGACCGACTCCGGCGTGACGGGCATCGCGCTGGACCGCCTCGCGTTCCGGCTGCGCAAGCGGGCCGAGCTCGAGCTCGGCGTCTACCTGCCGTCGCTGTCGAGCCGCACCCTGGTCTACAAGGGGATGCTGACGACGACCCAGCTCGAGCCGTTCTTCCCCGACCTGTCGGACCGGCGGTTCGCCACCGAGCTGGCCCTCGTCCACTCGCGGTTCTCCACCAACACCTTCCCGTCGTGGCCGCTGGCCCACCCGTACCGGTACATCGCCCACAACGGGGAGATCAACACCGCCAAGGGCAACCGCAACTGGATGCGGGCCAGGGAGTCCCAGCTCACCAGCGACGTCATCCCCGGCGACCTCGCCGACCTGTTCCCGATCTGCACCCCGGGGGCGAGCGACTCGGCGTCCTTCGACGAGGTGCTCGAGCTGCTGCACCTCGGCGGACGGTCCCTGCCCCACGCCGTCCTCATGATGATCCCGGAGGCCTGGGAGAACCACGAGGAGATGGACCCGGCCCGGCGGGCGTTCTACGAGTTCCACTCGATGTTCATGGAGCCCTGGGACGGGCCCGCGGCGGTGACCTTCACCGACGGGACGCTCATCGGCGCCGTGCTGGACCGGAACGGTCTGCGCCCCGCCCGGTACTGGGTCACGGACGACGGGCTCGTCGTCCTCGCCAGCGAGGCCGGGGTGCTCGAGCTCGACCCGGCGTCGGTCGTCCGCAAGGGCCGCCTGCAGCCGGGCCGGATGTTCCTCGTCGACACCGCCCACGGTCGGCTCGTCGACGACGACGAGATCAAGACCGAGCTGGCCGCCCAGCACCCGTACGACGAGTGGCTGCACGCCGGGCTCATCCACCTGGAGGACCTGCCGACGCGTGAGCACGTCGTCCACACGCACGCGTCGGTGACCCGCCGCCAGCAGACCTTCGGCTACACGCAGGAAGAGCTGCGGGTGCTGCTCACCCCGATGGCACGGGACGCCGCCGAACCGATCGGGTCGATGGGCACCGACACCCCCGTCGCCGTCCTCAGCTCGCGGCCGCGGCTGCTGTTCGACTACTTCAGCCAGCTGTTCGCGCAGGTCACCAACCCACCGCTCGACGCGATCCGCGAGGAGCTCGTCACCGCCCTCGGGACGGCGATGGGTCCGGAGCGGAACGCCCTCACGGCCAGCCCGGCGCACTGCCGGCAGGTCGTGCTGCCCTTCCCCGTGATCGACAACGACGACCTGGCGAAGATCGTCCACATCAACCGCGAGGGTGACCTGCCCGGCTTCGCCACGGTCACGGTCCGCGGCCTGTACCGGGTCCACTCCGGCGGCGAGGGCCTCGCGAGCCGGCTCGACGAGATCTGCGCCGAGGTCTCCGAGGCGATCGCCGGCGGCGCGCGGTTCGTCGTCCTGTCGGACCGCGACTCGGACGCCGAGTGGGCGCCGATCCCGTCCCTGCTGCTCACCAGCGCCGTCCACCACCACCTGATCCGGGAGCGCACCCGCACCCAGGTCGGGCTGCTCGTCGAGGCCGGGGACGTCCGCGAGGTGCACCACGTCGCGCTCCTCATCGGGTACGGCGCGGCCGCGGTCAACCCGTACCTGGCGATGGAGTCGGTCGAGGACCTCGTGCGCAGCGGCGTCATCCCGGGCGAGCCGGAGCAGGCCGTGCGCAACCTCATCAAGGCGCTCGGCAAGGGCGTGCTCAAGGTGATGAGCAAGATGGGCATCTCGACCGTCGCCTCGTACCGCGGGGCGCAGGTGTTCGAGGCGCTCGGCCTGTCGCCGGAGCTCGTCGACCGCTACTTCACCGGCACGACCAGCCAGCTCGGCGGCGTCGGGCTCGACGTCATCGCCGAGGAGGTGCGGCAGCGGCACGTCAAGGCGTACCCGCCGAACGGGGTGCGCGACGCCCACCGCACCCTCGAGGTCGGCGGCGAGTACCAGTGGCGTCGCGAGGGCGAGCCGCACCTGTTCGACCCCGAGACGGTCTTCCGCCTGCAGCACTCCACCCGCAGCCGACGCTACGACGTGTTCCGCCAGTACACGCAGCGCGTCGACGAGCAGGCGAAGCGGCTGATGACCCTGCGCGGCCTGTTCGCGTTCGCCGAGGGCCGCGAGCCGGTGCCGCTGGAGGAGGTCGAGCCGGTCAGCGAGATCGTCAAGCGCTTCTCCACCGGCGCGATGAGCTACGGCTCCATCTCCGCGGAGGCGCACGAGACGCTCGCCGTCGCCATGAACCGGCTCGGTGCGCGGTCCAACACCGGTGAGGGCGGCGAGGACGTCGACCGCCTGCTCGACCCGGAGCGCCGGTCGTCCATCAAGCAGGTGGCGTCCGGGCGGTTCGGTGTCACCAGCGCGTACCTCACACACTCGGACGACATCCAGATCAAGATGGCGCAGGGCGCCAAGCCCGGCGAGGGTGGCCAGCTGCCCGGGCACAAGGTCTACCCGTGGGTGGCGCGCACCCGGCACTCGACGCCGGGCGTGGGGCTCATCTCGCCGCCGCCGCACCACGACATCTACTCGATCGAGGACCTCGCGCAGCTCATCCACGACCTCAAGAACGCCAACCCCTCGGCGCGCATCCACGTCAAGCTCGTCAGCGAGGTGGGTGTCGGCACCGTGGCGGCGGGCGTGAGCAAGGCGCACGCGGACGTCGTCCTGATCTCCGGCCACGACGGCGGCACGGGCGCGAGCCCGCTGACGTCGCTCAAGCACGCGGGCGCACCCTGGGAGCTGGGTCTCGCCGAGACCCAGCAGACCCTGCTGCTCAACGGGCTGCGCGACCGGATCGTCGTCCAGGTCGACGGCCAGCTCAAGACCGGTCGGGACGTCGTCGTGGCGGCGCTGCTCGGCGCGGAGGAGTTCGGGTTCGCCACCGCGCCGCTGGTCGTCAGCGGCTGCGTGATGATGCGCGTCTGCCACCTCGACACGTGCCCGGTCGGCATCGCCACGCAGAACCCCGAGCTGCGCAAGCGGTTCACCGGCGAGCCGGAGTTCGTCGAGACCTTCTTCGAGTTCATCGCCGAGGAAGTGCGCGAGCTGCTCGCGCAGCTGGGCTTCCGCAGCCTGGACGAGGCGATCGGCCACGCCGAGCTGCTCGACACCCGCGCTGCGGTGGACCACTGGAAGGCATCGGGGCTGGACCTCGCGCCGATCCTGTACCAGCCCGAGCTGCCCGCCGGCGCGTCCCGACGGCAGACCGTGGGGCAGGACCACGGGCTGGAGAAGGCCCTCGACCACCAGCTGGTGCAGATGGCGGCGGACGCCCTCGAGCGCCGCGAGCGAGTCACGATCGAGGTGCCGGTCCGCAACGTCAACCGCACCGTGGGCACGATTCTCGGGCACGAGGTGACGAAGCGGTTCGGGCCCGACGGGCTGCCGGACGGCACGATCGACGTCACCCTCACCGGGTCGGCGGGCCAGTCCTTCGGGGCGTTCGTCCCGCGCGGGATCACCCTGCGGCTGCTCGGGGACGCCAACGACTACGTCGGCAAGGGGCTCTCCGGCGGGCGGGTCGTCGTCCGGCCCGACCGGGCCGCGCCGTTCGCCGCCGAGCAGAACATCGTGGCCGGCAACGTCATCGGCTACGGCGCGACCTCCGGCGAGCTGTTCATCCGGGGCCAGGTGGGCGAGCGGTTCTGCGTGCGCAACTCGGGCGTCGTCGCCGTCGTCGAGGGGGTCGGCGACCACGGCTGCGAGTACATGACCGGCGGCACCGTGGTCGTGCTCGGCCGGACCGGGCGGAACTTCGGCGCGGGCATGTCCGGCGGCACCGCCTACGTGCTCGACCTGCGACCGCAGCGGCTGAACCCGCTGGCGATGGCGAACGGCGACCTGCAGGTCGGGCCGCTGGACGACGCGGACGCCGAGCTGGTGCACGAGCTGCTGCGGCGTCACCGCGAGGAGACCGAGTCGACGGTGGCCTGGCGTCTGCTGCAGGACTTCGGGGGCGCTCGGCAGCGGTTCACGAAGGTGCTGCCGGTGCAGTACCAGCGGGTGCTCGACGTGCGCGCCGCGGCGGAGAGCGAAGGGCTGGACCCGGACGGTGACGTCGTGTGGTCCCGGATTCTGGAGGGTGCACGTGGCTGACCCCAAGGGCTTCCTCACCGTCCGCGAGCGCGAGCTGCCGCCGCGCCGTCCGGTGCCGGTGCGCCTCAAGGACTGGCGCGAGGTCTACGCCGAGCAGGAGGAGGGGCAGCTGCGCCGGCAGGCGGGCCGCTGCATGGACTGCGGCATCCCCTTCTGCCACAACGGCTGCCCGCTCGGAAACCTCATCCCCGAGTGGAACGACCTGACCTGGCGCGGTGACTGGCGCGAGGCGATCGAGCGGCTGCACGCGACGAACAACTTCCCGGAGTTCACCGGCCGGCTCTGCCCGGCGCCCTGCGAGACGGCCTGCGTGCTGGGGATCAACCAGCCCGCCGTGACGATCAAGCAGGTCGAGGTGTCGATCATCGACCGGGCGTGGGAGGCGGGCTGGGTGCAGCCGCAGCCGCCCGACCGGCTCAGCGGCCGCACGGTGGCGGTCGTCGGGTCGGGGCCCGCGGGCCTGGCCGCCGCGCAGCAGCTGACGCGGGCCGGCCACACCGTGGCGGTCTACGAGCGTGCCGACAAGATCGGTGGGCTGCTGCGCTACGGCATCCCCGAGTTCAAGATGGAGAAGCGGCACCTGGACCGCCGGCTGGCCCAGATGGCGGCGGAGGGCACCCGGTTCCGCGTCGGCATCGACGTCGGCGGCGACTCGCCGTCCGCCGTGTCGGGGCGCCAGCTCGTCGACCGCTACGACGCGGTCGTGCTGGCCGTGGGTGCCACCCAGTGGCGCGACCTGCCGGTGCCCGGCCGCGAGCTCTCCGGCGTCATGCAGGCGATGGAGTACCTGCCACCCGCGAACCGGTTCGCCGTCGGTGAGGACGCGCCGGACCTGGTCTCCGCGGAGGGCAAGGACGTCGTCATCATCGGCGGCGGCGACACCGGCGCCGACTGCCTGGGCACGGCGCACCGCCAGGGCGCCCGCTCCGTGACGCAGCTGGAGATCATGCCGCGCCCGCCGGAGGAGCGGCCCGACGACCAGCCCTGGCCGACGTACCCGATGACCTACCGGGTGTCGAGTGCGCACGAGGAGGGCGGCGAGCGGCTCTACTCGGTGTCCACGACGGAGATCGTGGACGACGGCACCGGGGCGGTCGGCGGGCTGCGGCTCGTCGAGGTCGAGATGGTGGACGGGCGGTTCCGGCCGGTCGAGGGCTCCGAGCGCGAGATCCCCGCCCAGCTGGTGCTGCTGGCGATGGGCTTCACCGGCCCGGAGCGCAGCCCGCTGATCGAGCAGCTGGGCGTCGAGCTGGACGAGCGAGGCGCCATCGTGCGCGACGAGTCCTACGCCACGACACGCCCCGGCGTGTTCGTCGCCGGGGACGCCGGGCGCGGCCAGTCGCTCATCGTGTGGGCGATCGCCGAGGGCCGGGCGTGCGCCGCTGCCGTCGACGAGTTCCTGACCGGCCGGCCGACGGCGCTCCCGGCGCCGATCCCGCCGAGCGCGAGGCCGCTCGTCGTGTAACGGCGGTGCCGTCGACACCTCGGGCCCTGGGTCGCTCGTCACCAGCCGCAAGCCGGACGACCTGCCGGCCTTCTGCCACGCCCTGGTCCAGCACGTGGGCTGGGCGCGGACCACCCCCGGGTAAGCCCTAGGCTCGGAGCCATGCGCCGAGCCAAGATCGTCTGCACGCTGGGCCCCGCCACCTCGACGTACGAGCAGGTCGAGGCGCTCGTGCGGGCCGGGATGGACTTCGCCCGGCTGAACCTCAGCCACGGTGACTACTCCGACCACGACCGCTCCTACGAGAACGTGCGTCGCGCCAGCGACGCGACGGGACGCGCGGTCGGCATCCTGGCCGACCTGCAGGGACCGAAGATCCGGCTCGGCCGTTTCGCGGCCGGACCGCACGAGCTCGCCCAGGGCGACACGTTCACCATCACCACCGAGGACGTCGAGGGCACCCGCGAGCTGGTGTCGACGACCTACGCGGGGCTGCCGGGCGACGTGTCGCCGGGCGACGTCGTCCTCGTCGACGACGGCCGCGTCGGCCTGCGCGTGCGGGAGGTGGACGGGCCCCGCGTGGTCACCGAGGTCGAGGTGCCCGGGCCGGTCAGCAACAACAAGGGCATCAACCTGCCCGGCGTGGCCGTCAGTGTGCCGGCGCTGTCGGACAAGGACACCGACGACCTGCGCTGGGCGCTGCGACGCGGCGTCGACATGATCGCCCTGTCCTTCGTGCGCAGCGCCGCGGACGCCGAGGACGTGCGGAAGATCATGGCCGAGGAGGGCGTGCACCTGCCGATCCTGGCGAAGATCGAGAAGCCGCAGGCGGTGGACAACCTGGCCGAGGTCGTCGCCGCCTTCGACGGCCTCATGGTGGCGCGCGGCGACCTGGGGGTCGAGCTGCCCCTGGAGCAGGTGCCCCTCGTGCAGAAGCGCGCCGTCGAGCTCGCCCGACGCAACGCGAAGCCGGTGATCGTCGCGACGCAGATGCTGGAGTCGATGATCAGCAGCCCACGGCCGACGCGGGCCGAGGCGTCGGACTGCGCGAACGCGGTGCTCGACGGCGCCGACGCGCTGATGCTCTCCGGCGAGACCAGCGTGGGTCGGTACCCCATCGACTCCGTGCGCACCATGGCCCGGATCATCGAGAACACCGAGGACCACGGCCTCGAGCGCATCGCGCCGCTGGGCACCCGGCCCCACACCCGCGGCGGTGCCGTGACCTGGGCGGCCCGGGAGGTCGGCGAGCTGCTCGACGTCCGGTACCTCGTGACGTTCAGCCAGTCCGGCGACTCCGCCCGGCGGATGTCGCGCCTGCGGTCCCCCATCCCGGTGGTCGCCTTCACCCCCGAGCCCGCCGTCCGGTCGCAGCTCGCGCTCACGTGGGGGATCGAGACCTTCCTCGTGCCGACCGTGAAGCACACCGACGACATGGTGCGACAGGTCGACCAGGCGCTGCTGTCGATCGGACGGCTGGCCGAGGGGGACCTGGTGGTGATCGTCGCCGGCTCCCCGCCGGGGATCCCGGGCTCGACCAACGCCATGCGCGTTCACCGGATGGGGGACGCCGTCAAGGGCATCGCGCCCGGCTACCTGGCGGACTAGGCCTCACGACTTCGGACCCACCATCTCGTCGAGCAGCGCGACCGAGTAGCGCCGCGCCACCGAGATGTTGCGCGTCGTCGGGTGCCGGTGCTCGGCGCCGACGAGGTCCAGCGCCCAGCTAGCGCTTCCCGGTGAGCCGGCTACGCGTCCAGTCGGTGACGCGGCAGCCGTCGGAGTGGAACAGCCCGCGCAGGAAGGGGCCGGGGTGCTGCTCGACGATCTCGCGCTGCCAGTGCTCCAACACGATCGGGCGCTGGTGCTTGCGGCCGGGTCCGTGCTGCGGGAACAGGCACGGCCAGTGGTGCCACCCATCGAGTGAGATCCACGTACCTCATGTCATTGAAGACGCAGAGCAGCGCCACCCGACGGGGACCACTCCACGAGATGTGGCCGTCCCCGAGGTACCAACCCAGCAGCTCGGCGTACGCCTCACGGTCGAGAGCGCTGCCGTCACACCGTGGGCAGTTCGCCATGGTGTCGGTGCGACCACGTGGCGGACCCTGCCGCTGGTAGCGGCGTCGCCAGCGACGGATCGTCTTGACCGCGACACCGGCTATCGCGGCGTTGTCCGCGTCACGAACCCCGTAGTCGGACAGGAGCAGAGCGGTATCGACCACGACTCGAGGGCGGATGTGCGACATACCCCATGGTCCCGCCGCGCTCTGACAACGGGCGGGTCACGGTGCCGGGTGCGGGACTCGAACCCGCACGCCCTCTCGGGCAGAGGTGTTTGAGACCTCAGTGTCTGCCATGTTCCACCAACCCGGCGTACGGCCTGGCTCGTGCCGCGCCACTAGGGTATCCGCCGTGACCGACGACCCTGGGACGACTCCTCGCCGCCGTGTCGTGGTGGCCGAGGACGAGGCGATCATCCGGCTCGACGTCGTGGAGATCCTGCGCGACGCCGGGTACGATGTCGTGGGGGAGGCGGGCGACGGCGAGGCCGCGGTGCGCCTCGCCGAGGAGCTCCGGCCGGACCTCGTCGTCCTGGACGTGAAGATGCCCGTGCTGGACGGCATCTCCGCGGCGGAGCGCATCGGCAGGTCCGGCCACTCGGCCGTCGTGCTGCTGACCGCGTTCTCGCAGAAGGAACTCGTCGACCGGGCGCGGGACGCCGGTGCGATGGCGTACGTCGTCAAGCCGTTCTCGGCCGACGACCTGCTGCCGGCGGTCGAGATCGCGGTGTCCCGGCACGCGCAGATCCGCGCGCTCGAGGCGGAGATCGGCGACCTCTCCGAGCGGTTCGAGACCCGCAAGCGGCTCGACCGCGCCAAGGGGCTCCTCATGTCCAGGATGGGCCTGTCCGAGCCGGACGCCTTCCGCTGGATCCAGAAGACGTCGATGGACCGCAGACTGACGATGCGCGAGGTCGCGGATGCCGTCATCGCCCAGATGGACGCATCCCCGACCACCTAGGTCACGACTCCGCAACGACGTGAGAGCGATCATGTCGCGAGGGTCCACATCCGAGGCGCTCTGGGCTAGGTTCCGGTCCACCGAACAACGGTCCGGGGGACCCCCGCCCCCGTGTCACAAAGGAGACGCTTCATGATCCGACCCACGCGCGCGTGGCGTACTGCCGCGGTGCTCGGTGTCGCGAGCCTGGCCCTTGCTGCCTGCGGCGGCGACGCCGAGGAGCCCGCGGACGAGGGCACCGCGACCTCGGGTGGCGACGCCACCCAGGACGCGCCCGAGGCCAGTGGTGACGGCACGCTGACCATCGGCACGCTGCTGCCCCAGACCGGCAACCTCGCCTTCCTCGGCCCGCCGGAGTTCGCCGGCGTCCAGCTCGCCGTCAACGAGATCAACGAGGCCGGCGGCTACAACGGCACGGACGTCGTCAAGATCGACGCCGACTCCGGTGACACCACGACGGACATCGCGTCCCAGTCCGTCGACCGCCTGCTCAGCCAGAACGTCGACGCGATCATCGGTGCGGCGTCCTCGGGCGTGTCGTTCACCGTCATCGACCGCATCACCGGCGCCGGCGTCGTCCACTTCTCGCCGGCGAACACCTCGCCCGACTTCTCGACCTACGAGGACAAGGGCCTGTACTTCCGTACCGCGCCGTCCGACGTGCTCCAGGGCCGCGTGATGGGTGAGCTGCTCATCGAGGACGGCTACCTCGACGTCGGCATCATGGCGCTCGACGACCCGTACGGCACCGGTCTCGCGGAGAACATCCAGATCTCCGTCGAGGACGGCGGCGGCTCGGTCGTCGAGTCGATCATCTACAACCCGCAGGCGGCGAACTTCTCCGCCGAGGTGGGCCAGATGGCCGCGGCCAGCCCGGAGGCGATCGTCCTCGTCGGCTTCGACGAGACCAAGAAGATCGTGCCCGAGCTCATCGCCCAGGGCATCGGCCCGCAGGACGTGCCGCTGTACTTCGTCGACGGCAACACGGCCGACTACAGCAAGGACTTCGAGCCGGGCACCCTCACCGGCGTCAAGGGCACGCAGCCCGGCGCCGAGGTCAGCGACGACTTCAAGAACCGCCTGCTCGAGGTGGACCCGTCCCTGACGGTGTTCAACTACGGGCCGGAGTCCTACGACGCCGTCATCCTCACCGCGCTGGCTGCGGTCGCGGCGGGCGACGACAGCGGCGAGTCGATCGCCAGCCAGCTGGTGGCCGTGTCGAAGGACGGCGAGAAGTGCACCACCTACGCCGAGTGCGTGGAGCTCCTCGAGGCCGGCACCGACATCGACTACGACGGCGTCAGCGGCCCCATCGAGTTCGACGAGAACGGTGACCCGACCCAGGCCACCATCGGCATCTACCAGTACGCCGAGGACAACACGAACACCGCGGCGGACTTCCGCGAGGGCCAGCTCTGACCTGAGCACCGCCCGACACGAAGGGGCCCGGCCACATCGGCCGGGCCCCTTCGTCGTCCGTCGTCCTCGTCGTCCGCTGTCAGGCCTTGGCGAGAGTGCCGAGGTAGAGCTCGACGACCTTGGGGTCGTTCGCGAGGTCGCTCCCGGTGCCGGTGTAGGCGTTGCGGCCCTGGTCGAGCACGTAGCCGCGGTCGGCGATCTGCAGGCAGCGCCGGGCGTTCTGCTCCACCATGATCACCGAGACGCCGGCGCGGTTGATCTGCCGGGTGCGGATGAAGACCTCGTCCTGCATGACGGGGGAGAGGCCGGCGGACGGCTCGTCGAGCAGCAGCACCGACGGCTCCATCATCAGGGCCCGGCTCATCGCGACCATCTGCCGCTCACCACCGGACAGCGACCCGGCGCGCTGGTTGCGCCGGTCACCCAGGGTGGGGAAGAGGGACGTCACGAAGTCGAAGCGCTCCTTGAAGCGCTTGGGGTTCTGGTACAGGCCCATCTCGAGGTTCTCGGCGATCGTCAGCGACGGGAAGACGTTGTTCGTCTGCGGGACGAAGCCGACGCCCTTCGAGACGAGCTTGTTGGCCTTGAGGTTGGTGATGTCCTCGCCGCGCAGCGTCACGGTCCCGCTGCTGACCCTCACCAGGCCGAAGAGCGCCTTGAGCAGCGTCGACTTGCCGGCACCGTTGGGGCCGATGATGCCGACCAGCTCACCCTCGTGGCAGTACAGGTCCGAGCCGTTGAGGATGTTGACGCCGGGCAGGTACCCGGCCACCAGGTCGTCCGCCCGCAGCAGGGCGCCGTCCGCGTTCGCGAGGTGCTGACTGCGGTCGACCTCGGTGGACGACTCACGTGCGCTCACAGCTGCTCCTTCGACTCGGTGTCGCCGCGGTCGGTGCGCAGCTCCTCGATCCGTGCCTCCGTCTCGGCGAGCACCCGCTGCTCCTCCTCCTCGGTGAGGGGGGCGTCGTGGTGGCTGCCGAGGTAGGCGTCGATCACGGCCTGGTCGGCCATCACCGACTGCGGTGGTCCCTCGGCGACGATCTTGCCCTGGGCCATGACGATCACCCAGTCGGAGATGTCGCGCACCATGTCCATGTCGTGCTCGACGAAGAGCACGGTCATGCCCTGCTCGCGCAGGTCCTTCACGTGCCCGAGCAGCGACTGGGTGAGCGCGGGGTTCACGCCGGCCATCGGCTCGTCGAGCATCACCATCTCCGGGTTGCTCATCAGCGCGCGGGCCATCTCGAGCAGCTTGCGCTGCCCGCCGGAGAGGCTGCCGGCGAAGTCGTCGGCCTTCGCGTCGAGCTTGAAGCGGGCCAGCAGCTCCTCCGCGCGGCGCGTGTTGTCCTTCTCCTGCGAGCGCCACAGTCCGGGGAACATCGCCGCCGCCAGACGCTCGCCCTTCTGCCCGGTCGCGCCGAGCCGCATGTTCTCCATCACCGTGAGGCGTGACAGCGCCTTGGTGAGCTGGAACGTGCGGACCATGCCGCCGCGGGCCACCTTGTGCGCCCCGACGCCGGCCAGGGACCGGCCGTTGAAGGTCCAGGACCCGCTGTTGGGCTTGTCGAACCCGGTGAGCAGGTTGAAGAACGTCGTCTTCCCGGCGCCGTTCGGGCCGATGAGCGCGGTGATCGCGCCCCGTTGGATCTCCACGTGCTCCACGTCGACGGCCTTGAGGCCGCCGAACGCCCGCATGACGTGGTCGGCGACGAGGATCGGGTCGGGCTTGGGCGCACCGGGCGTCCGCGGGACGTCGGCCAGCGCGGCGGCAGCGGCGGCCGCGGCGTCCCGGCGGGCCGTGGGCGTGGCGTCAGCGGGCATCGAGTGCGAGCTCCCTCTTGTCGCCGAAGATTCCTTGCGGTCTGAAGATCATCAAGAGCATCAGCGCGATCCCCACCAGCATGAACCGCACCTGACCGACCTGGGTACCCGTCATGATCGCGCTCGGCATGTAGCCGGCGGTGACCAGCTGGTTGAGGACGTTGTCCGTCAGCGACAGCACCACCCAGAAGATGGCGGCCCCGACCACGGGACCGAGCACGCGGGCCGCGCCTCCGAGCAGGAGCACGGTGTACGCGAAGAACGTGAACTCGGTGCCGTACAGGTCGGGTTGCACCGCCGCTCGCCCGAGGGCGAAGACGAACCCGGCCAGCGCGCCGATCACGCCGCCGATCACCAGCGCCTGCATCTTGTAGGCGTACACGTTCTTGCCCAGGCTGCGGACGGCGTCCTCGTCCTCCCGGATGCCCTTGAGCACCCGGCCCCACGGGCTGCGCATCAGCGCCCACACGACCAGGCAGCAGATGATGACCAGCGCCCAGCCGACGATGAGGATCCACGTCAGCCGCTCGCTGAAGCGCCACGGGCCGAAGCCGTAGGTGCCGTCAGGCAGCGGGTTGAGCCCGTAGAAGCCGTTCGAGAACCCCGTGAGGCCGGTGGACCCACCGGTGTACTCGTTGAGGCTGCTCGAGCGCACCGTCTGCCGGACGATCTCCGCCGCGGCGATCGTCGCGATCGCGAGGTAGTCGGCGCGCAGCCGCAGCGTCGGGATGCCGAGCAGCAGCGCGAGCACGACCGCCGCGAGCAGCCCGACGACGACGCCGAGGAAGAACGGCAGGCCCAGGATGGTCACGGTGATGGCCAGCCCGTAGGCGCCGAGCGCGACGAACGCCGCCTGCCCGAAGTTGAGCAGGCCCGCGTAGCCGAAGTGGATGTTCAGACCGATCGCCGCCAGCCCGTAGATGATGGTCTCCAGACCGATCATCGAGCGGAGCGCGTTGGTGATGATGTTGCCCCAGTCCATGTGGTGGACTCCCTTCGCAGCGCCTTGTGAGCCCGCTCAGCCGACTCGCTCGGCGCGGCCCAGGATGCCCTGGGGCCGGAACAGCAGGACGAGGATGAGGACGGCGAGTGCGCCGACGTTCTTCAGCTCGGTCGGGACGACGAGCGTGCTCAGCTCGATGAACAGCCCGACGACCACGGCGCCGGCGAGCGCGCCGAACGCCGTCCCGAGACCGCCGAGCACGACGGCCGCGAAGACCAGCAGCAGGATCTGCAGACCCATCTGGAAGCTCACCTGCTGGGCGAGCCCGAGCAGGACGCCCGACAGGGCGGCCAGCGCGGCGCCGCCGATCCACACCGTGCGGATCACCCGGTCGACGTCGATGCCGGACGCCGCGGCGAGGGCCGGGTTGTCCGCCACGGCGCGCGTGGCCTTGCCGAGGCGCGTGCGCAGCAGCGCCATCCCGACCGCGACGAGGACGACGACGGCGAGCGCCATGCTGATCCAGTCGATCGGCCGCAGCGTCACCGGGCCCAGGGAGACACCGGCCTGCCCGCGGTAGTCGGTGTAGCTCTTGGTCTCCCCGCCGGCGAGGTAGAGGAAGAAGTAGCGCAGGAAGATCGCCAGACCGATGGACACGATCATCATGGCGATCAGTCCGGTGCCGCGCTTGCGCAGCGGACCCCACAGGCCCCGGTCGTTGAGGTAGCCGAAGAGCCCGGCTGCCACCAGGGTGACGAGCGTCGCGAGGATCAGCTGGACCCCCAGCACGGCGTTGAGGAAGTAGGCGGTCAGCGCGCCGAAGGTGACCAGCTCGCCGTGCGCGAAGTTCGTCAGCCCGGTGGTGCCGAAGATCAGGGACAGCCCGATCGCCGCGAGCGCGATGATCAGGCCGAAGCGCAGGCCGCTCGCCGCGAGCTGGGCGACGCGGTCGAGGTTGATCCCGCCGCCCGCTGCCACCGCGCCGCCCTCACCGAGCCGGAAGGCGACGGTTCGCGGGCTGCCCGCGTTCACGGTGGTCTCGACCGGGTTCTGCCGGGGCGTGAGCCCCTCGGCGGGGCCGGACAGGGTCTCCTCGTCGAGGGCGACGGAGTACTCGCCGGCCTCCGGGACCGGGATCTCGGCGACGCCGGAGTCGTCGGTGGTCGCCGAGCCGACCTCCTGACCGCCCTGCTCGACGGTGACGTCGACCCCCGGGACGTCCTCCCCGTCCTCGGTGCGGACGCGGACGCGGATGAGCTCGCCCCCCGCGGCGGCGCCGTCGCCGGTGCCTGCCGTCGTCGCGGTGTCGGTGGGCGCAGCCGTGGCGGCGGTGGCGGTCGTGCTGCCCAGGACGAGGGTCAGCAGGACCACCACGAGGCCCAGTGCTGCAGCGGCTGCTCGGGTCACGGCTGGCGCAGGCTGCACTCGGAGTACCTCCGGGTAGGAAGGGGCAGGACGCCGGGGCCTGACGTGTGGTCGGCTCCCGGTCCCCGCGGGGCGGGCGTGAGCATAGCCACACTGTCGCGCCGCGCAACGGTCCCCGGCGGTGGGATGGCGACGACCACCACCGACCGTGACCGTTTCGTTAGCGAAGCGTCGTCCGGCCGGGTGGACGGTTCACCGAAGCCGGACGACGACGTCCACGAGGACGGGGGCGACGAGCAGGGCGGGCAGCAGGTCGCCCACCGGCACCTCGCGGATCCGCAGGAGCCGGACGGCGACACCGACGAGCAGCAGCCCGCCGGTGGCGGTGAGGGCGGCGACGTGCGCGGCGGGCAGCAGGTCCCCGAGCAGGAAGCCGGCGAGCGTGAGCCCTCCCTGCACCACCGCGACGCTGAGCGCCGACGCCATCACCCCGACGCCGAGCGACGCGGCGAAGGCGACCGAGGCGAAGCCGTCGAGCACCGACTTGAGCGCGAGCTGGTCGATGCCGAGGCCGAGCCCGTCGGAGAGGGACCCGAGCACGGTGAGCGGGCCGACGCAGAACAGCAGCGACGCGGTGAGGAACCCCTGCACGAAGCGCTCCCGCGCGGCGTCCCCGCGATCGCGGCCCCCGAGGCGTCGCTGCAGGGCGCCGCCCACGCCGCGCAGCCGGTCCTCGATGCGCACGAGCGAGCCCGAGATGCCGCCGACGAGCACCGCGCCGAGCACGATCAGCACCGGTGCCGACGTGCCCACCGCGTCGGTCAGGGCCTGGTCGAGGACCGCCGCGGCGGACAGCGCCGCCACGAGGAGGGTCACCAGGCCGAGGCCGTCGGTGACGACGTCCCGCGTGTGCTGGGGGAGCCGGTGGCCGAGCAGCAGCCCGATGCCCGACCCCGCGAGCACGGCGAGGACGTTCAGGGCGGTTCCGGCGCCGACCACGGGCAGGCCTTTCCGTCGACAGGACAGGGCGACTCGCTCTTCCGGTGGTGCCGCGGTTGGCCCTAGGCTCCGGTCCCGGCGCCGCCGATCGTAGGGGGCGCACGCTCGACCGGCCGTGGGGGGCGTGACAGGGAGGAGCACCGGCCATGCCGCGGACCACGGTGGAGGTGCGTCGCGCGACCGAGTCGGACGTCGAGCTGCTCATGCAGCTCGCCGCCCGGGCCCGGGACGAGGAGCACCTGCCGCCGCGCGGAGACGTCGCCGTCCACCGGGCGCGGGCCGTGGCCGCGCTGAACCGCAGCGACGTCGTGGTGTTCGTCGCGGCAGCGGCCGGCGAACCGGTCGGGGCAGTGGTGCTGCGCGTCGGCGAGGTGCTCCCGCTGTGCGGCGCCGAGGCGGTGCACGTCGAGCAGCTCTACGTCGACGCGGGCTGGCGCCGCCGCGGCGTGGCCCGCCAGCTGCTGACGGCCGCCGTCCAGCTCGCCGACGAGCAGGGCGTGTCGGACCTCGTCTGCACGACCCCGGCGGGCGTCCGCGAGCCCCAGCGGTTCCTCGCCCGTCTCGGGTTCACGCCCCTCGTCGTCCAGCGCGTCGTGCCGCTGGCGACCCTGCGCCGGCGGCTCGCGACCTCGGTCGAGGAGACCGGACGCCGCCGGGCGGCCGTCGACCTCGTCCTGGCCCGGCGGCGGCGCGAGCAGCGCGCCCGCGCCGGGGTCACGCTGGAGGCGCGTCCCGCAGCTGGCAGGTGAGGCGGCTGGTGCACACCCGGCGTCCGGCCTCGTCGGTGACGGCGATCTCGAAGGACGCCGTGGTGCGACCGGCGTGCAGCGTGGCCGCCGTCCCCGTCACGAGCCCCGAGCGGACGGCGCGGTGGTGGGTGGCGTTGACGTCGACGCCGACGGCCACCCGGCCGGGCCCGGCGACGAGCACCGCCGCGACCGAGCCCATGGTCTCGGCGAGTGCCACCGAGGCGCCGCCGTGCAGCAGGCCGTAGGGCTGGGTGTTGCCGGCGACCGGCATGGTCGCCACGAGCCGCCCGTCGGTCACGTCGGTGAAGACGATCCCGAGCCTCTCCGCCAGCGTGCCCGGCAGCATCGCGTTGACGCGGTCGAGCAGCGCCGGCCGCGGGTCGTCGGGGGCGGCGAGAGCGGGCGCGGCGTCGTCGGTCATGGCCCCTAGGGTGGCAGCCGTGAGCCTGACGACCTCTGCCGGGGACCGACCGCGACTGCTGCTGGTGGACGGCCACTCGATGGCCTACCGCGCCTTCTACGCCCTGCCCGTCGAGAACTTCTCCACGTCGACGGGGCAGTCGACGAACGCGGTCTACGGCTTCACGTCGATGCTCATCAACGTGCTGCGCGACGAGCAGCCCACCCACGTCGCCGTCGCCTTCGACGTCTCGCGCGACACGTTCCGCAACGCCGAGTACGCCGAGTACAAGGCCAACCGCGCGAAGTCGCCCGACGAGTTCTCCGGCCAGGTCGCCCTCGTCAAGGAGGTGCTGGCCGCGCTGCGCGTCGTCGTCGTCGAGAAGGAGGGGTACGAGGCGGACGACGTCATCGGCACCCTCGCGAGCCAGGCCAAGGCGCAGGGCATGGACGTGCTGATCTCCAGCGGCGACCGGGACGCGTTCCAGCTGGTCGACGAGAGCGTCACGGTCCTCTACCCGGTCCGGGGCGTCTCCGAGCTGTGGCGGATGACGCCGGACGCCGTGGAGGAGAAGTACGGCGTCCGCCCGGCCCTGTACCCCGACCTCGCCGCCCTGGTGGGGGAGAGCAGCGACAACCTGCCCGGCGTCCCCGGCGTCGGGCCCAAGACCGCCGCGAAGTGGCTGGCCACCTACGGCGGCCTCGACGGCCTGGTCGCGAACGTCGACCAGATCACCGGCAAGGCCGGGCAGAGCCTGCGCGACCACCTCGACCAGGTGATCCGCAACAGGCGGCTGAACCGGCTGGTGTGCGACCTCGAGCTGCCGGTGACGGTGGACGACCTGGCCGTGCAGGCGTGGGACCGGGGCGAGGTGCACCAGGTCTTCGACGGCCTGGAGTTCCGCGTGCTGCGCGACCGCCTGTTCGCCACCCTGTCGGCGCCGGAGCCGGAGGCGGAGGCCGGCTTCGACATCGCCTGCGAGCGGCCGAGGGGGCGGGCGCTGGGCGCATGGCTGACCGAGCACGCCGGCGGGCTGACCGGCGTCCACGTGCTGGGCCGCTGGGGGTCCGGTGGCGGCGACGCGCACGCGGTCGCGCTGGCCGCCGGTGACGGGGCGGCCGCCTACGTCGACCTCACGGAGGTCGACCCGCAGGCCGAGCAGGCACTGGCCACGTGGCTGGCGGACGAGGCGCGGCCCAAGGTGCTGCACGACGCGAAGGGGCCGATGCACGCGCTGGCGGGTCGCGGGCTTCCGCTCGCCGGCCTGGCCGACGACACCGCGCTCGCGGCCTACCTGTGCCGGCCGGACCAGCGCAGCTACGACCTCGCCGACCTGGCGGTGCGTCACCTGCAGCGGGAGCTGCGCGCCGAGGGCGAGGACTCCTCGGGGCAGCTCGCGCTCGACACGGGGGACGGCCCCGACGAGGCGGAGCCGGCGTGCGTGCGCGCCGCGGCGGTCCTCGAGCTGTCGGGGGTGCTCGGCAAGGAGCTGGAGGAGCGCGGGGGACGCCGGCTGATGACCGAGCTCGAGCTGCCGCTGGTGGCGGTGCTCGCCCGGATGGAGCGCACGGGGATCGGGGTCGACGCCGAGCGGCTCCGGGCCCTCGAGCAGGAGTTCGCGTCGGCGGTGGCCGACGCGGCGTCCGAGGCGTTCGGGGTGATCGGGCGCGAGGTGAACCTCGGCTCGCCCAAGCAGCTGCAGGAGGTGCTCTTCGACCAACTCGGCATGCCGAAGACGAAGCGCACCAAGACCGGGTACACCACGGACGCCGAGGCGCTGCAGGACCTGTACGTCAAGACCGAGCACCCGTTCCTGCTGCACCTGCTGCGGCACCGGGACGCCAGTCGCCTGCGGCAGACGGTCGAGGGGCTGCTGAAGACGGTCGCCGACGACGGCCGCATCCACACGACCTACCAGCAGACGATCGCGGCGACCGGCCGGCTCAGCTCGACCGACCCCAACCTGCAGAACATCCCGATCCGCACCGAGGAGGGCCGCCGGATCCGCGAGGCGTTCGTCGTCGGACCCGGCTACGAGTGCCTGCTCACCGCCGACTACAGCCAGATCGAGATGCGGATCATGGCCCACCTGTCGGGTGACGAAGGGCTCATCGAGGCGTTCCGGTCGGGGGAGGACCTGCACCGTTTCGTCGGCTCGCGGGTGTTCGCGGTGCCGCCCGAGGACGTCACGCCGGAGATGCGGGCGAAGATCAAGGCGATGTCGTACGGCCTGGCGTACGGGCTGTCGGCCTTCGGCCTGTCGCGGCAGCTGACGATCCCGGTCGAGGAGGCGCGCGGCCTCATGGACGACTACTTCGCGCGGTTCGGGGGCGTGCGCGACTACCTGCGCGGCGTCGTCGACGAGGCCCGGCGCAGCGGCTTCACCGAGACCATCCTGGGCCGTCGCCGGTACCTGCCCGACCTCACGAGCGACAACCGGCAGCGGCGCGAGATGGCCGAGCGGATGGCGCTGAACGCGCCGATCCAGGGCTCGGCGGCGGACGTGATCAAGGTGGCGATGCTGGACGTCGAGCGAGAGCTGCGGGAGGCCGGCCTGCGGTCCCGGCTGCTGCTCCAGGTCCACGACGAGCTGGTGCTCGAGGTCGCGCCGGGGGAGCGGAACGCCGTCGAGCGGCTGGTCCGCGAACGGATGGCAGGCGCCGCCGAGCTGTCCGTGCCGCTGGACGTCTCGGTGGGGATCGGCGCCTCCTGGCACGAGGCCGGGCACTGAGCCGGCGCGGTCTCAGGCCGTCGACCGGCAGACGAAGACCGCGGTGCCCGGCAGCACGCGCCCCCGTGTCGGGCTCCAGCCGCCCCAGACCTGCCGGTTGTCCTCGGGCCACTCGGGCTCGACGAGGTCGAGCAGGGTGAAGCCGGCGGTGACGAGACAGCGCACCCAGTCGCCGAGGGTGCGGTGGTGCTCGGCGTACAGCACGGTGCCGTCGGCGCCGCGCTCCACGTACGGAGTCCGGTCGAAGTAGGAGCGGTCGGCCACCAGCCCGGCCGGCCCCGGGTCGTCGGGGAACGCCCACCGCACCGGGTGCGTCAACGAGAACACCCAGCGCCCGTCCGGCCGCAGCACGCGCTGCACCTCCCGGAGCACGGCGCCGGCGTCCGCGACGAACGGCAGGGCGCCGTAGGCGGAGAACGCCAGGTCGGCGCAGCCGTCCGCGAGCGGCAGCCGGCCGGCGTCCGCCTGCAGCACCGGCACGGACGTCCCGAGCCGCCGGTCGAGGGCTCGCGCCTGCGCGAGCATCCCGGCCGACAGGTCCACGCCGACCGCCCGTGCTCCGTGCGAGCACGCCCAGCGGGCTCCCTGCCCCGCGCCGCAACCGATCTCGACCACCGTCAGGCCTTCGACGTCGCCCAGCAGGTGGACGTCGTCCTCGTCGGTGCCCTCCGGTCCCCAGACGAGGCGGTCGTCGCCGAGGAACGTGCCGTGCTCGGCGGCGTAGGCGGCGGACTCACCGTCCCACCAGGACCGGTTGGCCCGCACCGACTCGCCCGCGCCGACCGGCGAGTACCCTGCGGACGCCAGGGTGGCCCGCTGCTCGGCTGCGTCGTCACCCGGCACGGCGGCCATCCTGCCCCGCCGCGGTCGTGCGGGCGCCTTTGACCCGCCTGGAGGGCGGCAGTACGCTGACCCACGCGCACGTCGTGTGCGCGGAACGAAGCATGTTCACGATCCGATCCCGTCGGGCCCTGGATGCGCCTCCCGCGCACATGTCAGTCGCAGACGCACCACCACATCTGCCCACATCGACATCTGCCCGCATCGGAGCCCCTCCTCCATGACCACCGCCACCACCGAGCAGTCGAGCACGCCCCAGGTCGCCGTCAACGACATCGGGTCGTCCGAGGACTTCCTCGCCGCGATCGACGCGACCATCAAGTACTTCAACGACGGGGACATCGTCTCCGGCACCATCGTCAAGGTCGACCGCGACGAGGTCCTGCTCGACATCGGCTACAAGACCGAGGGCGTCATCCCCTCGCGCGAGCTGTCGATCAAGCACGACGTCGACCCGTCCCAGGTCGTCCAGGTCGGCGACGAGGTCGAGGCCCTGGTCCTCCAGAAGGAGGACAAGGAGGGCCGGCTCATCCTGTCCAAGAAGCGCGCCCAGTACGAGCGCGCCTGGGGCACGATCGAGAAGATCAAGGAGGAGGACGGCGTCGTCACCGGCACCGTCATCGAGGTCGTCAAGGGCGGCCTCATCCTCGACATCGGCCTGCGCGGCTTCCTCCCCGCCTCACTCGTGGAGATGCGTCGCGTCCGCGACCTCCAGCCGTACGTCGGCAAGGAGATCGAGGCGAAGATCATCGAGCTCGACAAGAACCGCAACAACGTCGTCCTGTCGCGTCGTGCGTGGCTCGAGCAGACGCAGTCCGAGGTCCGCTCCACCTTCCTGCAGACGCTGCAGAAGGGCCAGGTGCGCCCCGGTGTCGTCTCCTCCATCGTCAACTTCGGCGCGTTCGTGGACCTCGGCGGGGTCGACGGCCTGGTGCACGTCTCCGAGCTGTCCTGGAAGCACATCGACCACCCCTCCGAGGTCGTCGAGGTGGGCCAGGAGGTCACCGTCGAGGTGCTCGACGTCGACTTCGACCGCGAGCGTGTCTCCCTGTCGCTGAAGGCGACGCAGGAGGACCCGTGGCAGACCTTCGCCCGCACGCACGCCAT
>JBKHXE010000025.1:0-50967 GCA_046566185.1 Actinomycetes bacterium | reverse complement strand
TCGGCGAAGAGCCGCTGGGCGGCGGGCTGCGCCGCCAGCGCGGCAGCCAGGTCCTCGGGCACCTGGGCGGTGGCGGAGCCGTCGTAGGCGGTGTCCCACCGGCCGTCGGCTCGGGCCAGCTCCACCTGCGTGAGCCCGGCCGGCTGCATGCGTCCCTCGGCGACGAGGCGCTCCACGATGCCGACGTTGCGCCTTGACCACGCGCTGCGTGGCCGGCGCGGAGTGAACCTGACCATGTGCGTCGCCGCGTCGCGCCGGCGAACCTGCCCGTCGATCCAGCCGAAGCACAGCGCGCCCTCGAGCGCCTGCTGGTACGTCAGCGACGTCGGCGTCGTCGTCCCCTTCTTCGCGAGCACCAGCCACACGCCGTCCGGCTGGGTGTGGTGGTCGGCGAGCCAACGCCGCCACGCACCGGCGTCGGCGACGAGCAGCTCGGGGAGCTCGACGGGCACGGCGGAAGCCTGCCACGCCGCTCGGACGGTCACGGCGCCGGACGGGTCAGCCGCGGCGCTGCGCCGCGAGCTCCCAGGACTGGAGGTAGGTGGCGACGGCGTGGTGCAGGTCGAGGTCGTGACCGGCCCAGTCGGGCTCGATCGTCTGCGGACCGATCGTGTCGAAGGCAGCAGTGACGCCGCCAGCGGTGCCGCGGATCGGTGGCGCCTCGGGGTAGTGCGCGCCGCCGGGCCCGTGGAAGCGGAACCGCTGCCGACCCAGGGCGACGACGGAGAACCCGCCGTCGTGCAGGGCCCGGTGGTGCTCGCCGCAGAGCAGCACCAGGTTGTCGAGGCTGGTGGCTCCGCCTCGCGACCAGGGCCGCACGTGGTGGGCGTGCAGGAACCGGGTGCGCGTGCACCCCGGGACGGCGCAGCCGCGGTCGCGGTGCCACAGCGCGGTCTTCTGCGCCGCCGTCGGGCGTCGCCGATGCCGGCCCATGTCCAGCGTGCGGCCGTCGGATCCGTACACGGTGACCCGGATGCGCGCGTCGCACACCAGCCGGTCCAGCACGCTCCGGTCGAGCACGGGACCCTCGTCCAGCCGCCCACCCACCAGCCGCAGGCCCGGCAACGCCTCGCCGGACGCGCCCTTCTGCGCCACGGTCGCGGCGGCGACGTGCACGACGACGTCAGCGACCGGCGCGTGCCGCGGCGCCGGCACCTGGTCGCGCACCATGGCCGCCATCGTCACCAGAGCCGGGGCTGCGTTCGCCGGTGGTCGAGGGTTCACGTCGCCGCGGTTCCGCGGAACAGCGGCCGCCGAGGAACCGTCCGCCTGGTCCGGCGGTTCCGCGGAACCACGTCCCGTCCTCACCTCCTCGGCCCGGCTGAGGGCAGCCAGCAGAGCGGCGCCCTGCTCGGCGGGAAGCCGCCCCCACACCGACAGCGTCCCGTCGTCCTCCCACTGCCACCGCAGCGACGGCTCCGCCGTGGGCCGCTCACCGCGCGCGGCCGCCGCGTCGCTGGCCGCGATCCGCTCCACGGTCTTCAGGCCGCGGGTCAGCCGCTCGATCTGGGAGGCCGGGGCGTGCAGTGCCGCGTCGACCAGGTCGGCCTCGGTGTGGGGTGTGGCTACCCGGCTGATCGCCCGCGCCTTGGAGTACGACACGCGACCTGCCGCGAAGGCGTCCCGCGTCACCGGTAGCTCGCGCAGCGCCCGCGCGACGCGGACGTACTCCCGCGCCGTCCGCAGGTCGAGCCCGCACCGCCACGACAGCCACTGCGCGCACGACCGGACGTTCCACCCCGCCCAGCCCTCCCGCGCGTCAAAGTCCCCCAGCAGCACGAGGAATCGGCACGTCGCCGCGGCGATCTGACCGGCGAGGGTGCACAGCTCCGCCTCCACCTGCTCCAGGGCTGGGAGCGCCTCGGCGTCCTCGACCGGTCCCATCACGACCTCCGCTCTCGAACTGGTGTTCGAAAACAACGGTACGGGCAGGGTCCGACACCGACTCGGCGCCGCGGGTCGCCGCGCTCAGCGGCTCTGCAGCGCATCCAGGGCGACGGCCATGGAGGCCGCGACCCGGAAGTCCAGGCGAGCGTCGGGGACGGTCACGGTGTACCGGTCCCGGATCGACTTGCGCCGCTCGCTGACCAGCACGGTCTGCCCGGTGCGGTCGTCGACGAAGTCGAAGTGGAAGACGAAGGGCACCCAGATGTCACCCACGAGCGGGATGAAGTCCCAGACGCGCCGGAGCACCGCGATCACCGGGCGGCGTTCCCGGCCGGTGGCCTCGACACCCGGCGCGGACAGCGTCCAGGTCGAGCGCACCAGGCTGGCGCCGAACTTCTTGCTGAACGAGCCCAGGACGACGCCGTTCTCGTCGAGCACGTCGTGCTGGGCGTGGACGTCGAGCCGCTGCCGCGCCTTGAAGGAGAACGCGCGGCGGCTCTTGGTCTCGTCGGTGTAGAAGCTCACCTCCTCCTTGAGCGTCATCCGCCGCTGCTCGGCGAACGCCAGCAGCCGCCCCTCGGTGCCGTCCGGGTTCGCGGTGAGGATCTCGTAGCGGTTGACCATCACGGTGATCCGCTGCTTGACGAAGAACTGCGGTACGAGGAAACGGGATGCTCACGGCTGTGCTCCTCTGTCGCGTGGTGCCGCTCATCATGACGGCACACCGCTCAGCCGCCGGCGTCCCGACGCCCGTGCGCGTCGCGCCAGGCCTGCCACACCTCCGGGCGCAGCCGTCCCCGGTCGGACACCGCGATCCCGGCGGCCACCGCCCACGCCCGCACCTCGGCGGTCGACGGCTCCGGCGAGGACGGCGCGGCGGCCAGGGGGTCGTCGTCCAGCCCGGTGACGGCGAGCACCGCGGGCTCTGACGCCGCCCACTGGTGCGCCGCGGCGAGGTAGCGGTACGTCCACTCCTCGGCGAGAGACCGCGTCTCGCAGAACACGACCGGCACGCCGGGCCAGCGAACCTGCAGCTCGGCGAGCCCGTCCGCGACCACCGCCGGCCGCACGTGGGTCTGGGCGAAGACCTGCGAGTAGCGGTCCTCCACCACGACGGCGGCCCGCGGCAGGGCGGCGAGCTCGCCCATCGCGTGCCCGAGACGTCCCGAGGTGAGGCTGGAGACGAGGTCCGGCAACGACTTCCGTTCCACCGAGGCGACGAGCCGTCCTCCGACGACGGTGCCGTAGTCGCCGCACGGGAGCGCCCGCCGCGACACGGTCACCTGCTGCGACGCGAAGCGGTAGGGGTACCGCTCGTGGGAGTCGACGACCACCTCCAGGGTGGCCAGGCCGGCCGCCCGGGCCGTCGGCGTCCGGACGTCCGGCCGCGCCTTCTTGCGCGTCCTCGCCGACTGCCAGAACACCACCTCGCGTCCTCGGGCGCGGGTGAACACGATCTGCGAGCGGTTCTCGCGGCCGCGGTCGAGCACGAGGTCGATGGCCGCGCCACGGCGCACGCAGGACCGCAGCGGCACCCGCTCCACGACGTCCGGCTCGACCGGCCACTCCGACTCCGGGACCAGGTGGCAGTACACGGCCGTCGTGCGCGGCCAGGTGTCGCGCACCCGGAACACCATCCCGCGCCCCAGCGGCAGCCGCAGGAGGTACGGCAGGCTCGAGCCCTCGTCCGGGTTGCGCGCGATGACGAGCTCCACGCGCCCATGGTGCCGGTCGAGCCGCGCCCAGCTCAGCCGCCCAGCTCAGTCACGCAGCGCGAGCCGCACCGCGTCGGCGGCCGAGTCCGCCCGCCGGACGCCGGGAACCTCCCGACCGTCGACGTCCAGCACCCTCCACCCGCTGAGGGCGACGACCGGCACGCCGCGGCGACAGGCCAGTGCCACCTCGCTCAGCGTCCCCCAGCTGCTGCCGACCGCCACGAGGGCATCGGCGCAGCGGACGACGAGGGCGTTGCGCGCCTCGCCGAGCCCGGTCGGGACGGCGACGCGCACGAACGGGTTCGCCGCGGCCCGGTCGTCGCCGGGCAGCAGCCCGACCGTCAGCCCGCCCACCGACGTGGCGCCCTCGCACGCGGCGGACATCACGCCGCCGAGCCCGCCGGTGACGACGACGGCGCCGGCACGGCCGAGCAGCACGCCCACCTGCCGGGCCACGGCGAGGTCGTCGGCCGACGCCTCGCCGGGCCCCACGACCGCCACGTACCGCGCCACGGGAGGGACCCTAGGGCGAGGCCGGCGCCGCCGCCCGCGCGAGGACGCGCTCCCACGCGTCGCCGTCCAGGGCGACCGCGGCGGCCGGGAAGAGACCGTTCTCCTCACGGTCGATGTGCCGCCGCAGCCGGTGGACCAGCTCGTCGACGCCCGCGAGGTCTCCGGCGGCCACGGCGTCCAGTCGCGCGTCGAGATCGGTGTGCTCGGCGCAGAGGGCCTCGACGTGCTCGGCGAAGTCGGGGTCCGCCCGCAGCTCGGAGAACAGCCCGCGCTCCTCCCCCTCGGTGTGCGGGTGGAGCAGCCGGCCCAGGTCGCGAGCCAGGCCGCGGACGGCGTCGACGTCGCCCCGCGCGGCGGCCCGCCGCAGCAGCCCCGCGGCGTTGACGATGTCGTCGTGCTCGGCGGAGAACCGGCCGATCACCGAGATCGACCGGCACCCGCAGTAGGAGCACACGTCAGTGCCTCGTCAGCTGCAGTCGCCACGCCTCGGGGCCGCGGTCCAGGTACGTCACGTCGACGCGGCCGCCGGTGCGCTCGGCGAGCTGGCGCAGCAGCGGCTGCGGGTCGTGCGGCGCGACGAGCACGAGCGACCCGCCGGGCGGGACGGCGTCGAACGCGCCGAAGACCGTCGCGTGCCGGATGGCGTGCGGGACGGCGCGGACGTCGAGCTCCGGTACGCCCGAGTCGGTCTCGCCGCAGCCGCAGGCACCGTGGCCGTGCGCGTCGCCGGGCGCGTCGGCCGGCTCGGTGTGCCCACCGAGCAGCTCGTGCATCCCCTCGAGCACCCCGGCCAGTGAGACCGAGGGGTCCTGCGCGACGACCGGCAGCAGCAGGTCGTTCTCCTTCGCGAGGTGCGCCTCGAACAGCGCGCGCAGCGCGTAGGCGGCCGCCGCGGCGCGGACCGGCTCGGCGAGGCCGCGCACCTCGTCGACCAGACGCAGGATGACGCGGTGCTCGTCGGTCATGCCGTCGACGAGCAGCCGGGCGCGCTCGGACGCCGCGGCGGCCGGGTAGAGCGCCTGCTCCTCGGCCCGCGCGTGGGGCAGGAGGTCGCTGGTGCAGAACTCGACGGCGCGCCGGCGGGCCGCCTCGAAGTCGGTGCCACGCGCGGACACGAGCAGTGCCTCGACGTGGACGCGGAGCCGGCCGGCCAGCTCGGCGTGGTGGGCCCTGACGGCCTCGACCGCTCGGGCGTCGTCGGCGGACGACGCGACGTGGACGTCGGTGGTGGGGTGGGCGGTCACGGGACGGCTCCTCTCGTCGGGCGGGGCGATGGCCACCCCTGCCAGGTATTTACTACAGTAGTCACCGTGGAAAACAACAGGCGTCTCGGGCCGTTGCCGGTACGGGCCGGGGTCCCGCTGTCGGAGCAGCGCGCCGCCGTGCTCGAGCGGCTGCAGGACAGGCACCAGCCGGCCACGATCGCGGCGCTGGCCGACGAGCTGGGGCTGCACCCCAACACGGTCCGCGAGCACCTGGACTCCCTCGTCGACCGCGGCCTGGCCGTCCGCGGCAGGGCTTCGAGCACTGGCCGGGGGCGCCCCGCCTGGACGTACTCGGCCGCGCCCGGCCGGCCCGAGCCCGACCCGCGGGTGCGCGAGTACGCCGGGCTGGCCGGAGCACTGGCCGCCCACATCGCCCGGACGAGCGCCGACCCGGTCGGGGACGCCCGCGAGGCCGGCCGCGCGTGGGGCCGCGAGATGGCGGCCGGCGCCGACCGGGAGGCGACGGCGACGGCCGCCCGCCGCCGGGTGGTCTCCCTGCTCGACGGTCTCGGCTTCGCCCCGGACGCCGACACCCGGGCGACGTCCGTCGCCCTGCGCCGCTGCCCCCTGCTGGACGCCGCCGTCCGCCACCCGGACGTCGTGTGCCAGGTGCACCTCGGCATCGTCCGCGGGGCGATGGACGTCTACGGCGGCGACCCCGAGCGCACCGAGCTCGTCCCCTTCGCCGAGCCCGGCGCCTGCCGCCTGCGGCTGCTCACGAGGAGCTGACGTGCGGGTGACGCTGCTGCTGCCGGCGGGGCTGAGCCTGCTGCTCGGCCTGGACGCCGCCCTCCTGCTGCTCGACCTGCCGGCACCGCTGCGGGTCGACCGGCTGCCCGACGTCCACGGCGTGCTGCTGGTGCTCGGGTTCGTCGGCACGCTGGTCGCGCTGGAGCGGGCGGTCGCGCTCGGCCGCTCCTGGGGGTTCGCGGCCCCCGCGGGCCTGGGAGCCGGCGGGCTGGCCCTCGTGTCGCCGCTCCCCGTGGCGGTCGGGTCGTGGCTGCTCGTCGCGGGGACGGCGGTGCTGACGGCCGTCTACGTGCCGCTCTGGCGGCGCCAGGCGGCCGCCGCCGTCGTGGTCCAGGCGCTCGGAGCGGTGCTCGGCGTCGGCGGCGCGCTGCTGTGGGCGGCCGGCGTGCCGGTGCCCGCCCTGCTGCCGTGGCTCGCCGGCTTCCTCGTGCTGACGATCGCCGGCGAACGGGTCGAGCTGGCCCGCGTGGGCATACTCGCCCGCGGCGGCGAGGGGCTCGCGGTGGCGGCGTCCGTCGCCGTGGTCGTGGGGGTCGTGGCCGCCCTGCTGTGGCCGGCGGCCGGGTCGGCGCTGCTGGGCGCCTCGGTGCTCGCACTCGTGGCCTGGCTCGCGCGCTACGACGTCGCGCGGCGCACGGTGCGGTCGCGCGGGCTGCCGCGGTTCATGGCCGCCTGCCTGCTCGCGGGGTACGCCTGGCTGGGGGTGGCGGCGTCCGTGTGGCTGCTGGCCGGCCCCCCGGTGGACGGCGCGGCGTACGACGCCCTGGTGCACGCCGTCTTCCTCGGCTTCGTGCTGTCGATGGTGATGGCGCACGCCCCGGTGATCCTGCCCGCGGTGCTCCGTCGGCCGCTGCCGTACCGGCCGGCGATGTACGGGCCGGCCGTGCTGCTGCACGCGTCGCTGGTGCTCCGCCTCGCCGTGGGGGACGCGCGGGACGTCGGCTGGGCCTGGCAGGCCGGCGGACTGCTCAACGTCGTCGCGGTGCTGGCCTTCGTCGCCGTGGCCGCCTGGTCGGCCGCCACCGCCCGACGACCCGCCGCGGCGGTGCCGCGGCCCGTGGAGGTGACGGCGTGAACCGCACGGCCTGGCACCTGCGCACCGGCGCCGTCGTGGCGGTGTGGCTGGTGGCCACCGTGGTGGTGACGTTCGTGCACCCCGTGGTGCCGGCGTCGCACTGGCTGCTGGTGCACCTGCTGGTGCTGGGTGCGGTGAGCAACGCCGTCCTGGTGTGGAGCTGGCACTTCGCGGCGGCGCTGCTGCGGCTGCGCGCGGACGTCGTGCGCCGCGGCCAGGCCGCGCGGCTGGTGTGCTTCAACGCCGGCGCGATCGCGGTCGTCGCCGGCATGGTGACCTCGGCCTGGTGGCCCGTCGCGGTCGGTGGCGCGATGGTGGCGGCGGTCGCGGTCTGGCACGCGGTCGCCCTGGTCTCGCGGGCGCGCCGCGCGCTGCCGTCGCGCTTCGGGGTGACCGTGCGCTACTACGTCGCGGCCGGTCTGGCCCTGCCGGCGGGCGTCGTGCTCGGCGTCACGATGGCCCGCGGTGACCTGTCGGACGCCGTGCACGCCCGGCTCGTCGTCGCCCACGCCGCGCTCAACGTGCTCGGGTGGATCGGCCTGACCGTCCTCGGGACCCTCGTCACCCTGTGGCCGACGATGCTGCGCACCCGGGCTGCCGATGCAGCGGAACGCCGTGCGCGGCAGGCACTTCCGGTTCTCGTCGCGGGCGTCGTCGTCGCGGCCGCCGGGGCGCTGGCCGGCGGGCTGATCGCGACGTCCGCCGGCCTCGTGCTGTTCCTGGTCGGGGTCGGCGTGGTCGCCGCCCCGCACGTCGAGGAGGTGCGGCGCAAGGCACCGGTCGAGATGCCGACGGCCTCCGTGCTGGCCGGAGTGGCCTGGCTCGTCGGTGTTCTCGTCGCCCTCGCCGCCGGGCTGGTGACCGCGCCCGACTGGCCGGCGGCGGGCGAGCGGCTCTCGTGGCTCACCGCGCCGCTGCTCGTCGGGTTCGCGGCGCAGGTGCTGGTTGGTGCGCTCGCCTACCTCGTGCCGGTGGTGCTCGGAGGCGGGCCGTCGGTGCTGCGCGCGACGTCCGCGGAGCTGGCCCGTGGCGGTGGGGCGCGCGTGACGGCCGTCAACGTGGGCCTGCTGATCTGCGTGCTGCCCGTGCCGAGTCTCGTGCGGGTGCTCGTCTCGATGGTGGTGCTGGTCGCGCTCGCCGCGGTGTTGCCGCTTCTGCTGCGCGCGGTGCTGGTCGCGCGCCGCTGCGCCGGCCGTCCGCCGCTGGCGGCGGGACCACGGCCCTCCACCGCGGTGCGGGCCGGGTCGGTGGCGGCCGGGCTGTCGGCCGTCGTCCTCGCGACGGCGGGGGGTGTCGCGCTCGACCCCGCGGCGGCGGGCGTCGTCAGGCCGGCGTCGTCCGCGGTCGCCGCCACCGGTGGCACGACGACCGTCGAGGTGCGCGTCGAGGGCATGCGCTTCGTGCCGGACGTCGTCGAGGTGCCCGCGGGTGACCGGCTGGTCGTCGTCCTGCAGAACACGGGCGACGACCGGCACGACCTCGTGCTCGAGAACGGCTCCCGCACAGCGCGCCTCGCGCCGGGGGAGCGCGCGACGCTGGACGCCGGCGTGGTGGCCGCCGGCCTGGAGGGCTGGTGCTCGGTCGCCGGGCACCGGCAGATGGGCATGGTCCTGCAGGTGCGCACGGTGGGCGGCGCCACGACGGCGCAGGACCACTCCTCGGCCCGGGAGCCGACGCAGCCCGCCCACGACGCCCGGCTCGCTCCCGCGCCGTCCGGCACCGTGCACGAGATGACGCTCACGGTGCAGGAGGTGCAGCGGGAGGTGGCCCCGGGCGTCACGCAGACGCTGTGGACCTTCGGCGGCACGGCGCCTGGCCCGACGCTGCGCGGGACGGTCGGTGACGTCTTCGAGATCACGCTCGTCAACGACGGCACGATCGGGCACTCCATCGACTTCCACTCCGGTGCGCTCGCACCCGACCGACCGATGCGCACCATCCCGCCGGGCGAGCGCCTCACGTACCGCTTCACCGCGACCCGTGCGGGGGTGTGGCTCTACCACTGCTCGACGATGCCGATGTCGCTGCACATCGCGAACGGCATGTTCGGCGCCGTCGTCGTCGACCCGCCCGACCTGGCGCCGGTGGACCGCGAGTACCTGCTCGTGCAGTCCGAGGTCTACCTCGGTGCCGACGACGGCGTCGCGGACGCCGACAAGCTGGCGGCCGAGCGGCCGGACCACGTGGTCTTCAACGGCTACGCGAACCAGTACGACCACGAGCCGCTGACCGCGCGCGTCGGCGAGCGGGTGCGCCTGTGGGTGCTCGCCGCCGGACCGCAGCGGGGCAGCGCCTTCCACGTCGTCGGCGGGCAGTTCGACACGGTGTGGACCGAGGGCGACTACACGCTGCGTCCCGGTCCGGGCGGCGCGCAGGTGCTGCCGCTGGTCCCCGCGCAGGGCGGGTTCGTCGAGCTGACGTTCCCCGAGGCGGGGCGCTACCCGTTCGTGACCCACGCGATGGTGGACGCCGAGAGGGGCGCCCACGGCGTCCTGGAGGTGACGCGCTGACGCGCGCTCACCGGTCACGGCCCGCCGAGCGGCCACTCCCGTCGCGCCTGCCCGTCCCAGCGCCGCGCCGCGACCGCCCGGCCGTCCAGGTCGCGCACCCGGCCCAGGCGGGTCAGCGCCTCGCCGACCTGCGCGTCGGTGAGGCCGCGCGCGAGGGTCACGTGCGGCGTCCAGCGGCCGGGCGTCGTCTGCGCGACCAGGCCGGGGCAGCCGGCCATCGTGCCCGCCACCACCGCCTGCAGCGCCAGCAGCTCGCGGGACGGGACGACGAGGCGCACGAGGATCCGCCGGCCGGGCGCGCCGAAGACGACAGGGCTGCCGAGCAGGACGTCGAGCGGCAGCCCCCGGACGGCGTCCGGCAGGGCCGCCTCGACGACGTCCGGGACGGAGCCCGCCACCGCGAGCGTCACGTGCGGCCGGTTGGAGGGGCCGGTGTGCCGCCCCTGGCTCGGCAGGCCGGCGTCGCCGAGCGCCGTCCACTGGCGGCGGACGGCGAGGTCGGTCGCGTCGTCCAGGAGGAGCTCCACCGACTGCACCATCCCCCGATGCTGCCAGCCCCTGCGCCATCACCACCTCGCAAGAAGCGGGCTTTCTGCGCTCATCCGGCGTGAATAGGCGAAAGAAGCCCGCTTCTTGTGCGCTGTCGGGAATGGGTTGACGAGCGCGATGGTTGAGAACGATGGTTGAAATCGCAAGTACTTGAGAGGGGTCGACACCATGCCCGCGATCACCGTTCCCGACATCACGGTGCTGCCGCGCATCCCTCGGGTGGACCCGGCGGTGACCTCCGAGCGCCCGGTGCGCGCCGTCACGACCGCGCCGAGCGGCTTCGAGGGCGAGGGCTTCCCGGTGCGCCGGGCCTTCGCGGGCGTCGACCTGCGCGACCTCGACCCGTTCATCCACATGGACCAGATGGGCGAGGTCGAGTACGCCCCGGGTGAGCCCAAGGGCACGCCGTGGCACCCGCACCGCGGCTTCGAGACCGTCACCTACATCATCGACGGCACCTTCGAGCACGCCGACTCCGAGGGCGGCGGCGGCGTCATCACCGACGGGGACACCCAGTGGATGACGGCCGGCAGCGGCTTGCTGCACATCGAGAAGCCGCCGGAGGCCCTGGTCACGAGCGGCGGGCTGTTCCACGGCGTCCAGCTGTGGGTGAACCTGCCGCGCGCCCAGAAGTGGGCCAAGCCCCGCTACCAGGACCTGCGCGGCCGCGAGTCGGCCCTGCTGAGCTCGGACGACGGCGGCTCGCTCGTCCGCGTCATCGCGGGTGACGTGGCGGGGCACCGCGGGCCGGGGGCCACCACGACGCCGATCACGATGCTGCACGCGACGGTGAGCCCGGGTGCGCGCCTGGCCCTGCCGTGGCGTGCCGACTTCAACGCCCTGGTCTACGTGCTCGCCGGCCAGGGCACGGTCGGGCCGAACGGCCACCCGGTGCGCAAGGGCCAGCTCGCCGTCCTGGGGCACGGGGAGTCGCTGTCCGTCGCCGCGGCGACGTCCCAGCCGCTCGCCGAGCCGAACCTCGAGGTGCTGGTGCTCGGCGGTCGCCCGATCCGCGAGCCCGTCGCCTGGGCCGGACCGTTCGTGATGAACACCCGCGCCGAGGTCGTGCAGGCGTTCGAGGACTTCCAGGCCGGCCGCCTCGGCCGCATCCCCGCGGTGCACGGCGCGCCGACGTCCGTCGTCGAGGGCTGACCCTCACCCTCGGCCACCGCGGGTCAGGCGTCGAAGTCGAGGACGACCCTCGGGGTCGTCGGCACGGACTGGCACGCCAGCCGGAAGCCCGCCTCGATCTCGGAGTCCTCGAGTGCGTAGTTGCGCGCCATCTCGACGTCCCCCTCGACCAGCCGGCACCGGCAGGTTCCGCACACCCCGCCCTTGCACGCGTAGGGCGCGTCGTTCCGGACGGCGAGGGTCGCGTCGAGGATCGAGCCCTCCTCGGGCATCGCGAACGTCGTCGTCCGTCCGCCGAGCCGGATCGTCACCTCGCTGCCGGTGTCCTCGCTGTCGCCGGCGACCCGCCGCGACATCCGCGGCGCCTCGCCCTCGACGTGGAACAGCTCGAGGTGGATGTCGGGCTTGGGGACGCCGCGCGCGACGAGGGTGGCGTGCACCTGCTGCACCATCTCGAAGGGCCCGCACAGCAGCCACTCGTCCACGTCCTCCGGGCGCACCAGCGTGTCCAGCATCGCCGTCAGCTTCTGCTCGTCGATGCGGCCGTGCAGCAGCTCTGCCTCCTGCGGCTCCCGGGAGAGCACGTGCACGAGGTGCAGCCGGTCGGGGTAGCGGTCCTTGAGGTCGGCGAGCTCCTCGAGGAACATCACCGACCCGGTGGTCCGGTTGCCGTAGACGAGGGTGAAGCGGCTGGCCGGCTCCGTCTCGAGCGCGGCTCGCAGGATCGACATGATCGGCGTGATGCCGCTGCCCGCGACGACCGCGGCGTAGTGCTTGGCGCTCGCGGGGTCGAGCCGGACGCCGAAGCGCCCGGCGGGCGTCATGACGTCGAGGACGTCACCGGTCCGCAGCTCGCTGTGGGCGTGACCGGAGAAGGCGCCGCCCTCGAGGCGCTTCACGGCGACCCGCAGCCGGTGCTCGGACGGCGCGGAGCAGATCGAGTAGCTGCGCCGCACCTCCTCGCCGTCGATGGTCGCGCGCAGCGTCAGGTGCTGGCCGGGGTCGTAGGAGAACGCCTCTCGCAGCTCCTCGGGCACCGCGAAGGTGATGGCCACGGCGTCGTCGGTGAGCTGCTCGACGTCCGCGACCCTCAGCCGGTGGAAGACCGAGTGCCCGCGGGACGCCGCCACCTGGGCGTGCGTCGCGGTGGTCCCCGTGGCGGTGGTCGTCATCTCAGATCGCCTTGAAGTGGTCGAACGGCTCCGCGCAGGAACGGCACTGCCAGAGCGCCTTGCACGCCGTCGAGCCGAACCGGGAGAGCTCCCGCGTGTCGGGCGACCCACAGCGCGGGCAGCGCACCGACAGGGCCACCGGGACGGGGCTGCCCGCCGGGCGCTGCGCCGGAGGCGCGACGCCGTACTCGGTGAGCTTGCGGCGTCCCTCGTCGCTCATCCAGTCCGTCGTCCAGGCGGGCGCGAGCACGGTGCGTACCTCGACGTCCTCGAACCCGTTCTCCCGCAAGGCCGACACGACGTCGGCGCGGATCGCGTCCATCGCCGGGCAGCCTGAGTACGTCGGCGTGACCGTGACGACGACGCGGCCGTCGTCGTCCACCGCGACGTCGCGCAGCACGCCCAGGTCCGCGATGGTCAGCACCGGCACCTCGGGGTCGGGGACGGCGCCGGCGACCTCGCGCGCGCGGTCCACCCGGGACGTCACGGCGGTCACCACGTGGCCCCCGGGTGCGAGCGGTGCAGGTGCTGCATCTCGGCCAGCAGGTAGCCGAGCGCCTCGGTGTGCACGCCCTGGCGTCCACCGGTCGCGGTGAAGGAGGCCGTCGGGCGCTCGAGCGTCGCCTCCGCGAGAACGCGCTCGACGTCCGCGTCCCACTCCGGCCGCAGCCCCGCGACGTCCACCGCGACGCCGTCGGCCAGGAGTGCGGGGTCGATCCACGAGCCGTCGAACATCTCGTCGACGTAGGGCCACATCTGCTCCAGGCCGGCCCGCATGCGGGCGTGGCTCTCGGCCGTCCCGTCCCCGAGCCGCACGACCCACGCCGAGGCGTGGTCGACGTGGTAGGCCACCTCCTTGAGCGACTTCGCGGCGATCGCGGCCAGCCGCTCGTCCCGGCTCGCCGACAGCTGCGCGAAGAGGCCCCGTGCGTAGAGCGAGAACAGCAGCAGGCGCGCCGTCGAGACGGCGAAGTCGTCGTTGGGCCGCTCGCAGATCTGCAGGTTGAGGACGTCGCGCTCCTCGCGCAGGTAGGCGAGGTCGTCCTCGTCGCGGCCGGCACCCTCGACCTCCCCCGCGTAGGTCAGCAGCATGCGGGCCTGGCCGAGCAGGTCGAGCCCGATGTTGGCGAGCGCCACGTCCTCCTCGAGCTCGGGGGCGTGCGCGATCCACTCGGCGCAGCGGTGGGACAGGATCAGCGCGTCGTCCCCGAGCGCGAGGGCGTAGCGCGCGAGGGCGGGCAGGGCCTGCGTCGCCGCGGTCGGCCGGACGGCGCTCACAGGTGCTGCACCTCGTCGGGGATGTCGTAGAACGTGGGGTGCCGGTAGACCTTGTCCGCGGCCGGGTCGAAGAAGGCGTCCTTCTCGTCCGGGCTGCTCGCGGTGATCTGCGACGCCGGCACGACCCAGATGCTCACGCCCTCGCCGCGGCGGGTGTACAGGTCGCGGGCGTTGCGCAGGGCCATCTCGGCGTCCGGCGCGTGCAGCGAGCCGACGTGGCCGTGCGACAGTCCGCGGCGCGGGCGCACGAACACCTCCCACAGAGGCCAGTCGCGGCGGGCGGCGGCGTGGCCGGGCTCCTCGGCGGGCACGCCGCGGGTCGGCACGGCGCCGTGACCGCCCTCGGCGGTGAAGTCCTGCTCGGTCACGCCACGGCCTCCCGGCGGCGGGCTTGCTGCTTGGCGGCGTAGGCGGTGGCCGCCTCGCGCACCCACGCGCCGTCCTCGTGGGCCCGGCGGCGGGTCGCCGTCCGCTGCGCGTTGCAGGGGCCGTCGCCTTTCAGGACGGCGTAGAACTCGTCCCAGTCGATGGGGCCGAACCGCCAGTGGCCCGACTCCTCGTCGAAGCGCAGGTCCGGGTCCGGCAGGGTCAGGCCGAGCACCTGCGCCTGCGGCACCGTCATGTCGACGAAGCGCTGGCGCAGGTCGTCGTTGCTGTGCCGCTTGATGCCCCAGGCCATCGACTGCGCGCTGTTGGGGGAGGCGTCGTCCGGCGGGCCGAACATCATCAGCGACGGCCACCACCAGCGGTTCACCGCGTCCTGCGCCATCTCGTGCTGGGCGGGCGTGCCGTGGCTGAGCGTGTGGAGCAGCTCGAAGCCCTGCCGCTGGTGGAACGACTCCTCCTTGCAGATGCGCACCATCGCGCGCGCGTACGGACCGTACGAGCAGCGGCACAGCGGCAGCTGGTTGACGATCGCCGCGCCGTCCACGAGCCAGCCGATGGCGCCCATGTCGGCCCACGTCAGCGTCGGGTAGTTGAAGATTGAGGAGTACTTCTGGCGACCGGCGTGCAGAAGGTCGAGCAGCTCGGCGCGGTCGACGCCGAGCGTCTCGGCGGCGCTGTAGAGGTACAGCCCGTGACCGGCCTCGTCCTGCACCTTGGCCATGAGGATCGCCTTGCGGCGCAGGCTCGGGGCTCGCGTGATCCAGTTGCCCTCGGGCTGCATGCCGATGATCTCGGAGTGCGCGTGCTGGGCGATCTGGCGGATCAGCGTCTTGCGGTAGCCGGCCGGCATCCAGTCGCGCGGCTCGATCCGCTCGTCGGCCGCGACCAGGGCGTCGAACCGGGCCTGCAGGTCGGCGTCCCGGGCGTCGTCCGGACCCTGGTCGGGCACGGCGGACACCGCACGGCCGTCGCCCTGCTCGCCGAAGTCGTTCCCGTACACGTCGCCTCCTGCCACCAAAACCGACCGAACGGTCGGTCCTAGGATGCCGCGACACCTCCGCACCGGTCAACCGCACGACCTCTGGAGGGTTGTGGGGGTCTCGACGGCCTGTGAGACCCCCACAACCCTCCAGAGGTCGCCGCGAGGCGTCAGGTGCGCAGGCCGTCGAAGGCGGTGCGGACGACGGCGTCGGCGAGGTCGGACGGCGCGAGCGTGGCGTGCGCGCCGGCCGGGCGGTACCACTCGACCAGGGAGTTGATCATGCCGAAGAGCAGGCGGGTGACGACGGCGGGATCGAGGTCCGCGCGCACGTCGCCGTCCGCCGCGGCCTCGGCGACGAGCGACGCGACGACCTTGTCGAACTCGCGGCGGCGCTCCAGTGCCCACCGCTCGGTCGCGGTGTTGCCGTGCACCCTCAGCAGCAGGGTGACGTACGGCAGCCGTTCGGCGAGCACCTCGACCTCGCGCCGCACGACGTGCTGCAGCCGGTCGATCGCCCGGCCGGACGTCGCGCCGTCCTCCCCGAGCACCTCGAACAGCGGCTCGACGGCCCGGTCGAGGGCCATCCGCAGCAGCTGCTCCTTGCTGTCGATGTGGTGGTACAGCGACGACTTCGACAACCCGGACGCGCGGGACAGGTGCTCCATCGACGTGCCGTCGTAGCCGCGATCGATGAAGACGGTCACGGCGACGTCCAGCAGTGACGACACGTCGTAGCGCCGCCGCACCGCCCGGTCCCGCATGGCGGACGCCTCCTCGCTGGGGGTTGAGCCGGCCCCGTACTCTCGGCAGCATAGAACCGACCGTTCGGTCGGAACACGCACCGCGCCAGCACGGAGGACGCAGCATGCCCGAGGCCTACCTCGTCGACGGGGTCCGCACACCGATCGGGCGGTACGCGGGCGCGCTCGCCACGGTGCGGCCCGACGACCTCGCCGCCCACGTGCTGCGCGCCCTCGCCGACCGCCACCCGTCCGTGGACTGGGAGGCGACCGACGACGTCGTCCTCGGTTGCGCCAACCAGGCGGGTGAGGACAACCGGGACGTCGCGCGCATGGCGCTGCTGCTCGCCGGCCTGCCCGAGACGGTCACGGGAACGACGGTGAACCGGCTGTGCGGCTCCGGCGCCGACGCGCTGGCCGTCGCCGCGCGCAGCATCCGCGCCGGCGAGGCCGACCTGGTCGTCGCGGGCGGGGTCGAGTCCATGAGCCGCGCGCCGTTCGTGATGGCCAAGTCCGAGACGGCGTTCGGCCGCACCCCGCAGGTCTACGACACGACGATCGGCTGGCGGTTCGTCAACCCGGTGATGGAGGAGCGCTTCGGCACCGACTCCATGGGCGAGACCGCCGAGAACGTCGCCGCCGAGCACGACATCTCGCGCCAGGACCAGGACGCCTTCGCGCTGCGCTCCCAGGAGCGGACGGCGAAGGCCCAGGCCAGTGGTCGGCTCGCCCTCGAGATCGCCGGCGTGCCCGTTCCGCAGCGCAAGGGCGACCCGGTGGTGGTGGGGCTCGACGAGCACCCGCGGCAGACCACGCTGGAGCAGCTCGCGGGGCTCAGGCCCGCCTTCCGGGCCGGCGGCACGGTGACGGCCGGTAACTCCAGCGGCGTCAACGACGGCGCGGCCGCGCTGCTCGTGGCCTCCGAGCGGGCGGTCGAGCGCCACGGCCTCACCCCGCTGGCCCGCGTCGTCGGAGCGGCGACCGCCGGCGTGCCACCGCGGGTCATGGGCATCGGCCCGGCCCCGGCGACGCAGAAGCTGCTGGGCCGCCACGGCCTCGCTGTCGCCGACCTTGACGTCGTCGAGCTCAACGAGGCGTTCGCCGCCCAGGCCCTCGCCGTCCTGCGCCTGCTCGGGCTGCCGGACGACGCGGAGCACGTCAACCCGAACGGCGGCGCCATCGCCCTGGGTCACCCACTCGGGATGAGCGGCGCCCGCCTGGCCCTGACCGCCGCGCTGGAGCTGGAGCATCGGGACGCCCGACGCGCGCTCGCCACCATGTGCATCGGTGTGGGACAAGGGATCTCGGTCCTGCTCGAGCGGCCCTGAACGACCCTGAGGAGGCAGATCCGTGCTGGACCTGAGCCCGAAGCCCGGCGAGCTGGAGCCGATCGAGACAGCGTCCGTCGACGAGCTGCGCGCGCTGCAGCTGGAGCGGCTGCGCTGGAGCCTGAGGCACTCCTACGAGAACGTGCCGCACTACCGCGCGTCGTTCGACGCGGCCGGTGTCCACCCGGACGACCTGCAGAGCCTGGATGACCTGTCCCGCTTCCCGTTCACCACGAAGCAGGACCTGCGCGAGAACTACCCGTTCGGCATGTTCGCGGTGCCGCGCGAGCAGGTGAGCCGGGTGCACGCGTCGTCCGGGACCACGGGGCGGCCGACGGTGGTCGGGTACACGGCCGAGGACATCCGGACGTGGGCCCACGTCATGGCCCGCTCGATCCGCGCGTCCGGAGGCCGGGCGGGCGACCGGGTGCACGTGGCGTACGGCTACGGGCTGTTCACCGGCGGCCTCGGCGCGCACTACGGGGCGGAGGCGCTGGGCTGCACCGTGATCCCGGTGTCCGGCGGCATGACGGAGCGGCAGGTGATGCTCATCGGCGACTTCGCGCCGGACATCATCATGGTCACCCCGTCCTACATGCTCGCGATCATCGACGAGATGGAGAGGCAGGGCGTCGACCCCGCCTCGACGTCCCTCAAGGTCGGCATCTTCGGCGCGGAGCCGTGGACCGACGACATGCGGCGCGAGATGGAGCAGCGGCTCGACATGCACGCCGTCGACATCTACGGCCTGTCCGAGGTGATGGGGCCCGGCGTCGCGAACGAGTGCGTCGAGACGAAGGACGGGCTGACGATCTGGGAGGACCACTTCTACCCGGAGGTCATCGACCCGATCACCGGCGAGGTGCTGCCCGACGGCGAGGAGGGCGAGCTGGTCTTCACCACGCTCACCAAGGAGGCCACCCCCGTCGTCCGCTACCGCACGCGCGACCTCACCCGCCTGCTGCCGGGGACGGCGCGCACGATGCGCCGGATGGAGAAGGTCACCGGTCGGACGGACGACATGATCATCCTGCGCGGGGTCAACCTGTTCCCCACGCAGATCGAGGAGCTCATCCTGCGGACACCCGCGCTCTCGCCGCACTTCCAGTGCTGGCTGTCGCGCCCGGGGCGGATGGACGAGATGACCGTCAAGGTCGAACGGCGGCCGGACGCCGAGCGCGCGGTGGCGGAGCAGGCCGGCCGAGAGCTGAGGCACCTGGTGAAGAGCACGATCGGGGTCAGTGTCGCCGTCGAGGTGGTGGAGCCCGAGGGCATCGAGCGCTCGATGGGCAAGATGCGGCGGATCGTCGACCAGCGGCCGAAGGCGCCGGCGCCGCAGGGCTGACGGACGCCGACGAGCCCCCGGCGGGCGGACCGGGGGCTCGTCGGGGTCTGCTGCGCGCTAGCTGCGCACCTCGCCGGTCGGCTTCACCTCGCCGCGCCAGGCGCCGGTCTCGGTGCCGCGGGACTCGATGAACTCCTTGAACCGCTCGAGGTCGCCCTCGACGCGCCGGTCGACGATGTTCAGCAGGTCCCCCGCCCTCTCGACGGCACCCTCCGGCTCGTACTCGAGTCGCAGCGTCACGCGCGTCGACTCGGGCGTGCCCGGCTCGCTGGTGAAGCTCACCGTGCCGTCGTTCTTGGTGCCGGAGACGGAGCGCCAGGTCACCCGCTCGTCCGGGGCCTGGTGCACGATCTCGGCGTCCCACTCACGGGTGACCCCGCCGATCTCGGCCTTCCAGTGCAGCGTCTTGTCGTCGAGCTGGGTGACCGACTCCACGCCCTCCATGAACTGCGGAAAGCTCTCGAACTGCGTCCACTGGTCGTAGGCGGTGCGCACGGGCACGTCCACGGTGACCGACTTCTCGATGGTGCTCACCTGTCGTCCTCCTCCTCGTGGGGTTCTGTCGACAGAGCACGCCCTACCCGGTCCTCGGCGGGCTACACCTCCGAGGACCATCGGCACTACCGCGGGTCGGGGCCGGGACGGCAGTCTGGGTGTGGGACCAGGGGCCGACCGGATCGGCCGGTCCGGCCCCTCCTCTCAAGGAGGTGGGAACGATGACACTCAGCCACGAGGCCCCGGTGCTGCGGGCTCCGGTTCCGCAGCCTCGCGCCCCGGCAGAGTCCCGGTTGCCGGCGCGCAGGACCGGCGTCAGCCGGAGGACGAAGGTCGCGGTGGCAGCTCTCGGCGTCGGCGCACTCGGCGTCACGGCCGGGCTGACGGTCGCCACGGTGTCGCTGGCGGACGACGTGAACGCCTTGCAGGACCAGGTCGCCGCCCTGGAGTTCGAGGTCGGTCAGGTGAGGAGCGACCTCGTGCTCGGGGACTCCGGCTACAGCATGGCCCGCGAGCACACGGCCCTGCGGCCGGCCGCCGGCTACGCGCTCGAGCGGGAGCACCAGTCGCTCCGGCCGTAGCCGACCTCTCCAGGCCTGGTCAGTCGGGCGGGTCGCCGACGATGACGTTCATGCTCCCCGGCCACGCCAGGTAGCGCACCGACAGGTTCGTCATGGTGGCGAAGCGGTTGCGGTTGCCGACGAGCGTGACGATGTGCAGCGCCACCCAGGCGAGCCAGGCGACGAAGCCGCCGAACTTCGGGCCCCACGGCAGCTGGACGACCGCGTCGCTGCGACCGATCGTCGCCATGATCCCCTTGTCCTTGTAGTGGAACTCCTCGGTCGGGTAGCCGGCGACGAGGCGGCGGATCTGGATCGCCGCGTGGCGGCCGCCCTGGATGGCCGGCTGCGCGAGCTGCGGCGGGGCCCCCTGCTCGGGCGCAGCGACGTCGCCGACGGCGAACTCGTTCTCGCGGCCCTGCACGCGCAGGTCCGGGCCGACCACGATGCGGCCGCCCCTGCCCTGCGGCAGGCCCCACCGCCCCACCTGGTCGTGCACCTTGACGCCGGTCGCCCAGATGGTCGCAGCGCACCGCAGCTCCTCGCCGTCCGACAGCAGCACGCTGTCCTCGCGGACCTCCTTGACCGACGTCCCGAGGCGCAGCTCCACGCCGCGCTGGCGCAGCTCCTTCGCCGTGTACTTCTGCAGTCGCGGCGCGAAGGGGCCGAGCACCGTGTCCGTCATCTCGACCAGGACGACGCGCACGCGCTCCGGGTCGACCTCGCGGTAGGCGACCGGCAGGGCCGCGTTGCGCAGCTCGGCGAGCGCGCCGGCCATCTCGACACCGGTCGGGCCGCCGCCCACGACGACCGTCACCGGGTCCTTGGCGCTCGGGCGGCCCTGGGCGAACATCTCCAGGTTGGACAGGATCGAGTCGCGCACCCTGATCGCGGACCGTCGCGTGTAGATGGTCTGCGCGTGCTCCTCGGCGCCCGGGACGCCGAAGTAGTTGGCCGTCACGCCGGGGCAGAGGACGAGGTAGTCGAAGGACTCGCTGGTGCCGTCCTCGCAGTGCACCAGGCGGGCGTCGTGGTCGATCCCGGTCACGCAGGCGCGCCGGAAGCTGGCGTTGCGGTAGCGGCCGGCGAAGGCCCGCAGCGCGTAGGTCACGTCACCGGGGTTCAGGCCACCGGTCGCCACCTGGTACAGCAGCGGCTGGAAGGTGTTGTACGGGTTGCGGTCCAGCAGCAGCACGTCCACGTCGGCGACGCTGAGCTCGCGGACGGCGGACAGGCCGGCGAAGCCGCCACCGACCACGACCACCCGGGGACGACGACCGGCGGCAGAGGGGGCGCTCGTCATGGCAGGAGCCTAGGGTCGGTGCCATGCAGCCGCGCGCGGTCGTCCTCGACGTGAACGAGACCCTGTCCGACCTCTCCCCGCTGGGCGAGGCCTTCGAGCGGGCCGGCCTGCCGGGCACCCTGGCGCCCACGTGGTTCGCCTCGGTGCTGCGCGACGGGTTCGCGCTCGCCGCGGTCGGCGAGAGCGCGACGTTCCGGGAGGTCGGCGCGGCGTTGCTGCGCGGCTACCTGCACGACGCGGGCGAGAGCGGCACCGTGGACGAGCGGGTCTCCGGCGTCCTCGGCGCCTTCACGGACCTGAGCCTGCACCCGGACGTGGCGGGCGGTCTGCGGCGCCTGGCGGACAGCGGTCTGCGCGTCGTGACGCTGAGCAACGGGGCGGTCGAGGTCGCCGACCGGCTGCTGACCCGCGGCGGGGTGCGAGACGCGGTGGAGCAGCTGCTCAGCGTCGAGCGGGCCGGGGTCTGGAAGCCGGCCGCTGCCGCGTACCGCTACGCCGCCGACGCGCTGGGGGAGCCGGTCGACCACCTGCTGATGGTCGCCGTGCACCCCTGGGACCTGCACGGCGCCGCCCGCGCCGGCCTGCGCACGGCATGGGTGGACCGGCGCGGGGGCTCGCCGTACCCGGGGTACGTCGCCGCCCCGGACCTCGTCGTCCGGGGCTTCGACGAGCTGGCGGACCGGCTGACCGGCTGATCCGCTAGGAGAGCAGCTGGGCGTCGAGGCTGCGCTCGGTGCCGGCGAGGGCCCGGTTCACCGGGCAGGTGTCGTGGGCGAGCCGGGCGAGCTCGGCGAACCTCGCCTCGTCGACGCCGTCGACCTTGGCGCGGATCGTGGCCGCCGCGCTGGAGATCGTCAGGCCGCCCTCGCCGCGGTCGACGGTGACGTCTGCCTGGACGTCGACGAACTCGGCGCTCAGGCCGTTCTTGCCGAGGACGCCGGTGAAGTTCATGGCGAGGCAGGACGACAGGGCCGCCGCGATGAGCTCCTCGGGGCTGGTCGTGCCCTCCGGCTCGCCGATGCGCCGGGGGAACGTGACGTCGAACTGGCCGGAGCCGGAGGAGCGGAGCTCCACGTGCCCGTTGCCGCTCTGCAGGTCGCCCGTCCATCGGGTGGTGGAGGTGCGCGTGGCCATCGAGTCTCCTCGGGGATCGGGGTGGGGTGACATCGCGAACGCTAGGCGGCGGCACCGGATGCCGCCATGCGAGCCGGGCGGTCAGCGGCGACCGGCGAGGAGGTAGGCCACCGGCCCCACCGGCTGCGCCAGCAGCGCGGCGCTCCAGAGCCACTTCGGGCCCCGCACCTGCGAGGCGTCGCGCGAGGCGAGGTCGCTGCCGGCCCAGGTCGTGAGGGCCATCTCGACGGCGGCCAGCGCGACGACGCCGACCCGTTCGCCGGTGCCCAGCTCGTTCCACTTCTTCCTCGACCTGACCCGCATCCGCATGACCGCCAGCCTTCCACTTCCCGTCACCTGCCGACCAGTGGTGCGATCGCGGTGGGCACGGCAGGATCTCCCGGAGTGCCTGTCCCGAGGGTCCTGCCGCGGAGCGGTCCGTCGCACAGAAGCGTGCTGCGGAGCGCGGCCGACGTGCATGCCCACGTCGGGGCCGTGTGCTTCAAGACGGGCCCTCCGGGCACGGTGGGCGCCGAGCTCGAGTGGCTCGTCGCCGACAGGTCCGACCCGTCGCTCCCCGTCCCGCCCGAACGGTCCCGCCGAGCCCTCGAGGCCGCCGGTGACCTGCCGGGCGGCAGCACCTTCACCTCCGAGCCGGGTGGCCAGGTCGAGCTCAGCTCCCTGCCCTTCACCGGCATCCCCGCGCAGCCCGGTCTCGGTGACTGCCTGAGCGCTCTCGCCGCGGACGTCGACCACCTCGCCGGTGCGCTGGCCGTCGAGGGCCTGCGGCTCGTGCCCCGCGCCGCGGACGCCGACCGGCCGCCCCGCCGCCTGCTGCACGCCCCGCGCTACGACGCCATGGAGGCGTACTTCGCGGCCCGCCCCGGGCTCGGACGCCACATGATGTGCAGCACCGCCGCGACCCAGGTGTGCCTCGACGCCGGTGCCGACGCGGACGACGTGCGACGGCGGTGGGCGCTGCTGCACGCGCTGGGTCCGGTGCTGGCCGCGACGTTCGCGAACGCGCCGCGGCTGCACGCCAGGCCCGGGGCGATGCGGTCGTGGCGGCAGCACGTGTGGTCGACCGTCGACCGGTGGCAGCCGTGCCCGACCGGGGGTGACCCGGTGTCCGCGTGGGCGGCGCACGCGGTCGCGGCGCCGGTCATGTCGGTGCGCCGGGACGACGGCCCGTGGACGGCGGACCCGGGGGTGACGTTCACCGGCTGGCTCGGCGGCGGGCTGGCCGAGCCGCCGACGGCCGCTGACCTCGACCACCACCTCTCCACGCTGTTCCCGCCGGTGCGTCCGCGCGGGTACCTGGAGGTGCGCTACCTGGACGCGCAGGCGCCACGGTGGTGGCCGGTGCCGGTGGCGGTGCTCGTGGCGCTCGTCGAGGACGCCGTCGCCTCCGAGCGGGCGTGGGCAGCGGCGGCGCCGGTGCCCGCGGCGCACGCCGACCCGTGGGGAGTCGCCGCCCGCCGCGCGACGTCCGACCCGGTGCTGGGCCGCGCGGCGTCCGCCTGCCTGGCCGCGGCCCTGGACGCCCTGCCCCGCCTGGGGGCCGACCCCGCGACGTCCGGCCTGGTGGCGGCGTTCGCCGACCGCTTCACGTTCCGGGGCCGCTGCCCCGCCGACGACCCCGGGGAGGACCCGTGCTGACCGAGGACGCGCTCAAGGACACCGCCGCCGCCGAGCTCGAGCGGGTTCGGCAGCGCAGCCGCGGCCTGACGACGGCGCTGCTGGACGACGACGAGCTGCTCGCGCAGCACTCCCGGCTGATGTCGCCGCTGGTGTGGGACCTCGCGCACGTCGGCAACTACGAAGAGCTGTGGCTGCTGCGCGCGGCCGCCGGCGTCGACCCGATGCGGCCCGAGATCGACGACATCTACGACGCGTTCGAGCACCCGCGGGCCGAGCGTCCCACGCTGCCGCTGCTGCGACCCGACGAGGCCGGGCGGTACATCGATCTGGTGCGCCGCAAGGTGCTCGACTCCCTGGAGACGGTGCGGCTGACGCCCGACTTGCCGCTGACCGGCGCCGGGCTCGTGTACTGGATGGTGGTCCAGCACGAGCACCAGCACGACGAGACGATGCTCGCGACGCACCAGCTGCGGCGGGGTGCCCCGGTGCTGCCGCGCGGGGACGACGCGGGCCCGGTGCCGCTGGCCTCGGCCCTGCCCGCGCAGGTGCTCGTGGAGGGCGGGCCGTTCACGATGGGCACCGACGACGACCCGTGGGCGTACGACAACGAGCGGCCGGCGCGGTCCGTCGACGTCCCGGCGTTCTGGATCGACACGACGCCGGTGTCGAACGCCGCCTACCTCGACTTCGTCATCAGCGGCGGCTACGACGACCCGCGGTGGTGGACGGCGCGGGGGTGGCGGTGGCGGTGCGAGTCCGGCAAGCGGGCACCGGCCTTCTGGTTCCGCGAGGGCGGCCAGTGGCTGCGGCGCCGCTTCGGGCGCGTGGAGCCGCTGCCGCTCGACGAGCCGGTGCAGCACGTCTGCTGGTTCGAGGCCGACGCGTACGCCCGGTTCCGGGGGATGCGGCTACCGACCGAGGCAGAGTGGGAGAAGGCGGCGTCGTGGGACCCGGCGACCCGCACGAAACGGCGCCGGCCGTGGGGGGACGAGCCGGTGGACGGTCGGGCGAACCTCGGTCAGGCGCGGTTCCGGCCGACGCCCGTGGGGTCGTACCCGGACGGCGCGGCACCGTGCGGCGCGTTGCAGATGCTCGGCGACGTGTGGGAGTGGACGAGCAGCGACTTCACCGGCCACCCCGGGTTCTGCGCCTTCCCGTACGCCGAGTACTCCGAGGTGTTCTTCGGAGGGGACTACAAGGTGCTGCGCGGCGGCTCGTGGGCGACGGACCGCACGTCGGTGCGGACGACGTTCCGCAACTGGGACCTGCCGATCCGGCGGCAGATCTTCGCCGGTTTCCGCTGCGCGCGGAGCGCCTGAGCCCGTGTGCCGTCACGTCGCCTGGCTGGCCGCTCCGAGTGCGGAGCCGGCGTCCCTGCACGCCCTGCTGCTGGCGCCGCCGCACTCGCTGCAGGTGCAGGCGTGGGCACCGCGACGGCAGCGGTTCGGCACCATCAACGTGGACGGGTTCGGTGTCGGCTGGTACGTGCCCGGGCGGGACGAGCCGGTGCGCTACCGCCGGGCGCAGCCGATCTGGTCCGACGCGTCGTTCGCCTCCCTGGCGCCGACCGTGACGACGCGTGCGTTGTTGGCATCGGTCCGTTCTGCGACACCGGGTTTCGCCACGGACGAGTCGTGTTGTGCGCCGTTCACCCACGGGCGGTGGCTGTTCAGCCACAACGGACGAGTGGACGGCCTGCTGGCCAAGCGCTCGTTGCTGGGTCCCGGTGTGCAGGGGGCACTCGACGTCGGTGCGGGGGTCGACTCGGCGGTGGTCTTCGGGTTGGCGCTGGAGGCCTGGACGACGGGCGCCGGCCTCGGCGAGGGCCTCGCCCACGCCGTCCGCGCCGTCCTCGACGTCTGCGACGAGCCGGACGTCGCGCGGCTGACCCTGCTGGCGACCGACGGCCGCGCCCTGGCCGGGACGACGTGCGGCGAGGGCCTCGTCGTCCGGCGGGACGCGCGCGGCACGGTGCTGGCGAGTGAACCGTTCGACGACGAGCCCGGGTGGCAGGACCTGCCGGCCGGCTCCCTCGTCGTCGCCGACCACCGCGGCGTGGACGTCACGCCGCTGGACGCACCTCGCGAGGAGACAGCGTGACCAGCACGACGCGCGGCACCCGCCTCGAGCGCCACCTGACCGACGACGACCTCGTCGCCACGCTGTGCAGCGACGTGGCCGCGGGGCTCACCGCCCGACCGCCGACACTGCCGCCGAAGTACTTCTACGACGCCCGCGGCTCGGAGCTGTTCGAGCAGATCACCCGCCTGCCCGAGTACTACCCGACCCGTCGCGAGGCCGAGGTGCTCGCGGCGCGAGCCGACGACATCGCCGGGCTGACCGGGGCGAGCACGGTCGTCGAGCTCGGGTCCGGGTCGTCGACGAAGACGCGGTTGGTGCTCGACGCCCTGTCCCGGGCGGGGACGTTGGAGACCTACGTGCCGGTCGACGTCTCCGAGTCGGCGCTGCTCGGCGCCGCGGAGGCCCTGCGCCCGGACTACCCGGCCCTCGACGTCCGGCCGGTCGTGGCCGACCTCGAGCGGCACCTGCACCTGCTGCCGCGGCAGGGCCGTCGGCTGGCGATGTTCCTCGGCGGGACGATCGGCAATCTGCTGCCGGCCGAGCGGGCCGCGTTCCTCGCCGGCGTCCACGAGTGGCTGGCGCCCGGCGACCACCTGCTGCTCGGCACCGACCTCGTCAAGGACAGCGCTCGGCTGGTCGCCGCCTACGACGACGAGGCCGGCGTCACCGCGGAGTTCAACCGCAACGTGCTGCAGGTGCTGCGGACGACACTGGACGCGCAGGTGGACGTCGACGCCTTCGAGCACCGGGCGGTGTGGGACGCCGACAACGAGTGGATCGAGATGCGGTTGCGCGCGGTGCGCGAGACGGCGATCGACGTCCCCGAGCTCGGGGTGCGGGCCGACTTCGCCGCGGGTGACGAGATGCGGACCGAGGTGTCGGCGAAGTTCCGGCGCGACCGGGTGGCCGCCGAGCTCGATGCGGCCGGCTTCGCGCTCGCCGCGTGGTGGACCGACGAGGCCGGCGACTTCGCCGTCTCCCTGGCGCGGTGCGCCTAGAGCGCCGGCGTGCGGCCCGCTACCTGCAGATCCCCCGCCCTCACCAACCCCCTTCGTGATCTTGCACGTCCGGTCACGTGGGAGGGGTCGGGGCCGGCACGTAGGGTCGGGCGTCGTGGCCTTCGACCGTGACGCGCCCGTCGGCGACGGCGGGAGCGACCTCGACGTCGACGTGGCCGTCGTCGGTGCGGGCGGGGCCGGCCTCAGCCTGCTGCACCAGCTGGCGCTGCGCGGTCCGCGGGACGTCACGGTGGCCCTCGTCGATCCCGTCGACCGGCTGGCCACGCGGCCCGACGACCGCACGTGGTGCTTCTGGGACGAGGGCCGCAGCGACGCCGACGCCGCCCTGCACCGGGAGTGGCGGAGGGTCGTCGTCGTGGGCGCCGACCACCGGCGGCGGGTGCTCGACCTCGACCCGATGCGCTACGCGATGCTGCGCAGCGGTGACTACTACGCGCTGGTGGCCGCCGCCTCCGCCGACCTCGACGTCGTCCACGTCGCCGAGCCGGCGGAGGCCGTGGACGACGGCGACCGGGCCGCCACGGTCACCACGGCACGCCATCGCATCACCGCCCGCTGGGTCTACGACTCCCGCCCCGCCGCGCCGCTCCGGCGCGGGGCGACGGCGCTGCTCCAGCACTTCCGGGGGCTCGTCGTCCACGCGGAGGCCGACACGTTCGACCCCGACCTGCCGGTGCTCATGGACTTCACCACACCGCAGCCGCCGCACGGCCTGTCGTTCGGCTACTGCCTGCCCAGCGACCCGCGCCGGGCGCTCGTCGAGTACACCGAGTTCTCGCCCGACGTCCTCGACGACGCCGGGTACGCGCGGGCCCTGGAGACGTACGTGCCGCACCTGCTCGGCGGCGACCGGCCGTTCGACGTCGAGCACGTCGAGCAGGGTGTGATCGCCATGACGGACGCCGTGTTCGCGCGGCGTGCCGGTCGTCGGGTGTTCCGGCTCGGCACGGCCGGGGGCGCCACGCGGCCGTCGACCGGGTACACGTTCACGGCGATGCAGCGCCAGGCCTCGTACGTCGCGTCGGCGCTCGCCCGGGGTGACGACGACCCGGAGCCGCCGCGGCCCTATCCGCGCCGCCACGCCTGGGCGGACGCCGTCGTCCTGCGCGGCCTGGCGGACGGCAGCATCGACGGGCCGGCGTTCTTCGCGCGGCTCTTCGACCGCAACCCGCCCCAGCGGGTGCTGCGCTTCCTGGACGGCACGAGCGGCGCGGCGTCCGAGCTCGCCCTGATGGCGACCGCCCCGCGCGGCACCATGCTGCGAGCGGCGGCGCTGGACGCCGCGGGCAGGGCCCGGCGTCGACTGGTCACCTGAGCAGCGCGTGTCGCACACTTGCCCGGCCATGCCCGACACCTCCCGCCCCGGCCTGACCGCCTGCGCGTCCTGCGTGGGCGACACGCTCGGCGCCGACGACCCGCGTCCCGGGGGCCAGCTCGACCGCCTGCAGGCGCTGGAAGCCCGCGGCTGCGCCCGGCTGAGGACCGTCGAGTGCCTCGACGTCTGCGAGGAGGACGTCGTCGTGGTGCGTCCCAGCCCGCGCGGACGTAGGGCCGGCGGTCGGCCGGTGTGGTTCTCGCGTCTCGCCGGGGACGACGCGACGTCCGCGCTCGAGGAGTGGCTGGAGGCCGGCGGGCCGGGCCTCGCCCCCGTGCCCCAAGAGATCGCGCCCCTCGTCGTCCCCGCCCCGAAGGCGTCGGCCGCGGGCTGAGGCACCTCGCCCGAAAGGCACCAGAAGCCGTGTGCCACGATGCCTGGCATGCGCCTGGACCACGTCTCCTACGCCGCTGAGAGCGACGGACTGCACGCCACGGCCGAGCGGCTGAAGAAGGCGCTGGGGGTCGACTACTCCGACGGCGGCGTCCACCCGCGGTTCGGCACCCGCAACCTGATCTTCCCGCTGGCACGCCGCCACTACGTCGAGGTCGTCGAGGCGCTGGACCACCCGGCGTCCGACAAGGCGCCGTTCGGCCAGGCCGTGCGGGCCCGCTCCGAGGCCGGCGGCGGCTGGATGGGCTGGGTCGTGGCGGTCGACGACATCACCGGCATCGAGGAGAACCTGGGTCGGGAGTCGGTGCCCGGCAACCGGCACCGCCCGGACGGCGTGGAGCTGCGCTGGCGCCAGATCGGCATCAAGGGCCTCCTGGCCGACCCGCAGCTGCCCTACGTCATCGAGTGGCGCGTGCCGGAGGAGCTGCACCCCAGCAACGGCGCGAAGGGCGACGTCGGGATCCGGTCGCTGGAGATCGCCGGCGACCCCGCGCGGGTACGCGACTGGCTGGGCCTGGACCCGAACTACCAGCCGCAGAACATCGACTTCACCTTCGTGGCGCCGCACGGCCAGCCGGGGCTGATGTCCGTCACGTTCTCGACGCCGGCCGGCGACGTCACCGTGTGAGGCCGGCTCAGCCGGGCAGGCCCAGCGCGTCGCCGAACAGGTCGTACCCGACGAACGCGACGACGTCCAGCACGGTGTGCGCCACCACCAGCGGCATCACGCGGCGGGTGCGCAGGTAGACCCACGTGAACAGCACGCCCATGACGGCGTTGCCCACGAACGGCCCGAACCCCTGGTACAGGTGGTAGAACGCGCGCAGCAGCGAGCTCGCGGCGATGACCGCCGGCACCGCCCAGCCGAGGCGCTCGAGCCGGTCGACGAGGTAGCCGACCGCGACGACCTCCTCGAGCAGCGAGTTCTGGACGGCGGAGAGCACGAGCACCGGCACCGTCCACCAGTAGGCGTTCAGCGCGCTGGGCACGATGGTCGCGGTCACGCCGAGCGCCTGGCCGCCGACGTAGAGGGCGAGCCCGGGGACGCCGATGACGGCGGCCAGCCCGGCGCCCAGCGCCAGGTCGCGCCCCGGCGAGCGCAGGTCGAGCCCGATGCGGCGCGCCGCGTCGGCGCCGGAGCCGCTGAGCAGCCACAGCGCGAGGGCGACCGGCACCAGTGCGAAGCCGATGCCCAGCAGCTGGTAGGTGAGGTCGAGCCACTCGCGGTCGCTGCGCGACGGGTTGAGTGTGGCGGTCTGCTGCGCCAGCGGGCCGCGGGTCAGCTTGGCGACGAGGCTGACGACGGCGTAGACCGCGGACTGCCCGAGCGACAGGCCCAGGACGATGAGGATCTCGCCCCGCACCCGCCTCCTGGCGTGATCGTGCAGTCCCGCCACCTCGCCGGGTGGCGGGACTGCATGATCACCGCGGGTCATACGAGCTGGTAGCCGGCCTCGTCGACGGCCGCGCGCACGGCCTCGGCGTCGAGCGGGCCCTCGCTCGTGACGGTGACCTTCGAGGTGCCGCCCGCGTCGAGGTCCACGTCGACGGCGGTGACGCCCTCGAGCGCGGTGAGCTCCTCGGTGACGGACGCGACGCAGTGGCCGCAGGTCATGCCCTGGACGTCGTAGGTGGTGGTGGTCATGGATCTCTCCCTCGGGTGGGTGGGGGTCAGGAGCGCACGAGCCGGGCGATCGCGTCGGCCGCCTCGCGCACCTTGGTCTCGGCCTCCTCGTCGCCCGTGCGCGCGGCGTCCACGACGCAGTGGGCGATGTGGTCCTCCAGCAGGCCGAGGCTGACGGCCTGGAGGGCCTTGGTGACGGCGGCGACCTGGGTGAGGACGTCGATGCAGTACGTGTCCTCGTCGACCATCCGCTGCAGGCCGCGGACCTGTCCCTCGATGCGACGCAGTCGCTTGAGGTAGTCCTCCTTGGTGCCGCGGTAGCCGGGACGGCCGGTGACGGTGGGCGTGGTCATGTGCTCTCCTCGGGTGAACGCACCGCCCATGATACCCCTCCCCGGTATCCGGACACCATGGGCTAGGGTGACCGCGATGCTGGAGACCACTCGGGTGACCAGCCAGCGAGGGAGTCCCGGTGACTCCCTGCTGGCTCTCGCCACGGCAACCGCCGGGGTGCTCGACGTGCGCCGCCTCATCCTTGTCGCGGTGCGGCACCTGGTGCCCGCGCTCTTCCCCGCCGCCGCGGTCGTCGTCGTGGACGACGGCACGCTGCAGGTCGCGGCCGCCGACGCCGACGGACCCCGCGAGTGCCAGCAGGCGGTCCGCTGCCTCGAGGCCGACGCGCGCGCGGCCCTGGCCGGCCTCAGCGGCGCCTCCCGCGTGCTCGCCGAGGCCGACCGCCGCGCCCTCCAGGAGCTCGTGCCGCTCTCGGTCGGCGAGCACGTCCACCTGGTGCCCCTGCCGCTGACGGCGGACGGCGCGACCGCCGGGCTGCTGTTGGACGCCGGCGCCGGGCTCCCCGGCCCGCACCTGGCCCCGCTGCTCAGCGGCCACCTCGACGCCGCCGTCCGCTACGGACGCCGCACCCGCCTGGCCGCCCTGCTCGCCGAGGCCTACCGCCCCCGACTGGACGACGTCCCCGGGCTGGACGTCGCGAGCCGCTACCGGCCCAGCCGCGAGGAGGACGGCATCGGCGGCGACTTCGTCGACCTCGTGGACGGCGACGACGACCTCACCGTGGTCGTCGGCGACGTCGACGGGCACGGCGCGGACGCCGCTGTCGTCACCGGCCAGGTGCGGCAGGCGCTGCGCGCCGCGGGCCGGCTCACGCGTCGTCCGGAGCGGCAGATGGCGCTCGCCGACGCCGTGATGCGGGCCGAGCGCACCCCCCGCTACGCCACCGCGGTGGCGGCCCGGCTCACCAGCTCGCCCTCCGGCGTCCGGCTGAGCCTGGCGCGCGCCGGCCACCCGCCGGCCCTGCTGATGCGGGCGGACGGCGAGGTCGACGTCCTGCACCCCCACGGCGCGGTGCTCGGGGCGCTGCCGTCGCCGACCTGGGCCCGGGTCAGCCGCTCGATGTGCCCCGGCGACACCCTGCTCCTCTACACCGACGGCGTCACCGACGCCCGCGGCCCGCGCGGCCTGTTCGGCCTCGCCCGGCTCGTCGACTCCCTGCGCAGCTTCGCCGGGGCCTCCGCGGACGGGATCGTCGGGCGCGTCGAGGAGAAGGTCGTGGAGCACCTCGCCGGCGGGCCGCACGACGACATCGCCGTGGTGGCGGTGCGGGTGCCCGAGCCCTCGACCGGAGAGCCCTCGTGACGACCTCTCAGGCGTCGGCGCCACCCATCATGCCGCCGCTGTCCGTGCCGCCGTGGTGGCCGCCGCGCCCGAGGCCGTCGCCGCGCGTCGGCACGCCCTGCTCGACGTGCTGGGCAATCCGCTCCTCCAGCGTGCCGGCGATCTCGTCGGCCCGCTCCTGCGTGATGCGGCCGTCGCTGACCGCCTCGTCGAGCCGCTCCTGCGCGGCCGCGACGAGGGCGTCGACGAGCGCGTCGACCTCGACGCCCTGCGCCTCGGCGACCTCGGCGAGGGTCTGACCGTCGCGGAGCGCGTCGCGCAGCTCGTCGGTCGTCACGCCGAGCGTCTCGGCGGCGGTGTCGAGGGCCCTGCCGAGGCCGTGCATGCCGGGGCCGTGGTGCGCGAACGGCGCCTCCTCCGCGAGCGTCTCGGCGACGGCGTCCACCTGGTCCTGGGTGAGGGTGCCGTCGGAGACCAGCCCCTGCAGCGCGTCGGCGATGCGCTCGACGCGGCCCTCGAGCCACGAGGGGTCGTCGGCGTCCGTGCTCTCGGCCGTCGCCGCGCTGGCCGGCGCGAGTGCCGCACCGGCGAGCGCGACGCCGGTGACACCGGCGACGCCGAGCGCTCCGGCGGCGGCGAGGGTGGTGAGCTTCCTGCGCATGGGGTCCTCCCGGGTCCTGGCCCGGGCTCCCCGGGCGACATCTCCACGGTGCGCCGCGATGCTGGGAGCAGCCTGGGACGCGCCTGCCAGTTCGCCCGTCACGGAGGAGAGGCACCACGTTCGAGGACTTCTTCGCCGCGGCCCGACTCCACCCGAACGCCGCGCGGATCACCGGCACCGTGTGCGGGGTGCGGGTCCGGTCGTCGCGCGCGTTCTCAGTCCTCGTGCGCCACGCTCGCCGAGGCCAGGAACCGGTCGAGGTACCGGTCGGCGAAGACGCGGGAGGCGACCTCGGCCCGGCTGCGGACGCCGAGCTTCGCGCGCACCGCGCGGACGTGGTCGTGCGCCGTGTGCGGCGAGATCCTCAGCTCGCGGGCGATCTCGGCGTCCGACAGGCCGCGACAGACCAGCCGGGTCACCTCGATCTCCCGGGCGGTCAGCCCGGCGCCGGCCACGACAGCCCCCAGCAGGTCCGCCGGGCTCGGTGCGGAGAGGAGCACGACGGTGCGCGTGTCGCTCAGCGCCGTGCCGTGGGCGGTCACCCAGCCGCCGTCGCGACCGCCCAGGACGACGGAGAAGCGTGACCGGCGCCGGCTCAGCGCCAGCAGGTGGTCCGCCTGGCGGTAGTGCTCCAGGCCGGGGTCGTCGAGCTCGCGCATCAGGCGGCGCGCGTCCGGGCTGGCCTCCGTCACCACCCCGCCCTCGATGACGAGCGCGCCCTGCACGACCGGGGCCGCGGCGGAGGTCGACAGCGAGCGCAGCACGGCGTCGCGCAGCGCCGCTCCGACCTGCGGGGCCACGCCGTCCAGGAGGCGCTCGTGCTGCTCCCCGAACGGTCCAGCTGCCTGCTTGCGCCAGAGCGACAGCGCACCCCACGCCACGCCCGCGTCACGGGCGACGACTCGCACCTCGTCCCCGAAGCCGGACGGTTCCAGGACCGTGGCGCGGAACGTGCCGCTCTCGTCGCCCCGGAGCGACAACGCCGACGCCGGAGCACCGTCGCGCGCCAGGCGACGGAACGTGCGCCGGTCCTCGCTGTCGAGCTCGCTGGCGAAGAACGGGTGGCAGGAAGCAGCCGGCAGCCGGTCCACCGCCCCGGTCCAGAACAGCCCGGTGTGCGGGTCCATCAGCAGCAGCGCCCCGCCGTCCGCGTCGAGCGCCGGGATGAGCAGCCGCAGCAGCCGAGCGGCGACGTCCGGCGGGGCCAGCTCGTCGTCGCCGCAGGAAGCGGCGCGCAGAGCTCGGTCGAGGCCGTCCACCGACCGCGCCGGAGTGCCTGTGGTCATGGCGGCCAGGTTAGAGCGCAGATCCCCGGATCCGGGGATGGTCCGCGATGCCGACGACGATGCAGCATCGACCCATGACGAGCCTCACCGGGGTAGAGCCCCGTCACGTCGACGCGACCACCGTTCCGGTCCTGGACCACCTCGGCTTCCTCTGTCGCACCGTGCTGCCCGGGGACGCCACCGGCGGTGCGCTGAGCATCGTCGAGGAGCGCGGACGCCTCGGGTGCATGACCCCGCGCCACGTCCACGAGCGGGAGGCGGAGACCTTCGTCGTCCTCGACGGCGCCCTCGAGGGATGGTGCGACGGGGACCGCCAGCTGGTCGAGTCGGGCAGCGTGCTGCACCTGCCTCCCGGTCGGGAGCACGCGTTCCGCGTCGCCTCCGCGATCGCGCACTTCTACGTCGTCATCACCCCGGCGGGGTTCGAGTCGTTCTTCACCGGCACGGGTGTGCCGACGGCCCAGCCGTTCGACGGCGAGCTCCCGGTGCCCGCGCCCGTGCCACCCGAGGCGGCCGCGGTGCTCCAGGCCGCCCTCGCCCCGCTGGGCTGCACGATCACCGGACCGCCGCCGTTCGGCGACTGACCCCGCGCGCGACCCTCAGGCGAGCGTGCTCGTGTCGATGACGAAGCGGTAGCGGACGTCCGAGGCGAGCACCCGCTCGTAGGCCTCGTTCACCTGGTCGGCGGCGATGACCTCGACGTCGGCGGCGATGCCGTGCTCGGCGCAGAAGTCGAGCATCTCCTGGGTGAGCGCGATGCCGCCGATCATCGAGCCGGCGAAGGAGCGCCGGCCACCGATGAGGGAGAACACGTCGAGGCTCAACGGCTCGCCGGGGGCGCCGACGTTGACGAGCGTGCCGTCGACGGCGAGCAGGCCGAGGTAGGCGTCCAGGGGGATCTGCGCGCTGACGGTGTTGACGATGAGGTCGAACCGCCCGGCGAGGTGCTCGAAGGTGTCGGGGTCGGACGTCGCGTAGTAGTGGTCGGCGCCGAGGCGCAGCCCGTCCTCCTGCTTCTTCAGCGACTGCGAGAGCACGGTGACCTCCGCGCCCATCGCGTGGGCGAGCTTGACGGCCATGTGGCCGAGCCCGCCGAGCCCGACCACCGCGACCTTCGTGCCCGGCCCGGCGTTCCAGCGGCGCAGCGGTGCGTAGGTCGTGATGCCCGCGCACAGCAGCGGAGCCGCCGCGGCCGCGTCGAGGCTGTCGGGCACGGAGAGCACGAAGTCGGCGTCGACGACGACGTGGGTGGAGTAGCCGCCCTGCGTCGTCGTGCCGTCGCGGTCGGTGCCGGCGTAGGTGCCGATCATGCCCTGGAGGCAGTACTGCTCGTCGCCGGCCCGGCAGCTGGCGCACTCGCGGCACGAGTTCACCATGCAGCCCACACCGACCCGGTCACCGACCCGGTGGGTCGTCACGTCGGGGCCGACCTCGGCGACGACGCCGACGATCTCGTGGCCGGGCACGACGGGGAAGGGCTGCGGCCCCCAGTCGCCGTTGACGGTGTGGATGTCGGAGTGGCAGATGCCGGCGTACCGGATCTCGATGAGGACGTCGTTCGGCCCGACGTCGCGGCGCTCGATGGTCGTGGGGGCCAGCGGCTGACCCGCGGCGGGGGCGGCGTAGGCGTTCACGCGCATGCGGAAGGGCTCCTTCGGGAAGGTCGGTTCGTTCGGTGGTCTCAGTGCTTGCCGCGCCTCAGGCCGTCCGCCAGCGCGCGAGCCTCGCCGGCGAGCAGGTCGGCTCGTTGGCCGTCGCCGGCGGCGACGGCGTGCCAGTAGTCGGTCTTGAGTCGGACGTAGCGGCGGCGCAGCGCGATCTGCTCGGCCTCGGCGGCGAGCCGCTCCTCCTGCGCCGTGAGCATGTCGATCTGCTCGCCGGCGGCGGAGGGTCCGAGCTGCGCGTTCGCCATGTACTGCCGCATGTCGCTGACGGACAGGCCGGTGGCGGCGAGGCACGCGACCGACATGAGCCGGTCGAGGTCCGTCTCGTCGTACACCCGGTGGCCGCTGCTCGCACCGCGGCCGACGGGCGCGATCACCCCGATCGACTCGTAGTAGCGCAGCGTGCTGGCCGGCAGCCCGGTCAGCGCCGACGCCTCCTTGATCGTGCAGGTGCGCCGGCCGGTTCTCGTGCTCACGACGTCGACGCTAGGAACTTCGAGTACTCGAAGTCAAAGCCGGCGGACGGCGACCGCGGCCTTGCCGACGACCCGGCCCGAGTCCAACTCGCCCATCGCCTGGCGCACCTGCGCCAGCGGGTGGACGGAGTGCACGGGCGGCCTGACCGAGCCGTCGGCGACGGCCTGCGCCAGGCGCTCCAGGTCGGCGGCCGCCTTCTCCTTGGCCATGAGCATGGTGAACCGCTGGCGCGTCAGCAGCATCCGCACGGCCCAGCGCATCGGCCGGCCGTAGCCGCCGGTCCACTCCCCGCCGTGCTCGTCGCCGACGAAGACCAGGGCGCCGCGCGGGGTGACGACGCGCCGCAGCCGGCGCAGGGAGGCACCGCTCGCGATGTCGATGACGGCGTCGTACTGCTCGTCCCCTTCGGTCACGTCGGTGGTGGCGTAGTCGACGACCTCGGTCGCACCCCAGCCGCGGACGGCGTCCGCCTTGGCCGCGCTGCAGACCCCGGTGACGTGGGCGCCGCGGGCGGCGGCGAGCTGGACCGCGTAGGCGCCGACCCCGCCGGACGCGCCGATCACGAGCACCCGGTCGCCGGCCGCGACGCGCGCCGCGTCGAGCGCCTGGAGGGCGGTCAGTCCCGAGATCGCCAGGACGGCGGCCTGCGCCGGCGTCGCTCCGGCCGGCTGGCGGGCGAGCTTGGCCTCCAGCGCGGTGGCGTACTCGGCCAGCGACCCCTGGGCCGAACCGAAGACGGCGTCGCCCACCTGGAGCCGGGTCACCCCCTCGCCGACGGCCACCACCGTGCCGGCGACGTCCCGCCCGGGCACGAGCTGCCGGCGGGGCGCCTTCCAGCCGAGCGCCAGCCGCACGAGCTTCGGCGTCCCGGTCATCAGGTGCCAGGTGCCGCGGTCGACACCCGCCGCGTCGACGCGCAGCAGCACCTCGCCCCGACCCGGGCTCGGGGTCGGGATCTCGGTCAGGCGCAGGACGTCGGGTCCGCCGTACCCGTGCTGGACGACGGCGCGCATCGTCGCGGGTGGGGCGTCGGTCTGGGACATCTCGTGGACTCCTCGGTCGCCGGTCTCCTGCATTCGTACTTTGTACAGTACAACGTACGGTAGATGCTAGGGTCACGACGTGTCCGACCCGGCCCGTGCTCCGCGCAACACCCTGAGCCGGGACCTGGTCGTCGCCAGAGCCGTCGCGCTCGCCGACCGCGACGGGCTGGGCGTCCTGACCATCCGGAACCTCGCCGCGGAGTGCGGCGTCAAGCCGATGGCGATCTACCACCACATCGCGAACAAGGAGGCAATCCTCGACGCGATCGTCGACGCGGTGTTCGCCGAGGTCTACGTCCCCCGGACGAGCCGCCCCTGGCGCGACGAGCTGGCGGAGCGGTCCCGCTCGATGCGCGCCACGCTCCGCCGGCACCCGTGGGCCCTGGCGCTGATGGAGGCGCGCCGCAACCCGGGGCCTGCGACCCTGCTCGGGCACGAGGCGTGCCTGGAGGTGCTGCGCTCCGCGGGCTTCTCCCTGCAGGCCACGGCGCACGCGTACGCCGTCCTCGACGCGTTCGTCTACGGCTTCGCCCTGCAGGAGGCGATGCTCGACCAGGTCGGGCTCGCCGAGTCCGCCGCGGAGCTGGTCGAGGGCATGAACCTCGCGGGCTTCCCGCGGATGGCCGAGTTCGCCACGCAGCACGTGCTGGCCGAGGGCTACTCCTTCGCCAGCTCCTTCGAGGTGGGGCTGGACCTGGTGCTGGACGCGCTCGAGCGTCTGCGGGTGGCGTTCCCGTAGCCGAGACTCCGGCATCAGCCGCGCCTGGGCGTCCGACGAAGGGCAGCGCCGCGTGCCTTGCTCAGCGGCACCCTCCCGGGCACAGTGAGTTGACGACTGACGAAAGGCCGCACCCCATGGGCACATTGCTGGTTCACATCACCTCCGGCCCCGAGGCACCGACCCGGGCCGCGCTCGGCCTGCTGGTGGCCCGTGCGGCCGTCGACGAGGGCCACGACGTCAGCGTCTTCCTCGCTGGTGACGCCGTCCAGCTGATCCGGGAGGCGGTCCTCGACGCGCTGACCGGACTGGGCACAGGGTCCCTGCGCGAGTCCTTCGACGCGATCACGGGTGCCGGTGGACGCTTCTACCTGTCGGGGATGTCGAGCAAGGCTCGCGGGGTGACCGAGGACGACCTCAAGGGAAAGCCAGCCGAGTTCGCGATGCCCAACCGGTTGGTGCAGCTCGCCTTCGAGGCGGATCGAACCTTCACGTACTAGGGCGGTTCAGGTCTCGTCAGTCCAGATCCGGTGCAGGGCGCGTGGCAGGCCCCACGTGCCGCGCTGCGTGAACCGCCGCTCCTCGTCCACTGCACCGAGGCTCTGCCACCGAGGAGTCACGTGGAGCAAGGCCGTGGTCAGCACGGCGAGGTGGCCCTCGGGGTCCTCGATCTCGCCGTCGACTCCCTCGAGGCCGTCGATGTCGGCTTGCACGAGCCCGGGGTCGAGAGGGCTGCCGGGTCCGCGGTGAGCTGCGCCCAGCGCAAGACCGAGCCAGTCCGCGTGCTGGAGCGCCATGACCGCCGACACCGCCTCGACCTCGTCCTCCCCGGGCTCGTCCGAGGGGGAGATGGTCTCGGCCAGCGCGTCCAGCCACTGGGCGTCATCGTCGCTGGGGACGTCTCGAACGTCGGGGACTCGCTCAGCGAGGTAGTCCGCTGCCGCCCGATCGACGGCCTCCCACTCCTCCAGCCACGAGTCGGTCTCGCTGTCATTGCGGAACCGCGGTGGACTCCGGGGGACAAGCCACACGAACCGCCAGCTCGCCGCAAATCCGGTAGAAGCGACCGCCTCGCGGAGCACTAGTCCACGGTCGCGATGGAAGCGCCAGTGGTGATCTCTCCGTCCCTGAGGACGTCGGCGCGGAGGCCGCCGCGGTGGATCAGGGCTCGGAGGGTCCCCTGGGTGGTGAGGCGCTCCAGGTGAGAGCAGGGTTCGCAGAGTCGTTGCCCGAGGCACTCGACGTTGCCGATGCGAAAGCGCCGTCCGACGAGGGTATTGAGGTCGATTCCGCGGGTGACGATGTTGCGCCGTGCGTCGGCATAGGCGATTCGGCTTCCGTCGGGGAGCGAGAGGCTGTCGAGGACTTCTGCCTCGATGAGGGTGAGGTCGTAGCCGCGGATCGTGTCATTGGCCGGAGTGAAGGTGCCCGCCTTGGCGGCGTAGCGGTCCCCCTCGAGGCCGCGGTTGGCGAGCGCCTTGGCGTGGTCGACGACGTGCATGTCCCCGGTGGCTTGTTCGGCGAGCGCGATGATCTCGACCGTGCCGCCCAGCGCTGGCAGCGGGGAGCTCGTGGCGTCGAGGGACGCTGGGTCGAGGCCGCTGAGGACGTACCCGTCTCGGATGGGGAGCTCGGCGGCGGCACGGCCGAGCAGGCTCGGGTCCTGGGGGCTCAGCACGACACCTGAGGGGGTCCCGAACATCAGCGCGGCGGTGGCGTCGTCGGCGGTCGCGTGGGGCGTGCGAGCATCGCCCAGCACCGCCAACCAGTATCCGGGCCACGTGAACGAGGCAGGCTTCGCGACGGCGACCAGTCCATGGCCCCGGCCGGCGAGCCAGTTGCGCCAGTGGGCGAAGGCTCCCGGCAGGTCGGCTCGTGGCAGCGGCACCTCGGCCACGGGCGTCTCGGTCACCGACGCCAGGCAGGCGGCGAACGACCTCACCAGCTCGGGGACGCCGTCGCCCTCCGGCAGCTCGACGTCGATCATCGCTGCATGCCGTAGACAGTGGTGAGTGCCGCGTCGAGATCCGCCATGAGGTCTTGGGCGGACTCCAGCCCGACGGCGAGTCGGATCAGGCCGTGTTCCCGGAACGGCGCGTCGAAGGCGGCAGCGCGGTGCTCGGGGTACTCCTCGTAGGCGACGAGGGTCTCGTCGTGGCCGAGGGAGACAGCCGAGGTGATGACCTGCAGGTCGTTGACGAAGCGGACGCGATCGTGGTGAGTACCGGCGATGGCGAAGGACACGACTGCGCCGAAGCCGCCGTTCAGCTGCGCGGCGGCGCGCTGGTGCTGCGGGTCGCCGGGAAGGCCCGGGTAGGCCACGTGCGCGACGCGTGGGTCGGAGGCGAGAAACTGGGCGATCTTGTGGGCGTTGTGGCACTGCCGCGCCAGGCGCAGCGGCAAAGTGACCGAGCCGCGCATGATGAGCCAGGCGTTGAACGGCGAGATCGCTCCACCGACGTGGTGCAGGGCGCCGGTCCGGATCTCCTCGACCAGTTCCGATGCACCGATGACGGCGCCGCCCATGGCGTCGCCGTGGCCGTTGACGTACTTGGTCAGCGAGTGGAGGGTGAGGTCGGCGCCGAGGTCGAGGGGTCGCAGCAGCGGCGGCGGCGTGAAGGTGGAGTCGACCGTCAGGCGGGCGCCGGCGGCGTGGGCGATGTCGGCCAGGGCGGTGACGTCGGCGACCCGCAGGTCGGGGTTCGCGATGACCTCGGTGTGGATGAGCCGGGTGCCGGGGCGCACGGCTGCTCGGACCGCGTCGAGATCGGTGATGTCGACGAAGTCGACGTCGACTCCGAGCTTCTTGGGCAGCAGCGTGTCGAAGAGCCCCCAGCTGCGCATGTAGACGACGTTGGAGACGATCGCGTGGTCACCGGGCTCGAGCAGGGTGAGGAACGCGGCGGAGAGAGCGGCCATGCCGGTGCCGAAGACGGCGGCTGCCTCACCGTGGTCGAGGCCGGCCAGCTTCTGCTCGAGCCCGCGCTGGTTGGCGCCGTGCTCGCGTGTGTAGACCAGGCCCGCGTAACCGGGGTCGTCGATGCTGGTGGGGTCCTCGGGGAGCAGGTAGCTGTTCGCCATCACGATCGGGGTGCGGATGGCGCCGGTGGTGTCGTCGGGGCGGTTGCCGCCGTGCACGAACCAGGTTTCCTCGCTGAGGGTCGCGTAGTCATGCTTGTCCGGGCGGTCTGCCGGGTCGTGGTGGATGTCGGCCGGTGTGCTCATCGGCGCTCCTCGGGCTGGTCTGTGGCCTGGGCAGGGGCTTCGTCGTCGGCGCCGATGACGAGGTCGGAGAGGTCGTCGGCGAACGCGGTGACCTGGGTCGGGGTGAGAGTCGAGACGGTGACCCGAAGGGCGGGCGCCGGCTCGTCGTTCAGGCAGTAGGCGGCGCCGTCGCTGACCGCCCAGCCGCGCGCGGCCAGACCCGCGACGACCGGAACTGCCGGCTGGTTGAGCTCGACCCAGACATTGAGGCCATCGGCTCCGGACGCGGCAACCGGTGTGCCGCGTCGCCGGAGGGCCTCGAGGAGCAGCTGGCGGCGCTCTCGATAGGCCTCCGCGGCGCGCGCCAGCAGCTCGCTCACGGTGGGGTCGGTCAGCAGGTGGTGGGCGATGTGTTGCAGCAGGCGACTGACCCACGTGGCGCCGACCGCGAGTCGAGTCTCGAGGCGCTTGACGGTGTCCGGGTCGGCGGCGACGACGGCCAGACGCAGGTCCGGGCCGAGGAACTTCGAGAACGATCGGATCAGCGCCCACCGTGGCTGCTCCGGCGGAGTAACCCGGTGGTAGTCGGTGGTGGCGATCCCGGCGAAGTGGTCGTCCTCGACGACCAGGACGTGCGGGTGCTCCACCAGGACGGCGCGCAGCTCGGCGGCTCGCTGTGCGCTGACGCTCGCGCCCGTCGGGTTCAACGCGCGCACGGTGCAGACCACGGCGCGCGCGCCACCGCTGATGGCCTCCGACAGCGACGCCGGGACCATGCCGTGCGCATCCGTGGCCACCGGTACGGTCCGGTAGCCGGCGACCCGGAGCACGCCGATACTGGCCAGGAAGCACGGGTCCTCCACCGCTACCGCGTCCCCGCGGGTCAGGTGCGCGCCCAGCACACGATCGATCGCGTCCACGGCGCCGTGCGTGACAGCCAGCCCGTGAGCGGCGGGAAGCAGTGGCGACACGTGCTCGACTGCCCAGGCGAGCAAGCCCGGGTCGATCGCCGGATCGCCGTACAGCACCGTCTGGTACCGGCCGACCGAGGCCGGCGTGATCAGGGTCGGCAAGAGCGCCGGGTCGGGGTTCCCGCTGGCCAGATCGACCGAGCCAGCGGCACGCCGGGCGCTCAGTCGGGCCCCTGGGCCGGCAACCGGTTCGGCGCGCGCGTCAATGGCGCCACCGGCGGTCGACCCGTCGGTCTCCCAGCCGAGCTCGCGCGGAAGCTGCGGGATGCCCGCGATCCGGGTTCCTCGTCGCCTGCCCGTCTCAGCGACGCCGGTCTTGACCAGCACCGCGTATGCCGCGGCGACGGTGTTCCGGTTCACCGACAACCGTTCGGCCAGCGCCCTGACCGTCGGCAGCTCGGCTCCGGGCGTCAGGGCACCCGAGGTCACGAGATCGCGCACGCTCGAGGCGATCTCTGCAGCCGTCCTACCCTGGATCACCGGGAGAGTTTGTCACAGGACAATCTTCTCGTCACTGCCGCCATGCGGGTCGTGGTTGGCTGGAGCGACGCGGCCTGTCGTCGCGGCTCCGGTCCACCCGGAGGGTGGCGAACGGGCGGACCGACTTCCGAGGCTTTCGGTGTATCCGTGGCGCGGCCGTGCGACGATTGGCGCCGAGCCGAGGGGGCCCGCCATGTTCGTTCAGGTCATTCGGGGCAGGCTGGGAGACCATGGCGCGCTCCTCGCGGCTCTGGACCGCTGGGATACCGAACTCCGTGCGGTTGCAGACGGTTTCCTGGGTTACACCGCGGGGGCCACGCGGGACGACCAATTCGTTCTCGTGGTGCGCTTCGCTGACGAGAAGGCTGCTCGCCGTAACAGCGAGCGGGAGGAGCAAGACACTTGGTGGGCCGCCACCCAGGAGGCGTTCGCGGGTCCGGTGACCTTCTTCGACTCCAGCGACGTCGACCTCTCGATGGGGGGTGGCTCGGACGACGCGGGCTTCGTGCAGGTCCTGATCGGGCAGGGTGAGCGTCACGCGGCGCGAGAGTTCTTGGCGCACGGCGAAGAGGTGCTCCGCCGGGAGCGGCCGGACATCATCGGGGGGATCACTGCGTGGCGCGACGACGGGAGCTTCGTCGACGTCGCGTACTTCCGGTCCGAGGCCGAGGCCCGGGACGGAGAGGCCAAGGAGCTGTCGCCAGAAGGCCGGGCGCTGTTCGACCAGCTGGCGGCCGTCATGCCCGTCCGGGAGTACCTCGACGTGCCCCTGCCCCGGTTCGGTTGATGCCCGATCCTCGGGCTCCCCGGGCCGAGCGGCCCCGCGAAGGACACCATCCGGCCACAGGCTGCCGAAAAGGGATGGAGATCAGCCACATGCACGTCCAGGTCGTCACGTTTGGGCTTCAGGGGATCAGCGAGGAGGAGTACCACCAGGGATGCCGTGAGGAAACCGGCGTCTTCGCCGACCTGCCAGGGCTGATCGCCAAGATCTGGCTGCGGGACCCGGCAGCGGGCCAGTACGGGGCCGTGTACCTGTGGAAGAGCCGCGAGGACTACGAGGCGTACGTCAGCGGCGAGATCTTCCGCTCGATCCAGGAGGACCCGACCCTCAGCGGCGTCACCTCGAGGGACTTCGACGTGTTCCACGACCTCACGAGCGTGACCCAACCCGGCCTGGCGCCCGTCTGACCGCGGTCAGGCGAGGTACTCGCCGACCAGGCTCGATGCCATCCCCGTGTAGCCGGCGGGCGTCAGGGCGAGCAGCCGGTCGCGCTCGGCGTCCGGCAGCCCGAGACCAGAGACGAACTCGCGCATCGCCGCGCCGTCCACGCGCCGGCCGCGGGTCAGCTCCTTGAGCCGCTCGTAGGGCTCCTCCATGCCGGGCGCGCCGGCGATACCGGCGGCGCGCATCACCGACTGCACCGCCTCGCCGAGCACCTCCCAGTTGGCGTCGAGGTCGCGCTCCATGGCGGCGGGGTCGGCGTCCAGGCCGGCGAGGCCACGGCGCACGTTGTCGATGGCGAGCAGCGAATGACCGACGGCGGTGCCGACGTTGCGCTGCATCGAGGAGTCGGTGAGGTCGCGCTGCAGACGTGAGGTCACGAGCGTCGAGCCGAGGACGTCGAGCAGCGCGTTCGACACCTCGAGGTTCGCCTCGGCGTTCTCGAACCGGATCGGGTTCACCTTGTGCGGCATCGTCGATGAACCAATGGAGCCCTGGCTCTGCTGATCGAGCACCTGGACGAAGTACCCCAGCGAGATGTACGTCCACACGTCGGTGCAGAGGTTGTGCAGCACCCGGTTGAAGCGCGCGACGTCGGCGTACAGCTCGGCCTGCCAGTCGTGCGACTCGATCTGCGTCGTCAACGGGTTCCACGTCAGGCCCAGGTGCTCGACGAACGTGCGCGAGACCTCGGGCCAGTCGGCACCCGGCACGGCGGCGACGTGCGCCGACCACGTGCCGGTGGCGCCGTTGATCTTTCCGAGGTACTCGGCGGCTTCGACGCGCCGCAGCTGCCGGCGCAGCCGGTGCGCCAGCACGGCCAGCTCCTTGCCCAGCGTCGTCGGGGTCGCCGGCTGACCGTGCGTGCGGGCCAGCATCGGGACGTCGGCCAGCTCGCGGGCCATCGCGGCGACCTCGTCGACCAGTGCCGTCGCCGCCGGCAGCCACACCTCACGGACCGCCCCGCGCACCATCAGCGCATAGGAGAGGTTGTTGACGTCCTCGCTGGTGCAGCAGAAGTGCACGAGCTCGGTGACGTCCTCGAGCGACGTCCCCGCCATCCGGCGCTTGAGGTAGTACTCGACCGCCTTGACGTCGTGCACCGTGACGCGCTCGATCTCGCCGAGCTCGGCGACGTCGTCCGGTCCGAAGCCGGCGACCACGTCGCGCAGCCGGGCCTTCTCGTCGTCCGTCAGCCGCCGCGCCCCCGGCACCACCTGGTGGTCGGTGAGGTGCACGAGCCACTCGACCTCGACGCGCAGGCGCTCGCGGTTGAGGGCGGCCTCCGACAGGTGCTCGACGAGTGGCGCCACGGCGGCGCGGTAGCGGCCGTCGAGGGGGCCGAGCGCGATGCCGGCGTCGGCGAGCGGCTGGGACGACACGGTCTGGGACGACGAGGGCTGGCGGTCCGTCACGGCCCTCATCGTCCCAGACGCGCCGGGCTACCCCTGCGCCGCCGCGGGCACCGGGCCCATCAGCGCGAACGGCTCACCGAACGGGCCGGCGGCGAAGACCATCCGTCCGTAGGGCGAGTCCTGCGGGCCGCCGGTCACCCGGCCGCCCAGCTCGGTGACCCGGGTGGACGCGTCGTCCGCGTCGTCCACCATGAAGTAGGTCTGCCAGTGCGCCGGCACCTCGTCGGGTGTGCCCGCGGCCAGGGACCCGACGCCCCCGCACGGCCGCCCGTCGATATCGAGGGTCGCGTAACGGAAGCCCTCGCCGCTCATGTCGCCGAAGCCGTACCCGAACACGGCGCGGTAGAAGGCCTGCGCGGCGTCGACGTCGCGGGTCAGCACCTCGTTCCACGTCACCGAGCCCGGCTCGTTGGCGATGCCGAAACCGGTGTGCGTGCCCGACTGCCACAGCCCGAAGACCGCACCGGTGGGGTCGGCGGCGATCGCCATCCGACCGAAGTCCATGACGTCCATCGGCTCCATCAGCACGGCGCCACCGGCGTCCCGCACCCGCTCGACGACCGTGTCCACGGCGTCCACCGCGAGGTACGTCAGCCACGCCGCCGGGCTCGGCGGCTGTCCCGGCATCGGCTCGCTCAGCCCGACCACGACACGCCCGTCCACGAACGACTGCGTGTAGTACCCGGTCTCCGGCGGCCCCTCCTCGAACGACCAGCCGAGCAGGCCGCCGTAGAACTCCATCGCCCGGCGCCGGTCGGGCACCGTCAGCTCGACCCAGGCCGGTGTCCCCGCGGGCCAGGGCTCGTCGCGCGTCGTCATGCTCGTCCTCCTCGAGTCGTCCGGCTGTCGGCGTCCACGCTGGCACGGGCCACCGACAGCCGGACGGCGCTCGGGCGAATCGTCACCCGCGCTTCAGGATGTCCATCACCGTGAGCGGGTAGTCCGAGATGATCCCGTCGACGCCGCGGTCGATCATCGCGATGGCGTCGCGGCCCGTGTTGACGGTGTACACGTTCATCTCCATCCCGAGCGACTGCACCTCGTCGACGAACGCCTGGTCGGCCACCCGGAAGCTGGGGTTGACCTGCTCGGCGAACGTCGCCGCGGCCTCCAGCTGCGCCGTCGTCATCCGGGTGCCGGTCAGCAGGCCGACCGGGATGGAGTCGTCGACGGCGTCGAACCGCTTCATCGACTCGTGGTCGAACGACTGGACGACGAGCCGGTCACCGGCCAGGGCGGCGTCCAGGTAGCCGGGCTCGGCGGCTAGGACGTCGACGTTGCGCCGCGCGAGCAGCGGGTCGAACGGCGCCGCGCCCAGCTCGCGGGCGACCGCCTCGAGCGCCTCGGCGGCGTCCAGCGTCACCGCGGCGTCGAGGTGGGCCGCCTTGCCGAAGAACCGGTCGCCGACGATCCCCTTGCGGGCGACCACCTCGACGCTGTCGGCGTCCGTGGTCTCGACGTCCTCCGGCCCGTCCTTGGACCGCCCGAAGTAGGCGTGCCCGGGCGAGACGAGCAGGTGCACGATCTCGACCTCGAAGCGGTGCACGGCCGATTCTCACCGCTCGACGCGCCGACCCCGGCGGCGCACACTGGACGGGTCGACATCCCCTCCGAGGAGGCCCGTCGTGACCGACCGGTTGCCCGACCTCGTGCCGGTGCTCTCCCGCGGGCGCCACCGCAACCCCCGCAAGGGTGGCTGCTTCATGGAGCTCGCCTCGTTCCTGGCGGGCGAGCGCTGGAGCGACCACCCGGCGTGCACCCACCCGCTGCTCGCCGAGCTGGCCCGCTACGTCAACGACCTGACCGGGGACGACGGCCGGGGGCGGCTGGCGCCGCTCATCCCGTCGGTCATCGGCCTGGCGGGCGACGACCCGCACCTGGACGTCGTCATCGCCCAGCGGACCGCGCTCACCGCGCTGCCGGTGGTCAGCGAGGAGCGGCAGCGCGCGCTCGCCCTCTCCCTGCAGGCCTGCGAGGCGGTGCTGGTGCTCCTCGACGGCGGCCCGGGTGGCCTGCTGTCCGCGCAGGCCCGTGAGGCGCTGGACGCCGTCCCCGGCGCCGACCGCTGGGCCCGCGCCTTCCGTCACCGGGTCGGGGGCGAGGTGCCGGTGTCCGTGAAGGCGTTCCGTCGCTACGCCGCGCCGCACGCGGTCCGCTGCGCGGTAGCGGGCCTCGCGGAGGCGTGTATCCCCGACCCCGAGGGCGCCCTGCACGACGTGCTCGCGGCCGCCATCGCCGACTGCCGCGGCGTGCTGGGGCTCGACGGCCCGCCGCCCGCGCCGCCGCGGGCCTGGGACGACGCCTGCCGGCTGGTGGGTGTCGCTGTCCAACGCAACGTCTCACCCGTCTAACCCCGGATCCACCGACGACCCGAAGGGAACCGGGAGAGGAACCGCTCAACGACGGCGGGGCGGTGGGTCCGGGCTTGTGCGGCAGTGGTTGTCGGTGGCGCCTGGCAGGGTGACGGGCATGGCAGCCGAGCTCGTGGAGGACCTGGGTCCCCTGGAGGGTGCCGGGGTGCGCGCTGGGCTGCGTCCTGTCGTGGCCGGGGTGGTGTCGCGGCCGGTGGGTCCGGAGCTGATGGCCGGTCTGCTCGAGCTGGCCGGTCGGGATCTGAGCGCCCGCGAGCTGGTGGAGGTGACGGTGGCCTGGAAGAACCTGGTCGGGTTCGCCACCGCCGCGCAGCTGACCGCGATCAGCGACCTGGACCGGGCGATGAGCCCACCGGAGCCCGCCGGGCGGACGACCGGGCGGGCGGGCTGCGTCCCGGCGGGCCGGGCGGCGGCCGACGAGCTGGCGCCGGCGCTGCGGATCGCGCCCGCGACGGCATCACGGCTGGTGGTGCTGGCGCGGCGGGCCGAGCAGTCGCTGCCGGCGGCGCTGGACGCCCTGGCCGACGGCCGGCTGGACCTCGCCCAGCTGAAGGTCGTCGACGAGGTGACCCGGGACCTGCCGGCCGGCACGCGGGTCGCGGTGGAGGCCGCCGCGGTGCGCTGGGGGCCGGCCCGCACCCCGCGCCAGCTGCGCGCCGAGCTGGACGCCGAGGCCGCTCGGCGGGACCCCGCCCATGCCGCCTCCCGCGCCGGGCGAGGGGTCGCCGAACGGGACGTGACGCTGCGGCCCTCACCCCTGCCCGGCTGCCGGCGGCTCGTCGCGGACCTGCCCACCCTGGAGGCCACCGCGGCCTGGCTGGCGGTCAACGGCGCCGCCGTGGCCGCCAAGGACCGCGGGCTGCGCCCGGACGGCGCCGCCGAGGACCGCTGCCTCGGGCAGCTGCGCGCCGACCAGCTGGCCGCGCTGCTCACCGGGCAGGGCGACCCCGGCGCGCTGGCGGTGCCCACCCGCGAGCAGCTGGCGTCCCTGGCCGAGGTGCAGGTGGTCGTCGCCGCGGACACCCTCACCGGCGCCGGCACCCTGCCCGCCCACGTGCCCGGCGTCGGCCCCCTCGACACCACGACCGCACGCCGGCTGGCCGGCCTGGCTGGTCTTCGCCGGCTGGTCGCCGCCCCCGACACCGGCACCCTGGTCCACGCTGACCGCCACGTCCTGCCCGCCTCGGGGCAGGACGGCGCGACGACCGAGCGGCGCAGCGACCGGCTGGCGCGGCTGCTGAGCGCTCCGGTGCAGACCACGCCGCTGGACCTGGGGCTGACCCGCTACCGACCGACCCCCGCCCAGCGACTGCACGTGCACGTCCGGGACGCCACCTGCATCGGCCCGGCACACTGGCACCCCGCCCGCGGCACCGAGCTGGACCACACCGTCGACTACCGCCGCCGGGACCACACCGGTCGACTCGGCACGACCAGCCACACCAACCTGGGCAGCGCCTGCAAACGCATCCACAACGCCAAGACCCACGGCGGCTGGCAGCTGACCCAACCGACGCCCGGCACCTTCGTCTGGACCAGTCCCACCGGCCGGCTCTACCTGCGCCGCGCACAACCCCTCCTCCCCGGCTGGCAACGCGAACGACGGCCACCACCACCCGACCCGCCCTGACGCCGTCCGCGCGGCCTGTAGCGCGTTCCAGGCCTGCCCCATCCAGGCCGTCGGCTCTGCATCGGGGGCGCGACACGCGGTGAGGGGCGCTCGGTCCCTCCCGGTGGGCCACGGTCGTCGCTAGGTTCGGCGCGTGCGAGTCGCCGTCCCTGCCGAGGTGCTGCCCGGTGAGCGCCGGGTAGCCGTCACGCCCGACACCGTCGCCCAGCTCGTCGGCGCCGGCCTCGAGGTCGTCGTCCAGCGCAGCGCCGGCCTGCACGCCTTCGTCCCCGACGAGGCCTACGCCGACGCCGGTGCCGAGGTCGTGGAGACCGTCGACGCCGGCGCGGTCGACGTCCTGCTGCACGTGCGGCCGCTGCACCCGTCGGTGCCGGCCAAGCTCAAGCAGGGTGCGATCACCGTCGGCCTCGGCTCACCGTCCGCCGAGCTGCACACGGTGGCCGCGCTGCGCGACGCCGGCGTGACGTCGTTCGCGCTCGAGCTCGTGCCGCGCATCTCGCGCGCCCAGTCGATGGACGCCCTCACCTCGCAGGCCCTCGTCGCCGGGTACCGCTGCGTGCTGGAGGGCGCGATGCGGCTCCCGCGCTTCTTCCCGCTGTTCATGACGGCCGCCGGCACCGTTCCGCCGGCGCGGGTGCTCGTGCTCGGCGCCGGCGTCGCGGGCCTTCAGGCGATCGCCACCGCCAAGCGGCTCGGCGCCGTCGTCCACGCCTACGACGTCCGGCCCGCCTCGGCGGACGAGGTGCGCTCGATGGGCGGAACGTTCGTCGAGCTGGACCTCGAGCAGCTGGAGGGCGCCGGCGGCTACGCGCGGGAGATGACCGAGGAGCGGGCGCAGCGCCAGCGCGAGCTGCTCGCGCCGCACGTCGCCGAGGCCGACGTCCTCGTCACCACCGCCGCCCTGCCCGGGCGGGCGGCTCCGCTGCTCGTCACGACCGCGATGGTCGCCGCGATGAAGCCGGGGTCGGTGGTCGTGGACCTCGCGGCCGAGTCCGGCGGCAACGTCGAGGGGTCGGTGCCCGGCGAGGACGTCGGGGTGCCGTCCGCCGCGGGCGGCGGCGCGGTGACCGTCGTCGGCATGAAGGACGCCGCCTCCACCATGCCGGTGGACGCCTCCCGCCTGTACGCCAAGAACGTCGCGGCGTTCCTGCTGCTGATGACCAAGGACGGCGTCGTGGCGCCGGACTTCGAGGACGAGGTCGTCGCCGGCACCTGCCTCACCCACGACGGCCAGGTCAGGCACGAGCCCACCCGCCTGCTGCTGGAAGGGGCCGTCTAGATGGACGCCGTCGCGCTGCTGACCATCTTCGTGCTGTCGGTCTTCGTCGGCTTCGAGGTCGTCTCCAAGGTGTCGAGCACCCTGCACACGCCGCTGATGTCCGGCGCCAACGCGATCCACGGCATCGTGCTCGTCGGCTCGGTGCTCGTCGCCGGGCACGCGGACGACGCCCTCACCCTGGTCGTCGCCCTCGTCGCGGTGCTGATGGCGACGGTCAACCTCGTCGGCGGGTTCGTCGTCACCGACCGGATGCTCGAGATGTTCTCCGGCCGTCCCAAGCAGCCCCAGCGTGAGTCCGAGATGGCCGGTGACCCCCGATGAACCTCCTCCCCGCCGCCGTGGCCGAGGTCATCTACCTCGCCGCCGCCGTCTGCTTCATCCTCGCCCTCAAGGGCCTGTCGTCCCCGCGCGGCGCCCGCCGCGGCAACCTCATCGGCGCGCTCGGCGCGGCGATCGCCGTCGTCACGGTGCTGCTCTCCACCGACTTCCACGGCGCCAACCTCGCCTTCGTCCTCGGCTCGGTCGGCATCGGCTCGGCCGTCGCCGTGCCCGCCGCGCGGCGGGTCAAGATGACCGAGATGCCGCAGCTCGTCGCCATCTTCAACGGTGTGGGCGGCGGGGCCGCCGCCGTCGTCGGCGTCATCGAGCTGGCCGAGTGGACGGGGACCGAGCCCG
>JBKHXE010000024.1:0-3953 GCA_046566185.1 Actinomycetes bacterium | reverse complement strand
GCCGCCGTCGAGCTCGGCGTGCGGCTGCGGCTGCTGACCGTCGACCCCGACGACTCCGCCGCGCAGGTCATCCCCGACATGGCGGTGGGCCACCACACCGACCTCGCGGCGCTCGAGCGGCTCGTCGACGGTGCCGCAGTCGTCACCTTCGACCACGAGCACGTGCCCACCGAGCACCTGCACACGCTGGAGGTGCGTGGGCACGCCGTCCGGCCCGGGCCGCAGGCCCTGGTGCACGCGCAGGACAAGCTCGTCATGCGGCAGCGGCTCACCGAGCTCGGCGTCCCCTGCCCTCGCTGGGCGGCGGTGCACGACGCGGGCGAGCTGACCGATGTCGCGGCCGAGGTGGGCTGGCCGGTCGTCCTCAAGACGCCGCGGGGCGGCTACGACGGCAAGGGCGTGCGGGTGGCGCGGTCGGTGGAGGACGCCGCCGACTGGTTCGCCCGCGCGGCCGGCGCACCCCTGCTGGCCGAGGAGACGGTGCCGTTCCGCCGTGAGCTGTCGACTCTCGTGGCGCGCAGCCCGCACGGCCAGGCGGCCACCTGGCCCGTCGTCGAGTCGGTGCAGGTGGACGGCGTGTGCGAGGAGGTCATCGCCCCGGCGCCGGACCTCGACGACGAGGTGGCCGGGCAGGCCACGAGCGAGGCGCTGCGGATCGCCGCGGAGCTGGGCGTGACCGGCGTCCTGGCGGTGGAGTCCTTCGAGACCCACGACGGCCGGGTGCTCGTCAACGAGCTCGCGATGCGGCCGCACAACTCCGGTCACTGGACCATCGACGGCTCGGTGACCTCCCAGTTCGAGCAGCACCTGCGTGCCGTCCTCGACCTGCCGCTCGGCGCGACGACTTCCCGCGCGCGGTGGACCGTCATGGTGAACGTGCTCGGCGGCGCGTACGAGGACCTCTACCGCTCCTACCTGCACGTCATGGCCCGCGACCCGGGGGTCAAGGTGCACCTGTACGGCAAGGCGGTGCGCCCCGGGCGCAAGGTCGGCCACGTCACCGTCTACGGCGACGACCTGGACGACGTGCGGGCGCGGGCCCGTCACGCCGCCGACTTCATCAAGGGAGTCATCGATGAGTGAGCAGCCGCTGGTGGGGGTCGTCATGGGCTCGGACTCGGACTGGCCGGTGATGGAGGCGGCCGTCACCGCTCTGGAGGAGTTCGACGTCCCCGTCGAGGTCGACGTCGTGTCGGCGCACCGGATGCCCGAGCAGATGCTGGACTACGGCCGGTCGGCCGCCGGCCGCGGCCTGCGCGTGCTGGTGGCCGGCGCCGGGGGAGCGGCGCACCTGCCCGGCATGCTCGCCTCCGTCACCCCGCTGCCGGTGATCGGCGTGCCGGTGCCGTTGCGCCACCTCGACGGGATGGACTCGCTGCTGTCGATCGTCCAGATGCCCGCGGGGGTGCCGGTCGCCACCGTGTCGGTGGCCGGTGCCCGCAACGCGGGCCTGCTCGCCGTCCGGGTCCTGGCCGCGTCGGACGACGCGCTGCGCGAGCGGATGGCGCACTTCCAGGCCGCGCTGCGGGACGAGGCCTCGGTGAAGGGTCAGCGCCTGCGGGCGCGCCGCGCGGGCGGCGGCACGGGTTTCACCGCCGGTTGAGCGGGGGCTCGGCAGCGCGTCACCCAATCTCACTGAGACTTGACATCAGTATCAAGCTTTACGAAAGTAAGCGGGTCGGTCGGGCAGGAGGGAGGCTGAGCACGGTGCGAGCCGGCTCCCCGGCGCTGCTGCCGCTGCTCCGGTCGCAGGTCCAGGGCGACCTGCTCGCCTTGCTGTACCTGGACCCGCAGCACGAGTACACCGTGTCCGAAGCCGCCCGCCGCGTGAGAGCCTCCTTCCAGGCCGTGCACCACGAGGTGGGTCGGCTGGTGCAAGCGGGCTTCCTCAGCGACCGCAAGCAAGGCAACAACCGGCTGGTGCGGGCGGTGACCGATTCGCCACTGAGTCGGCCCCTGACCGACCTTCTGGCCGTCACGTACGGTCCGCTCCCCGTACTCACCGAGCAGTTGGCGCAGGTGCAGGGCGTGCAGCGAGCGTTCATCTACGGCTCGTGGGCCGCCCGGCACGCTGGCGAACCCGGCCCGCCACCCCATGACGTCGATGTGCTCGTCGTCGGTGCCCCCGACCCCGACGACCTCGACGATGCGGCCCGCGCCGCGGAGGCTCGACTCGGCCGCGAGGTGAACATCCGCCGGGTCCGCCCGGACTCGTGGGATCGGGCTGCGCCCACCGACTCGTTCCTCGCCTCGGTCCGCTCCCGCCCGCTGGTCGAGCTCCACCTCGACGCGGCCAGGGGTGGCGTATGAGGTGGAACCAGGGCCGCGAGGCGATCGAGCATCAGCTGGCCGACGGTCATCTTCAGCGTGTACCGCCGAGCCGGGAGCACGCCGACCGTCTGCTCAGCCAGGCACACCGGCATCTCGTCAGCGCAGAGCAGACCGCCGCGGGCGACCCCGAGGGCGCCTACGCGCTGCTGTACGACGCTGCACGCAAGGCGTTGTTGGCCATCCTGGTGAACGAGGGGCTGCGGCCGACGACTGCCGGCGGCCATCTCGCGGCGTACCACGCCGTCACCGCGCAACGGGACCCACCGATGGGCAGGGAACTGCGCCCGTTCGACCGGCTGCGCCGCCACCGTCGGGACGCAGAGTACCCGCGAGGTGACGTCCCCGATCTGACCCCCGGAGGACGTCACCGACGACGTTGCGCGGGCCGAGGCCATCATTGCCGTCGCGGAGCGGTCCTCGACCAGATGTCTCCGTTCTAGCCCTGCACATGGGAGGCGTGAGGCGACCACCCGCAGCGCCAAACGGGAGCGAGGTGAGGGTCACTGCCCGGCCTGCTCCTCGGCGATCGGGCGGACGGCGTCGGTGTCGTCGGTGCGCAGCGCCTCGAAGACCTGCTCGGCGCGTTCGGCGTCCCAGTCGAGGACGGCGCCGGCGTCGGTGCGGCGCCCGGTCTCGGCGACCGGGACCGTGAGGGTGACGGCGTCGCCTCCGGCGACGGCCCGCATGGCCAGGGCGAACCGCGCGAGGTCGACGGGCCCGGTGCCGTCGTCGGCGGAGATGGCGCTGCCGGCCGAGGAGGCCAGCGGGAAGGCGCGCAGCGGGTTGAGCAGCGTCGACGGGTCGGTGCCCTCGGACGCGATGGCGGCGATGACCTCGCGCTGCCGCTCGACGCGGCCGAGGTCGCCGGTGGGTCCCTGCCGGGTGCGGGCGTAGCCGAGGGCGGTCGCGCCGTCCATCTGCTGACAGCCGGCCTCGATGTCGAGGTGGCCGGCCTTGGGGTCGTCGATCGCCTCCTCCGGGCACAGCGTGACGCCGCCGACGGCGTCCACCATCGCCGGGAAGCGGGCCAGGTCGGTCTCGACGTAGCTGTCGATGCCGACGCCGGTGGCCTGCTCCACGGTCTGCGCCAGCAGGGACGGCCCACCGAACGAGTAGGCGGCGTTGATCTTGTTCTCGCCGTTGCCGGGGATCTCCACGTACGAGTCCCGCGGGATGCTCAGCAGCACGGTGGGGCCGCCGCCGGACGGGCTGTGCAGCAGCATGATCGTGTCGGTGCGCGCGCCACCGCCGCCGCCGATGTCGGTCCCTTCCCGGCTGTCGGAGCCGACGAGCAGCACGGTGTGGCCGGGGGTGTCCGGGGCGCCGCCGTCGGCGATCGGCCCGACCCGGTCGACCGCCCGGTACCCGACGAGGCCGAGCGCGACGGGGTACGCGATCAGCAGGAGCAGGAGGACGCCGAGGAACCTGCCGACGCCGCGCCCGCGGCGCCGACGGCGGGGAGCCGGTGGCCGCTCGTCGGTGTAGCGGGCGGGGGCGGGCTCGTCGTACCAGCCGTCGTCGCGGGGTGCCGGAGCGGGACGTCCGGCCGCGGCCCGGTCGCGGCGCAGCTCCTGCCGGCCCTGCCGCCAGCGCGGTCGGGCGTGGTACTCGTGGGCTGGACC
>JBKHXE010000023.1:0-56437 GCA_046566185.1 Actinomycetes bacterium | reverse complement strand
CCCATGAACGGGCCGAGCACCTCGTACAGGTGCAGGTCGGAGCCGCACAGCCCGCTCGAGGTGATCTTGACGATCGCGTCGGTCGGCTCCTTGATGATCGGGTCCGGGACGTCCTCCACCCGGACGTCGCGTCGGCCCTGCCACGTGACGGCTCGCATCTCGTCCTCCTCGTCGTCGGAAGACGTAGGCGTACCCAGGGCCGGTGCGGCTATGCCCCGAGGCCGTCGACCACCTCGGCGCCGGGGAGCTCCGCGAGCAGCCGGCCGGGCAGCAGCAGCTTGGACCGTCGTACGCCGCTCCCGACGACCGCCAGGGGGATGTCGCGGACGCGGGTGTCGACCAGGAGCCGCCACCCGCCGGGGAGGCCGACGGGGGTGATCCCGCCGTACTCCATGCCGGTCTCCTCCACGGCCCGGTCCATCGGATGGAAGGACGCCTTGCGCACGTCGAGGGACCGCTTCACCAGGTTGTTGACGTCGGCGCGGGTGTCGGCACGCACCACGCAGGCGGCGACCCGCTCCTCGCCCGCCCGCCGGCCGGAGACCACGACACAGTTGGCGCTCGCCTCCATCGGCACGTCGTAGGCCTCGCTCATCGCGGCGGTGTCGGCGAGGTCCGGGTCGATCTCGACCAGGCCGACCTCGCCGGCGTGCGGCCAGGTGCGCAACGCCTGGGCGACCGACGGCGCGACCAGGTCGAGGCGGTCGAGAGCGCGGACCGGGGACAGGGTGCCGAGGGCGGTGAACGACATGCCGCCCAGGGTAGGCGCGGGCCGAGACGAACGTGTTCTGGATCTCATCCCCGGGTTTCCGCTGGGCCACCTCGGGTTCACCTGCCTGAATGAGCCTGTCCACGCCGTGCAGATGTGACGCGGCAAGACTCCCCACGCGAAGGGAACACCCCCTTGTCCATCCGCACGAAGCGCGGCATCGTCGCTGCCACGATCGGTCTCGCTCTGGTGGCCACACCGCTCGCCCTGACCACGGGCGCAGTCGGCGCCGAGCCGGCCGACACCAGGACGAAGAGCCCGACGCGTTACACGAAGCTCGACCTCTACGCGATCAACGACTTCCACGGCGCGCTCGAGAAGGGCTTCGTCGACGAGCGTGAGGGCCGCACCGGCAACGGTGAGGTCAACGTCAACGGCACCGACGTCTCCGCCGGCGGCGCGGAGTACCTCGCCACCCATCTCCGAGCGCTGCGCCGGGCCTCGCGTGAACGCGGCGCCAAGCCCGTGACGGTGGCCGCCGGCGACCTGATCGGCGCGACTCCCCTCCTCTCGGCCGCCTTCCACGACGAGCCCACCATCGAGGCCATGAACGCGGTGGGCCTCCAGGTCTCCGCCGTCGGCAACCACGAGTTCGACGAGGGCTACAAGGAGCTCAAGCGGCTCCAGCGCGGCGACTGCCTCGAGGACGGCCCCGACGGCGAGAACAACCAGAACTCCTGCCCCGACCCCGACAAGCCGTTCGAGGGCGCGAAGTTCCAGTACCTCGCCGCGAACGTCAAGAAGGTCTCGACCCGCAGGCCGATCCTGCCGCCGTACACGGTCAAGCGGGTGGGCGACCACAAGGTCGCGTTCATCGGAATGACGCTCGAGGACACCCCGAACATCGTGACCGCCGAGGGTGTCGCCGGACTGGAGTTCACCGACGAGGTCGCCACCGTCAACCGGCTCGTGCCGAAGATCCGCCGCGAGGGGATCAAGGCCATCGTGGTGCTGCTGCACCAGGGCCTGGCGCCGTCGCCGATCACGAACCCCGACGGTTGCGAGGGCGAGGTCACCGACGACCCCGGCTACGTCATCGGCACCGAGCTGCACCCGGCCGTGGATCTGGTGGTCCAGGGCCACACGCACCAGCCGTACCTGTGCCAGGTGCGCGACCCCAACGGCCGCAAGCGCCTGCTGACCAGCGCCTACGCCAACGGCCGGGTGGTCACGGAGATCCGCCTCAAGCTCAAGCCGGGAGGTGACGTGCTCCGGCGTGACGTGCGCGCCTGGAACCGCGTGGTGACGAACGCCGACGGCACCCAGCCGAGCTCGGTCATCACCGAGCTCATCGAGCGGTACTCCGAGCTGGTCGAGCCGATCGCCAACCGGGTGCTCGGTCAGATCGCCCCGGCGGCCGAGCAGAACTCCCTGTCCCGCACCGTCGACCCCGACGGTCGTGACTCCGAGCTGGGCAACCTGATCGCCGACAGCCAGCGCACGGACCCCTCGACGGTGCCGGACTCCGGCGAGCGGGCGGGCGTGGTGCCGCAGGTCGCGTTCATGAACCCGGGTGGCATCCGCGCCGACCTGGTCGAGAACGAGGCCGGCGACGTGACCTTCGGGGCCGCGTTCACCGTCCAGCCGTTCAACAACTACGTGGTCTCCATGGACCTCACCGGCGAACAGCTGCTCGCGGTGCTCAACGAGCAGTGGAACGGACGCAACGAGAACACCGACCCGAGCCGTTACAACGTGCTGCAGGTCTCCGGCCTGGAGTACACCTGGGACCTGTCGGAGGCGGCAGCGGTGGACGCGAACGCGCTCGTCGGCGACGTCATGGTCGATCACGACGCCGACCCCGCGACGGCGATGGTGGCGGTCGACCCGGCTGGGACCTACCGCGTCGTGGTCAACTCGTTCCTCGCCGGTGGCGGTGACGGGTTCGGCACCCTGGCACAGGGCACCAACGTGCACTTCGGTGGGCTGGACATCGACAGCCTCGCTCGGTACCTCGAGGCCCACGACCCGTACGAGCCCACGCCGACCGACCGGATCAGCGGCCAGGAGTGAGCTCACCCGGTCCCTCGTGAGGGGCCATGCCCGACGAGAGGGGCGGTCCCGTGCGGGGCCGCCCCTCTCTCGTCGTCGCTCGGCAGTGGGCGGCGGGGTGCCGGTCCCGGCTAGGCCTCCGTGACCTCGTGCCGCAGCCGCAGGCCGAGCAGCGCCGCCACCAGCAGCGTCACGCCGGCGGCGAGCAGCACGCCCGCGGCGCCGAGCGACTCGCCGTAGGCGTCGTGCAGGGCCTCGGGCACGACCAGGGTCAGGCCCACCACGCCGGTCGCGAGGTGCGGCCACGCCCGGCTGGCCAGGTAGCCCCCGAACGCGGCGAGCGCGACGGCCGACGTCAGCACGTAGCCGACCCACGCCTCGTCGCCGGCCAGGACCGGCAGCTGGGCGCCGACCACGGCGAGCACGCAGCCGACGACTCGGCCGGCGTCGGGCTCGTGCCACCAGCGCCGCTCGGCGGCCACCAGCCAGAGCCCCCCGAGCCCGAGGACGGCGATCGCCAGCGGCACGATGCTCTGGGAGTCACTGTCCAGCGCGCCGAGCCCGCTCGGGAGCATCGTCACCGCGGCCGCGGCGATGCCGAGCTGGCCCACCAGCGAGGGCGCCAGCCGGTAGCCCACCCCGGCGACCACCAGTGCGGTCGCCGCCGCGACCAGCACGACCACCTCCTCGGACGCGCTGGTCTCCGACAGCGCCACCCCCGCCGCGAACGCCGCGCAGCCGGCGGCACCGGTCAACAGCACCGAGGCCAACCGCCGCCGCACGGCCGGCGTGCCCGGCGGAACCGCCGCGCCTGCGGGCCGGGGTGTCCCGGTGAGGGCCACGGCCCCGCCCGCACCACCGAGGACGGCGGCGCTGACCAGCAGCAGGACCACCTGCGTCCAGACGCCGAGATCGGCCCAGGTGGTGGACAGGAACAGCACCGCGGCGCCGACCACGAACGCCGCGCCGACGTAGCCGGTGACCTCCGCCAGCCGGCGCCGGACCGGGGTCGGCCCCGTCGCGGGGTCCGGCGGCAGCAGCGGCACCAGCACGGCGACCGCCTCGTCGCCGCGTGCGGGATCGACCAGACCGTGCTCGACGAGCGCGGCCACCACGGACCGCGGGCTCACAGATGTGCTCATGGAGCCAGCGTGACGCCCCGGGACCCTCCACCACCAGAGCACGCGTACTCAACCCCCTGTGCCCTTCGTGTCGGAGGGCGGCCGCCGTCGGTCAGCCGGTCAGCGCGCCGGGGTCGGGCGGCACGTCCACCGCGTGCTCGCGCAACAGCCGCAACGGGATCACGTCGAGGGCGCGCTCGTGGGTGGCGGCGAGGACGACCGGCGCCGGCACGCCTGCGGAGTAGGAGTGCAGCCAGCGGACCGCCACGACACACCAGCGGTCACCGGGCGCGAGACCGGGGAACTGCCACTCGGGCCGGGGGGTGACCAGGTCGTTGCCGGAGGCGACCTGGTGGTCGAGGAACTCCTGTGTCATCACCGCACAGACGGTGTGGCTGCCCACGTCGTCGGGTCCGCTGCTGCAGCAGCCGTCGCGGTAGAAGCCGGTGAGCGGGTCGGTTCCGCACGGCTCGAGCGCCGCACCGAGGACGTTGTGCTCCGCCTTCTCCATGGGCCAGTCCTACCACCTGCGACGTCAGCCGGCCGCCCGCAGCAACGCCTCCGCCAACGGGCCCGCGGTGCCCGAGCCGGACTCACCCTCCTCGACGAAGGCCGCCACCGCGAGATCGCCCTGGGCGGCGACCAGCCAGGCATGGGTGCGCGGCGGGTCGTCGGTGCCGAACTCCGCGGTCCCGGTCTTGGCGATCACGGGCGGTCCCGGGACGTCGGCGAGGCCGGTGCCACTGCCCTCGGCGACCACCGCCCGCAGCATGGTCCGCAGTGCCCGCGCCTCTGCGGTGGTCAACGGCTGCGGTACGTCGACGCGCTCGACGTCGTGGTCGGGGAGCAGCCGGGGCAGGACCGTCTCGCCGCTGAGTGCCGACCCGATCACGGCGGCCATGGCGACCGGCGAGGCCAGCACCTGGCCCTGGCCGATGACCGCGGCGGCGCGGCCGGTCTCGGACCCCGGCTCCGGCACCGACCCGAGGTACACCGAGAAGCCGAGGTCGTGGTCGACGCCGAGGCCCAGGGCGGCGCCGCCTCGCCCAGCGACCCGGCGCGCTCCCGCTCGCCGATGAAGGCGGTGTTGCACGAGTGGGCCACGGCGGAGCGGAGCGGGATGCGGCCGAGCTCGGCGGCCGGGTAGTCGTCGTAGTTCTCGAACCGCTTGCCGTCCACCACCACCGACGGCGGGCAGCTGACCGGCGAGCCGGGGTCCAGCCCGGCCCGGAGCAGAGCGAGGCTGCTCACCACCTTGAACGTCGATCCCGGGGCGTACTGCCCCAGGGTGGCGGTGGAGTAGCCCCCGGACCCGGGACCGCTGGCGACGGCGAGCAGGTCCCCGGTCGAGGGGCGCAGGGCGACCAGCGCGCTGGCCGGTGCGACCGGCGCGAGGATGCGCTCCGCCGCCGCCTGGAGCTCGAGGTCGAGGGTGGTGCGCAGCGGGGCCCCGGGCCGCGGTTCCACGTGGAACAGCTCGCGCTCGTCGCCGTCGCGGACCGCGAGCACGGTGAGTCCCGGGGTGCCGCGCAGCCGTTCGTCGTACCGCTGCTGCAGCCCGCTGAGGCCGGCCTCGTCCCCGGCGACGTAGAACCCGTCGGACTCCTCCACGACCTCGGCGGTCACCTGTCCCACGATGCCGAGGAGGGGGCGCGCGAACTCCCGGGTTGGCGCCAGCGGCAGCGTGTCGGCCAGGGCGACCGCCCCCTCCAGGTCGGCGATCGCCCGTCGCGACGCCCCCGCCTCCTCGCGGCGCAGCACGATCGCCTCGACGAAGGCCCGCTCACCGGCCGCGCGGACCCGCTCGACGAGGCCGGCGGCGTCGACGCCGACGATCCGTGCCAGCGCGCGGGCTGCCTGCGCCTGGCGGGCGCGGGGCACGCGGGTCTTGTCGATCCCGAAACGCAGCACCGGCCGGTCGACGACGATCTCGGTGTCGTCGGCACCGAGGATCGGGGCGCGGGGTGGCAGCTCGCGGCGCAGGTCGAGGCGCTCGCCGCCCCGCAGGTCCAGCATCGACGGGTCGGCCCGGACCTGCCAGCGGGCGTCCTCACCCTCGCCGCGGACCAGCGTCAGGGTGCCGGAGTGCCGCCACTTCACGTCCCCGTCCTGCAGCGGCCAGCTCCACACCAGGCGCGCGGTCGCCCGGTCACCCGAGTCGTCCTCGGTCACCCCCTCGACGCTCACGCTCGGTTCGACCCCGAGGTCGCCGGTGAGCCGCTGCCACCACTGCTTCGGGCGCGATGGCGGCTCGACCCACGGCACGCGCGTCACCTTGCCCTGCTCCAGCAGGCCGGCGACCGTCGCCGCCGCGTCCTCGGGCTGCTCGCCGTCGTCGCCGGTGCACGACGCCAGCGCGGCGCCCAGCAGGAGCGCGAAGCAGGCCGCGAGTCGGCGGGGGCGACCGGTCACCGGCGCGGCCGCTCCTGGATCGTCCACGGATTGCCGTCGGGGTCGAACAACCGCACGAAGGAGTTCCAGTCACCGCCGCGGCCGGGCAGCTGCGCGGCGCCCTCGAAGTGGTAGACCTCGCTGACCTCCGTGCCACGGCGGGTCAGCTCTGCGTGCGCCGCCTCGATGTCGTCGACGACGAGCTGGAAGCCGGCCGCGGACCCCGGCGCCGCGTCGTGCAGCCCGCTGCTGAGCACGATCGAGCAGCCGGAGCCCGGGGGCGTGAGTTGCACGATGCGCACGGCGTCGTCGACGGGGGTGTCGTGGTCGACGTGGAAGCCGAGCCGCTCCTCGTAGAACCGCTTGGCACGTTCCACGTCCGCTACCGGCACCAGCACCACCTCCAGCGTCCAGTCCATGAGCCTCACCCTACGTCCGGGGCGGTCCCCGGTGGGTCCGATGAGGCCGCTGGGAGGACGGGCGTGGTCTGCACCATTGCCGAACCGGGTTTGTGCCCCCTGACCTCGGGATATCGTTGATCGGTGATCCCCCGGCCGACCCGACTGTCGATGGCCGTGGCCGCCTGCGCGGTCACGAGCCTGGTCGTGTCGCTCGGCGTGGTGTTCTCGACGACCTCCGGAGCCTCCCGGACGCCGGCCGCGGACCTGGTGGCGGCGACGGCCTTCGCGCCCCCGCGGCCCACCGTCCAGAACGCCGCGATCGTGGATCCGGCACCTCCGGGCGCGGGCCTGCCGCCGTTCCAGGTCGAGCCGCCCGTGGTGTTCGAGCCGAAGCCCGAGCCGAGGAAGGAATCCCGTCGCAAGGCCCGGACGAAGAAGGACCTGCCGCCGCCGCTTCCGCCGGCCATGACCTTCACGATCGGGTCCTACAACGTGCTGGGCAGCAGCCACACCTCGCGCGGCGGGAAGTGGCCGGGGATGGCCGAGGGCCCGACCCGGATCCGGTGGGCGGTCGGGTTGCTCAACGCCCGCGGCGTCGACGTCGTCGGGTTCCAGGAGCTCCAGCGCGACCAGCTGCGCACCTTCGTCGGCGCGACCGGGGGCGGCTGGGGCGTCTACCCCGGGGAGTCCGCCGGTCCGCTCGGCATCGAGAACTCGCTCGCCTGGCGACGCGCGGAGTGGACGGCGCTGGAGCTGCACACGATCCAGATCCCGTACTTCGACGGGCGGCTCCGGCCGATGCCCTACGTGCTGCTCGAGCACACCCTCACCGGCCGCAAAGCCTGGTTCGCGAACTTCCACAACTCGGCCTCGAACTCGCGTCGCGGCAACAACGACGGGCACCGCTGGCGGGCGATGATGCTCGAGATCGACCTGGCGAACCGGCTCTGGACCGAGACCGGCTACCCGGTCTTCGTCACCGGGGACATGAACGAGCGTGAGGTCTACTTCTGCAACATGACCGGACGCGCGCCGATGATCGCCGCGAACGGAGGCAGCAACCAGGGCTCCTGCAGCCCACCGCCGTACCCCATGCCGGTCGACTGGATCTTCGGCACCGGCGTGGTCTCGTTCAGCAACTACACCCGGGCCGACGTGCCGCGGATCAGCGACCACCCACTCGTCGCCGCCGAGGCGACCCTCGACCTGACCGACGGCGTCCCCCGGGACTGACGGCCACGACCCGGGGGCCGCACCGGGTCAACGACCGAGGAGCCGGCTCCAGAAGCCGTTGTTCGCCGAGGCGTCGGTCGTGGTGCTGCACGAGCAGCGCTGGGAGGTGGGCACGCCGGCCATCACCTGGTCGACGTGCTGGCCGCAGCCGGCCCACGTGGTCTTGGAACAGGTGCGGCAGTTCACCGGACGGCACATGGCAGATCGAGTTCCCTTCGAGGAGTCGTGTGTCGTGAGAGGAACTATACCCCCTTGGGTATTATTCCCAACGCTTCCCGGTCCGGTCCTGCCACGTGCACAGGCACACCTTGTTGCCGTCTGGATCGGCCAGCACCCAGAAGCTCGGCGCCTGCTCGTCCGAGAGCAGCTCCCCGCCCGCGGCGAGTGCGGCGTCGATGCGTCCCTGGACCTGCCCCGGGTCGAGCCAGACGTCGAGGTGCCAGCGCTGACGTGGCTCCTGGTCGCCGGAGTCCTGGAACCACACGTTCGGGTGCGAACCGGCCGGGTCCCGGATCTCGTCCTCGGGCACATGGCCCCCGCCGGCCATGCCGAGGGCCGCGCTCCAGAACGGCAGCACCCGCGACCGGTCGGGGGTGTCCAGCGCGAGGTCGACCCGCGAGACCGCGCTGCAGTCGGGTGTCACACCGCGGCTCCCGGCGAGCTCGGTGACCCGCCGGGCCATCCGCACGTCCCGCTGGGTCACCCCGCCCGCGTCGTGGCTGGTCAGCCGGACGTCGAGGTGGCCGTAGCGCAGGTCCAGGTCCGGGTGGTGGTCGGCCTCCTCCGCCGCCGCCCCGATCTCGTCGAGCAGCGCCAGCCCGGTCGCGAAGTCGCCGGTGGGGAGCCGGGTGGCCAGGTGGGTGCCCAGGAAGGCCCACCCCTCCAGCCCGACGTCGGCGATCTCGGGTCCGGTCAGCCGCTGCGTGCCCATGGCGCCATCGTCGCCGAAGGTACGGCGGTCAGGGAACCCCGTGGTGGCCGCCGCACCGGTCACAGGCGGACTGCGCCGAAACCCGCACCACGAGGCCCCGGCCACCTCGCGGTGACCGGGGCCTGCGGGTGTCGAGGCGTCGTCAGGGTCAGCAGAGGTCGAACCGGTCGAGCTCCATGACCTTGGTCCAGGCCGCCACGAAGTCGTGGACGAACTTCTCCTCACCGTCCTCGGCGCCGTACACCTCGGCGATGGCGCGCAGCTGCGAGTGCGAGCCGACGACCAGGTCCACCGCGGTGGCCGTCCACCGGACGTCGCCGGTCGCCCGGTCACGCCCCTCGTAGACGTTCTCCTGCGACGCCGAGGTCTCCCACTCGTAGGCGATGTCGAGCACGTTCACGAAGAAGTCATTGGTGAGCTTCTCCGGCCGGTCGGTGAGCACGCCGTGCGAGGTGCCCCCCGCGTTGGCGTTGAGCGCCCGCATGCCGCCGATGAGCGCGGTCATCTGCGGGGCCGTGAGCCGCAGCAGGTTGGCCTTGTCGAGCAGCAGCGTCTCCGGAGAGAGCTTCTCGCCCTCGCGCAGGTAGTTGCGGAACCCGTCGGCCCGCGGCTCGAGCACCGAGAACGACTCCACGTCGGTCTGCTCCTGCGAGGCGTCGGTGCGGCCCGGGGTGAACGGCACCGTCACGTCGTGGCCGGCGTCCTTGGCCGCCTTCTCGACCGCCGCGCAGCCCCCGAGCACGATCAGGTCGGCCAGGGAGATCCTCTTGCCACCGGACTGTGCGTCGTTGAACTCCTGCTGGACGCGCTCGAGCGCGGACAGCACGGTCGCGAGCTCCTCCGGCTCGTTGGCGGCCCAGCTCCGCTGCGGCTCGAGGCGGATGCGCGCACCGTTGGCGCCGCCCCTCTTGTCGGTGTCGCGGTACGTCGCCGCGGAGGCCCACGCCGTGCGTACCAGCTGCGGGACGCCGAGACCCGCAGCCAGGATCTTCGCCTTGAGGTCCGCGACGTCACCGTCGTCCACCAGCTCGTGGTCGACCGCCGGCACCGGGTCCTGCCAGATCTGCGGCTCGGCGACCCACGGCCCGAGGTAGCGCGAGACCGGGCCCATGTCGCGGTGCAGCAGCTTGTACCAGGCCTTGGCGAACGCCAGCGCGAACTCGTCGGGGTTCTCGTAGAAGCGGCGCGAGATCTCCGCGTAGGTCGGGTCCTCCCGCAGCGCCAGGTCCGTGGTCGCCATCATCGGGGCGTAGCGCTTGTCCGGGTCGTGCGCAGCCGGTACGGCGTCCGCGGCGGCGTTGTCCTTGGGCTTCCACTGCTTCGCGCCGGCGGGGCTCTCGGTGAGCTCCCACTCGTAGCCGAAGAGCGTCTCGAAGTAGCTGTTGTCCCACTGGATCGGGGTCGGGGTCCAGGCCCCCTCGAGGCCGCTGGTGATGGTGTCGTCACCCTTGCCGGTGCCGTAGCTGCTCTTCCAGCCCAGCCCCATGTGGTGCACCGGGCAGCCCTCGGGCTCGGGACCGACCAGGCTCGGGTCGCCGGCGCCGTGGGTCTTGCCGAAGGTGTGGCCACCGGCGATCAGCGCGACGGTCTCCTCGTCGTTCATCGCCATCCGGCGGAACGTCTCGCGGATGTCACGGGCCGCCGCCACCGGGTCCGGCTTGCCGTTGGGACCCTCCGGGTTGACGTAGATCAGGCCCATCTGCACGGCGCCGAACGGACCGGTCAGCTCGCGGTCCCCGCTGTAGCGCTCGTCGCCGAGCCAGGTGTCCTCCGGCCCCCAGTAGATCTCCTCGGGCTCCCAGATGTCCTCGCGGCCGAAGCCGAAGCCGAACGTCTTGAACCCCATGTGCTCCAGCGCCACGTTGCCGGCGAAGACGAGCAGGTCGGCCCACGAGATCTTGCGACCGTACTTCTGCTTGACCGGCCACAGCAGCCGCCGCGCCTTGTCGAGGTTCGCGTTGTCCGGCCAGCTGTTGAGCGGGGCGAACCGCTGCGAGCCGTCGCCGCCGCCGCCGCGACCGTCCTCGATGCGGTAGGTGCCTGCCGAGTGCCAGCTCATCCGGATGAACAGCGGGCCGTAATGCCCGTAGTCGGCCGGCCACCAGTCCTGCGACGTGGTCATCACGTCGATCAGGTCACGCTTGAGGGCCTCGACGTCGAGGTGCTCGAACTCCTCGGCGTAGTCGAAGCCCGGGTCCATCGGGTTGGCCCGCTCCGAGTGCTGGTGCAGCACTTGGAGGTTGAGCTGGTTCGGCCACCAGTCCTGGTTGGTGCGGGGTCGGTGCGCGCTCGGGGTGGGAGCGTCGATGACCGGGTTCTCGCTCTCGCTGCCGCGTTCAGACACGTCGGCTCTCCTGTCCTCGGGGTTCTCTCAACGGGTTGCTCGCACGGTGTCGCACTCGGGGCAGACGCCCCAGTAGACGACCTCGGCCTCGTCGATCGCGAAGCCGTGGTCGTCGGACGCCGTCAGGCACGGTGTCTGCCCGACGGCGCAGTCGACGTCCGCGATCTGTCCGCACGACCGGCACACCACGTGGTGGTGGTTGTCCCCCACGCGCGACTCGTAGCGGGCCACGGAGCCGGTGGGCTGGATCCGCCGGACCAGCCCGGCCGACGTCAGAGCCCGCAGCACGTCGTACACCGCCTGGTGGGACACCGAGGGGTGCTCCTGCCGCACCGCCTCGATGATCGAGTCGGTGTCGGCGTGGGGGTGTGCCTGCACCGCGGCCAGGACGGCGAGCCGAGGGCGGGTCACGCGCAGTGCGGCCCCCCGCAGCATGCCCTCGTGGTCCGCGACCGTGTGCACGCCGGGCAGTCTGGCGCACTGTCTTGAATGAATCAAGACTTGGCGTGAGTTCGCTGGCTGGTGCCCCCGGGCAGATTCGAACTGCCGACACACGGTTTAGGAAACCGTTGCTCTATCCCCTGAGCTACGGGGGCGGCGACCGAGCACGCAGCCTAACGCGGGCTCCGGCCGCGTCAGTCCCGGTCGACGTCCGGACGCCGGCCGCCCGGGGGGACGACGGTGCCCTTGCGCAGGGTCACACGGTGCCCGACCAGGGCGACCTCGCCGCGCGGCCCACCCACCCGGCAGTCCCGCCCGACGCGCACACCGGAGTCGACCACCGCTCGCTCGACGATGGCGCCGGCGCGCACGACCGCCCCGGGCAGCAGCACGGAGCGCCGCACGACGGCGCCCTTCTCGACGACCACGCCGGAGGACAGCACCGAACGGTCGACGGTGCCCGCGACGTCCGAGCCGCCGGCCAGCAGCGAGTCGGCGACGTGGGCACCGCGGCGCAGGCGGGCCGGCGGCTGCCGGGCGCCGGTGGTGAGCACCGGCCAGTCGGGGTCGTCGAGGACGAACGCCGGCGCGGGCTGCAGCAGGTCCATGTGGGACTCCCAGTAGGCGTCCACCGTGCCGACGTCGCGCCAGTAGCCGGTGAAGCGGTGCTCGCGGGCTTCGCCGGCCGCCACCAGCCGCGGCAGCAGGTGGTCGCCGAGGTCCCCGAGCTGCTCGTCGTCCCCGCCGAGGTCGGCCATCACCCGCTCGAGCTCGTCGAGCGCCCGCCTCGGCTCGAGGACGAAGACCTCGGTGGTGACGACGGAGGACGCCGGAACGTCCGGCTTGTAGGCGTAGTCGGCGACGGCGTCCCCGTCACCGGGGAGCACCACCCCGTAGCGACAGGCATCGGCGCGGTCCACGCGCGTCGTCACCATCGTCACCGCCGCCCCGGAGGCGAGGTGCCCGTCGACGACCTCGTCGTAGTCGAGCCGGTAGACGGCGTCGGCGCTGACCAGCACGAGGGCCTCGGGGGCGAAGCCGCGGACCAGCTGCGCCTCCTTCCACAGCGCGTCCGCCGTGCCGTGGTGCCAGCCCTCCCGGTCCGGCCCCTTGGCCGGCGGCAGCATCCTCAGGCCGCCGGTGGTGCGGTCGAGGTCCCACGCGCGGCCGTTCGCGACCGCGTCGGCGAGCGACACCGGGTGCTGCTGCTGCGCGATCCAGACGTCCCGCATGCCGCTGTGCCGGCAGCTGCTGAGCGGGAAGTCGATGAGCAGGTAGCTGCCGCCGTAGGGCACGGCCGGCTTGGCGCGGTGGTCGGTGAGCAGCTCCAGTCGGCTGCCGGCGCCGCCGGCCAGCACGAGCACGAGGATCCTGCGCGGGGCCACGCGGGCAGGCTAGGGCCGACGGACGTCGTCGGCGCGGCCGTCACCGCCGTTTTGCTTGACGCTTGAATCGGTTGTCCCCACACTTCACGCAGCAGTGCGCACCGCTGACCCCCTGCGCGGTGCGCACTGCCCTGTCCGGCCCGAAACCGTGGCCGGCTGCGGTCCCGGGGCGAGCCGGACGGCCACCTGCGCGCCCCGACCGTCTAGCGTGGCCGGGTGCCCGACAGCCCGACTCCTCCCGTGGTCGACGCCCCGCGCCGTCCCGCCGTGAGCGAGGTCGTCGCGTCCTGGCGCGCCGAGCTCGCCGCCGCGGGCGGTCCCGACCCGCTCACCCGCTACCGCGACCTGCCGGACGGCACGCTGGACCTCGCGAGCGCGCACCCCTCCGGGCTGGCCGGCTTCCTCGCCGCCCGGCCGACGCGCCTGTCCAGCCTCTTCCGCGAGCCGGCCGCGCTGGCGGACGCCCGCCGCCGGGCCCGCGCCATCCGGCTGGACGCCACGGCGCTCGCCGACCAGCACGGGGTGCGCGCCGCCCACCTGGCGGTCGGCCTGGTCAGCTGGGGGGACGGCGAGGACCGGATGACCGGCCCCGTCCTGCTGCGGCCGATCACCCTCACCCCGCGCGGCGCCGGGCAGGTCGACTTCGACCTCGAGCTCGGGGCGCCGGTCCGCGCGAACCCCGCACTGGTGCGCCTGCTGCGCCGCGCAGGGCGCCCGCTGAACCCCCGGGAGCTGGAGGCGCTCGCCACCGCCGGGCCGGGCTTCGACCCGCAGCCGGCCTACCGCCGGCTGGCCGAGGTCGCCGGCGACCTGCCCGCCTTCTCGGTGCAGCCCCGCCTCGTCGTCGGCACCTTCGTCGACCTCGCGCCCGCGCTGGTCGCCGAGCTCGACCGCGTGGCGCCGGCGCTGCCTGGCCACGACGTGGTGGCCGCGCTCGCCGGGGACGCCGAGGCCGTGGCCCGGCTCGCCTCGCTCGCCCACTCGCGGGGACGCCGCGCCGCCGACGGCACGGACGACGTCCGGGTGCTGCCGCTGGACGCCGACCAGCGGGCCGTCCTGCAGGCCGTCGTCGCCGGCCGGTCGCTGCGCGTCGAGAGCCCACCCGGCACCGGCGCCACCCAGGTGCTGGCCGCCGTCGTCGCGGGGCTCGCGGCGTCCGGACGCCGCACCCTGCTGGTGGCCTCCCAGCGCGCGGAGATCCGGGGCGTCGTCCAGCGCCTGGCGTCGGTCGGGCTGGCGGACCTCGTCGACGCCGGCGAGGACGGCGCCGAGACGACCGCGGTGCCCGAGGCCGACGAGCCGAGAGGGGGCCGGGCCGGCGACCCGCTGGCCGTGCTGCGCCGCCAGCACGAGGCCCTGCACGCCGACCGCGAGCCCTGGGGCGTGTCGGCGCTGACCGCCATGCGCGAGCTGGCCCGGCTCACCTCGACGCACCCCGCGCCGCGGACGGCGGTCCGGCTGGCGGACGACGTGCTGCGCCGTCTCGACCGGCCCACCCGCGAGCAGGTGGCGGCGTCCCTGCGCGAGGCGGCCGAGCTCGGCGCCTTCGACCCCGGCGCCCGGCGCAGCCCCTGGCACGGGGCGCAGCTCGCCGGGGCCGAGGAGGCCGGCGTCGTCCTCGACGCGGTCCGCCGGCTGGCCACCGAGCAGGTGCCCGAGCTGCGGCGCGAGATGGAGCGGGTGGCGGCCGACGCCGGACTCGACCCGGCCGGCACCGTCGCCGGGTGGGGACGCCAGCTCGAGCTGCTCCTCGGGGTGCGCGCCACGCTCGACCAGTTCACGCCGGCGGTCTACGAGCGGCCGGTGACCGAGATGGTCGCGGCGACCGCGTCCGCGTCGTGGCGGGCCGAGCACGGCGTCGAGCTGGGGCTGTGGCAGCGGCGCCGCTGGGAGAAGCAGGCGCGCGAGCTGCTGCGGCCCGGCGTCGCGCCGCCGGACCTGCACGCCGCCCTGGTCGCTGCGCAGGAGCAGCGCGAGGCCTGGCAGCGACAGGCGTCCGGCGGCGGCTGGCCCCGGGTGCCCGGCGGCCTGGCCGCCGCGGACGCCGCCTACGCGAAGGTGGTCACCGAGCTCCGCCACCTGGAGCGGGTGCTCGCCACCACGCCCGGTGGGGGTGCGCTGCTCGACGCGCCGCTGGACGACCTGCTGCGCCGACTCGACACGCTCGCGGCCGACGCGGACGCCGACACCGAGGGTCGGCTGCCTCGCCGCACCGCGGCGCTCGCGGCGCTGCGCCGCCTCGGGCTGGACGAGCTGGTCACGGACCTGAGGGAGCGGGGCTGCCCGCCGGAGCAGGTCACCGCGGAGCTCGACCTGGCGTGGTGGCGCTCGCTGCTGCAGCTGCTGCTCGGGCAGGACCGGGACCTCGCGGGCACCGACGCCGCCGCGCACGAGGCCGCCCTCGACGACCTGCGGGCCGCGGAGCGACGCCGGCAGGCCGCCGTGGTGCGCCAGGCCCGCGACGCACTCGCCGTGGCGGGCGCGGCACCCTGCCGCGCGACCAGTCCGCTCGCCCTGCCGCAGGAGGTGCCGGCCGAGACGGCGGTGGACGTCGTCGTGCTGGCCGGCGCGCACCGGATCGGTGCCGCCGAGGCGGCCCTCGCGCTGGTGCGGGCGGCGCAGGTGGTCGTCGTCGGCGACCCGCACGGCCTGCCGCCCGCGCCGGTCGTGGTGGCCGACGAGGAGGGCGCGGGCGGCCGGGTCGGCGTCCTCGACCTGCTGGACGGCGCCCTGCCGACCGTGCGGCTCACGCGCCAGCACCGGATGCCGGCGCCGCTGGCCGCCGCCGCCGACGCCGTCGCCCAGACCGACGCGCAGGTGCGGGTGGCGGCGCCGCCCGGAGCGGCGGAGGTCGTGCTCGACACCGTGCCCGACGGCTCCGGGGCTCCCGGCGCCGACGGCACGGTGGAGAGCGTCGAGGCGGAGGTGGACCGGGTCGTCGCCCTGGTGCTCGAGCACGCCCGCACCCGCCCCGACGAGTCACTCGCGGTGCTGTCCCTGAGCCGGCACCACGCCCGGAGGGTCGCCGACGCCCTGCGCGCCGACCTGCCCGACCACCCGGACGTCGCCCGCTGGCTCGCCCGGCCGACGTCCGAGCCGTTCGTGGTCACCGACGCGGACCGCGCCGAGGACGCCGTGCGGGACGCGGTGATCCTCACGGTCGGCTTCGGCCGGACGCCGCACGGCCGGGTGCTGCACCGCTTCGGCCGCCTCGACGACGAGGCGGGGGAGCGCCGGCTGGCCGTGGCGCTCAGCCGAGCCCGGCGGCGGCTCACCGTCGTGTCGTGCCTGGGCTCGTCGGACATCGACGCCGATCGGCTGCGCAGCGCCGGGTCTCGCGCGCTGCGCTCCCTGCTCGTGCACGTCGAGTCGCCGGGGCCCGAGCCCGCCGGCGACGTGGGTGACCCGCTGCTCGTCGACCTGGCCCGCCGGCTCGCGACGCGCGGTCACACCTGCACGGTGCCGCAGGTCGACGGCACCGCTCTGGCGCCCGACCTCGTCGTGGACGGCGACGGTGGGGCCGCGGTGGGCGTGCTCACCGACCTGCAGCCGCACGGCCTGGCCGGCGCGGCGCTCGACGCCGCGCTCGTCGAGCGGCACCTGCTGCTGCCCGACCAGCTGGCCCGGTTCGGGTGGCGGGTGGTGCGGCTCGGCGCCGTCGGCCTGTTCACCGACCCCGACGGGCAGGTGCGGCGCGTCCTGGGGACGGCGCGGTGAGCGACCGGCCCCGCCCCGAGGACGACGAGCCCGTCATCCCCGAGCGCGCCGACGACGACCGCGACGCCGGGTGGGGCGAGCGCGACCGCGAGGACGACGACGACCGGATCCTGCGGGAGCGGCCCCCGCACTGGTGAGCGGCCGCCGGGCCTCGGCTACGGCTCCAGCCACCAGGGGGAGGAGTAGGCCACGCCCAGGTCGTTGCACGGGTGGCCGACCGGCCCGGGGGTCGCGTTCACACCGCTCGGGTCGCTGACCCGCAGGACGACCCAGTCGCCGTCGCCGAGGTCGAGCGGCACCCGGAAGCGGGCGACGTCCCCGCAGGCGACGTCCACCTCGTCGGCCACCCGCGGGACCTGCACTCCGGGCCGGAGCACCTGCACCCGCAGCGGCTTGCCCCGCCACAGGTCGCCCCTGTCGACGTCGAGGCGGAACGTGGCGTCGGCTCGGGTGGCCCTCAGCACGCCGCCCATCCGGACGGCGCCGCCACCGACGTCGGCGGTCGCGTCCAGCCGCAGTCCCGAGACGTTCGTCGCGAAGAAGCGCCGGGCGCGCATCGCCTCGAGGACTCCCGACCTCGAGTGCTCCTGCACCCACAGGCCGGTGCGCCCCTTGCCCTCGGGCACGCCCCAGTCGGTGCCGTGCTCGTCGGTGACCCCGGTCAGGCCGGTCCGCCAGCCCGCGTCGAGGCAGGCGACCAGCGGTGACGGCCGGCCGTCGGCCCATCCCTCGAAGAGGTAGTCGTCGCGACGGTTGAACATCTCGAGGCTGACGAGCTGGTCGCGCACCCGCGGGTCGAAGCGGAACTCCTCGAAGCGTCCCGGCTCGCGTCCGGGGTGGTTGAACCCCGCGATGCCGTCCGCGCCGCCGTCGCCGAGACCGAGCAGCCCGTCGGCCTGCTCGAGCCACCGGTACAGCGGCTCCATCTGCCCCAGGTCGACGACGTCGGTGAACTCCCGGGTGAACCACACGTTGACGTGGCCGAGAGTCGGCTCGCTCCACTCGAACCCGCGGATCGCCGTGAACTCGCCGGGCGCGTCGGCGGAGTCCGCCAGTGCGCCGGTGCGGGCCCAGCCCTCGCGGGTCAGGCCGCCGAGCTGGCTGTAGCCGGCGGGCAGGGCGCCGGTGAGCGCGTCACCGAGCAGGTGGTCGGACAGCGTCGCGTGGTCGGTCAGCGCCGCGACGTCGAGGCCCGCGGCGCGCATCGACCCGAAGGCCAGCTCGGGGTCACCGTCCCCGTCGGACAGCAGGGTGTGGTTGTGCAGGTCGGCGTGCACCAGGCCGGTGCCTCGGGTGAGCCGCGACCTGCGTGAGGCGCCGGACGCGCCCTGCGGGTGCGCGGTGCCCAGGGCGGGGCCGCCGGCCGCGGCGAGCAGCAGGGCAGCCCCGCCGCCACCCAGCACGGCGCGGCGAGAAGGACCATGACGGTGAACGGGACTCATGTCACGTCAACGCGGTCACCGGTGCGGCAGGTATGCCACGGTGGGTGAACGACCGGCGAACACTGGCGGTCGTCAACGGGTGAGACCGAAGACGCTGATCGTGCCGTCGTCCTCGTTGCTGGCGAGCAGCAGTCCCCGCGACGGGACGGCGAGCAGCCCCTCCGGCGCGTCGCCGGTGGGCAGCACCTGCAGCAGCACGGGCGCCGACTCGTCGCTCAGGTCGTAGACCAGCACGGCGTCCCCCCGCTCCGAGCCGATGAACGCGTGCTGCGTGCCGCGGAACGACGCGACCTCGACGCCCTCGAGCTCGGCGCCCTTGTCGTCGCTGCGGCGGTCCGGGTAGCGGTTCACGTCCGCCAGCGCCCGCTCCGCCCGCGACCCGTCGGCGTAGAGCACCTTTCCCTCCGGGGAGAAGACCGTCCAGCCGCGGCCGCCGCTCGGCTCCGCCGCCAGGTCGCCCTCGTCGGCGGTCACGAGGTTGCCGGCCGCGGTCCACTGGACGGCGTCGGGCTCCCGTGGCGCGACCAGCCGCTGGGTGAAGGACACCTGGCCGTCGTCCTCGAGGTCGGCGTCGTCGCGGACCACCTCGCCCGCGCCGAACGACCCCACCACCGACCGGGTCGCCAGGTCGACCAGCGCCACGGCGTTGTTCTCCTGCAGCGTCACGGCGGCGACGCCGCGCCGGATGTCCACGAACTCCGGCTCCGGGTCCTCCGGGAAGGCTGCGCCGTCGAGCCCGGTGAGGTCGACGGCGTCCACGGTCCAGCCGCCCGGCTGCCCGGCGAGGTCCACGACGGCGAGGGCTCCGGCCGGGGCCTGGGGCAGGCCGCCCTCGACGCCGTCGACCTCGATGTCCTCGTCCCGCTGGTTCTCCAGCGCGACGGCGGCGTAGCGGCCCTCGACGGCGACGGCGTCCGGCTGCCCGCCGAGGGGCAGGACGGTGACGGTCTCGTTGCGGCGGACGTCCACGACCACCAGGTCGCCGCTGGGGTCGGTGAACGACTCCGAGGTGTCGACGGCGACCAGCGCCAGCGTGCCGCCGCGGGCGAACGCCACGGACGTCGGCTCCCCGCCCACCGGCACCGTGCCGGCCGCGGCCGGGCTCGCCGGGTCGGCGAGGTCGACGAAGCCGACCGCCTCGGCCGCGGAGTCGGTGTAGGCCAGCAGCGAGCCGCTGGGCGCGACCGCCACGATCTCGGCGACCTCGCCGGCGACCGGGTACGTCGCCAGCACCTCGAAGGGAGGGTGCCCGTCCGCGGCCGCGGGCAGCGTCGCGCCGAGGACGGCGGCACCGGCGGCGGCGGAGGAGAGGACGGCCAGGGGGGTGAGGGATCGTCGTGTCACAGCGCCGGACGCTGACGGAGCGCGGCGAACGCCGGGCGACACGCCCCCGGCGCGCCGGAGGCCGGTCGGTGAACTCGCCCTGCTGACCGGGTCAGACCCGGTCGGTCCGCTCCCGCAGCAGGTCGCGGATCTCCTGCAGCAGCAGCACGTCCTCCGGCGGCGCGGCCGGCTCCGGCTCCTCGCCCCTCTTGCGCAGCGCCATCAGCCGGTTCACCGGGACCACGATGAGGAAGTAGACGACGGCGGCGACGATGAGGAAGGTGATGATCGCCGTGATGATCGCGCCGAGGTCGACGAACGTCGCGTCGTTGCCGGGGCGGAGGTGGAAGCCCAGGCCGATGGCGTCCGGCCCGCCCACGGCGGCCAGGACCGGGTTGACGACCGACTCGGTGAACGACGTGACGATGGCGGTGAACGCGGTCGCGACGACGACGGCGACGGCGAGGTCGACGACGTTGCCCCGCAGGACGAAGTCCTTGAACCCCTTGATCATCTACTGGCCTCCTCGCTCCACGGTGCTGCCGGTACGGCCGCGCCGCAGCAATCTAGGGCAGCAGGCCGAGCAGCAGGGGGCGCTGACCCGTCGCGGCCGCGACCCGCGTGGCGCCGGGCCGGTCGAGTGCCAGCACCACCACGCCGCCGCCCCCGGCCTCGCCCCCCAGCAGGCCGTCGTCGGTGTCGGGCACGTGCAGCACGACCGCGGACGGCACGACCACCTCGCCGCCGCCGGTGACGCCCGACAGGTCGGGACCGGCGAGCACGGTCACCTCGTCGCCGGGCCGCACCAGGCGCAGCGCCGCGGCCTCGACGACCCGCACCGGCACGGCGACCGACCCCGGCGGGGCGGCGGCGAGCAGCCCCGGCCCGGTGAGGCGGGCGTCGGTGAGCGGCTCACCGCGCCGCACCGGGGAGGCGAGCACGACGCCGTCGCCGGTCAGGTCGCCGGCGTCGAGGGCCCCGTCGGGGACCGCCGAGGGCGGCACCACGACCCGGGTGAGGTCGGCCTCGGTCACCGCGTGACCGGTGGGCAGGTCGCGGGCGGCCACCATCAACGTGACGCCCGGTGGTGGGCCGGCCGCCACGGCGTCCACGGCGAGCCCGGTGGCGACGGCCAGCAGCACCGCCGCCAGGAGGCGGCGGGGCGGGGTGAGGAGCCGGCGCCGCCGGGGGGTGCGGGCGCCGGGGCGCCGCCACGGTGCTCGCACGGTCAGGGCAGGTCGAGGGGCACGTGCTGGCCGTCGAGCCCGTGCCGGCAGACGCAGTCGGTGCCGGGCTCGGGGAGCCGGGCGACGGCCGCGGCCACGAGCCGCTTCATCCGCTCGACGTTGCGCGCGAACACCTCGAGCACCTCGGCGTGGGTGACGCCCTCGCCCTGCTCGACGCCGGCGTCGAGGTCGGTCACGAGCGCCACGCTGGTGAGGCACATCGCCAGCTCGCGGGCGATCGTGGCCTCCGGCATCCCGGTCATGCCGACGACAGTCCAGCCCGCCGCGGCGTGCCAGCGGGACTCGGCGCGCGTCGAGAAGCGCGGCCCGTTGACGACGACGAGGGTCCCGCCGTCGACGACCTCGAGCGGCTCGCCGTCCGCGGGAGCCTGGTCCTGCGCCCCGGCGTGGACGACGGCCTGGCGGCCGCGGGCGCAGTAGGGGTCGGCCATCGGCACGTGGACGACGGCGTCCTCGTAGACGGTGTGCGGGCGCCCCCACGTGCGGTCCACGACCTGGTCGGGGACGACCACGGTGCCAGGACCGAGCTCGACCCGGAGCGACCCGACGGCGCACGGTGCCACGACCTGCCGGACGCCGACGGCGCGCAGCGCCCACAGGTTGGCGCGGTAGGGAACCCGGTGCGGCGGGAAGCGGTGGTCCCGCCCGTGCCGGGGGACGAAGGCGACGGCCCGGCCGTCGACCGTGCCGACGACGGGCGGCTCGCTCGGCGCGCCGAAGGGCGTCGAGACCTCGACGGGCTCGGCGTCGTCGAGGAACGAGTAGAAGCCCGACCCGCCGATGACGCCGACGTCGGCCCTCGGTGCGCTCATGGGGCGGAACGCTAGCCGCGACGGCCCACCGGCCGCAGGGCCGCCGTCGTGACCTGTGGACGAGGACGTGCGGGGCGTCAGGCCGCGGAGCCGCTCCCGGCCGCGGAGGCGCCGGCGGTGCTGGTGCTCGAGGTCGTGCTCGACGTCGCGCTCGCCGCGGAGGAGCCGGCGTCGGCCTTGTCGCCGGACGACGAGGGCTTGCTCGCCGACGAGCTCGACCGCGAGTCGGTGGCGTAGAACCCGGAGCCCTTGAAGACGATGCCGACGGTGTTGAAGAGCTTGCGGACGGCGCCGGTGCACTCGGGGCACTCGCTGAGCGCGGCGTCGCTGAACGACTGGCGGACCTCGAAGCGGTGGTCGCACGAGGTGCACGCGTAGGCGTAGGTCGGCACGGGGACCTCCAGACGAGGAGCTCTGGCACTCCGGTGGTGAGAGTGCCAAGTCTAGCGCGTGACGCGCCGATCCTGTTCCCGGAGGCGTCCTCCAGGAGGCGTCGGCGGCACTGACTACCCTCGCGGTGTGGCCCGGCTGACCTCCCTGCGTACCGTCGTGCTCGTCCTCGCCTCGGTGCTCGCCGTGGTCCTCGTGGTCTCGCTCGTCACCGTGGTCGTCATGGTCCGCAGGCCGCTGCCCAGCTGGTCGGGCTCGGCGGACCTCCGCGAGGTCCTGGACGCCGACGTCACGGTGCTGCGCGACGAGCGCGGCGTCCCCCAGATCTGGGCCGACTCCGCGGACGACCTCTTCGCGGCGCAGGGCTACGTGCACGCCCAGGACCGCTTCTTCGAGATGGACCTGAGACGGCACGTCACGGCCGGGCGGCTCTCCGAGCTCGTCGGCCAGAACTCCGACGCGCTCGGTGCCGACCGCGTGGTCCGCACGCTCGGCTGGCGCCGCGTCGCCGAGCAGGAGTGGGCGCTGCTGGAGCCGACGACGAGGGGGTACCTGCAGGCCTACGCGGACGGCGTGAACGCCTACCTGGCCGACCGCTCGCCGTCCGAGCTCTCGCTCGCCTACACCGTGCTCGGGCTGCAGGTCGACCTCGACCGCATCGAGCCGTGGGACCCGGTGGACTCTCTCGCCTGGCTCAAGGCGATGGCCTGGGACCTGCGGGGCAACTACGACTCCGAGATGGGCCGCGCGCTGGCGTTCGGCGCGATCGGCGACGTCAACCGCGTCGAGCAGCTGTGGCCGGCCTACCCCTACGACCGGCACGCGCCGATCCTCGGCCCGGTGACGGACGACGCGGGCGGCGCGCTCGCGCCGGCCTCACGCGCCGACGAGGCGCGACTGACGGCCGCGCAGCCCGCCCTCGAGGCCGTGGACCGTGCGCTGGCCACGCTGCCCGACCTCCTCGGGTCCGGTGAGGGGCTCGGCTCGAACTCGTGGGTGGTCTCGGGAGAGCACACCACCTCGGGCAAGCCGCTGCTCGCCAACGACCCGCACCTCGGGCCGAGCGTCCCGAGCGTCTGGTACCAGGTCGGCCTGCACTGCACCGAGGTCGGCGCGGAGTGCCCCTTCGACGTCTCCGGCTTCGGCTTCTCGGGTCTGCCCGGCGTGGTCATCGGGCACAACGCCGACATCGCCTGGGGCTTCACCAACCTCGGCCCGGACGTCACGGACTTCTGGCTCGAGCGGGTCGCCGGTGACACCTACCTGCGGGACGGGCAGCAGCTGCCGCTCGAGACGCGCACGGAGGTCATCGAGGTCGCCGGCGCCCCGGACGTCGAGATCGAGATCCGCTCGACCGTGCACGGGCCGATCCTGTCCGACGCCGTGCAGCCGGTCGCGGCGGTCGGCTCGCGGGCGCCGGTGCCGGAGGACTCCCCGGTGCAGGGCACCGGGTTCGAGGTCGCCCTCCAGTGGACGGCGCTGGAGCCGGGCCGCACCGCCGAGGCGGTGTTCGCGCTCAACACGGCGTCGAGCTGGGACGAGTTCCGCTCCGCCGCGTCGCTGTTCGAGGTCCCCTCGCAGAACCTCGTGTACGCCGACACCGAGGGCAACATCGGCTACCAGGCGCCCGGCAAGATCCCCGTGCGCCCGCCCGGCACGGCGCCGGGCCGGGCCGACGGCACGTGGCCGCGGCCGGGCTGGGACAGCTCGTGGGACTGGACCGGCTACGTGCCCTTCGAGGACCTGCCCTCGGTGCTCAACCCCGAGGAGGGGTTCGTCGTCACCGCCAACCAGGCGGTCGCCGGGCCCGACTACCCGTACGTCCTCACCGACGACTGGGCGTACGGGTACCGCGCCCAGCGGATCCGCGACGCCCTGACGGCCGCCACCGAGGGGGGCGCCAAGGTCGACGCCGACGGCATGCGGGCCCTTCAGCTGGACTCCTCGAACCGCTTCGCCCCGGTGCTGGTGCCGGTCCTGCTCGCGGCGACGCTGCCGGTCAGCGAGTCGATGAGCGTGGAGCAGCGCGACTTCACCCGGGACGCCGTCGAGCTGCTGCGCGACTGGGACTACGAGCAGGAGCCCGACTCCGCGGCCGCCGCCTACTTCAACGCGGTCTGGGCCGAGCTGCTCGACCTCACGTTCAGCGACGAGCTGCCGGTGGGCACCCGCCCCGACGGCGGGGACCGGTGGTTCGAGGTCGTCCGCGTGCTGCTGCAGGAGCGCGACAGCATCTGGTGGGACGACCAGACCACGCCGACCGTCCTGGAGAACCGCGACCAGGTCATCGAACGGGCGCTGCACAACGCGCGTCTGGAGCTCACCTCACGACTCGGCAAGGACCCCGAACGGTGGGAGTGGGGCCGGCTGCACTCGCTGCACCTGGAGCACTCGCCGCTCGGCGGGGAGACGGTCCCCGACCCGGTGCGCGCCCTGTTCAACCCCGACCCGGTGCCGCTCGGCGGTGGCACGGCGATCGTCAACGCCAACGGCTGGGACGCCAGCACGGGCAGCTTCCGCGTCACGTGGGTGCCCTCGATGCGCATGGTGGTCGACCTCGGCGACCTCGACGCCTCGACCTGGGTCGACCTCACCGGCATCAGCGGCCACCCCTGGTCGGGGCACTACGACGACCAGCTCGAGGTGTGGGCGGCGGGCGAGCAGCTCGCCTGGCCGTTCACCCGGGAGGCGGTCGAGGCCGCCGCCGAGCACCGGCTGACCCTGCGCGGCGGCCCGGCCCCCTGACGCCCGTCACCGCCCGGGCAGGTCGACCCAGCCGCTCGGCGTGGCGGCCGCGTCCACCCGGCGGTCGTGGGGCTCGACCGGGACGGCGCCGGCCGGCAGCAGCTCGTCGTCGTGGACGAGCGCGACGACCGGCCCGCGTGGCGGCGACGCGGCCAGCGCCCGGTCGTAGTAGCCGGCGCCCTGGCCGAGACGAGCCCCCGCGCCGTCCACCGCCAGCGCGGGCACCAGCAGGACGTCGCACGACTCCAGCGCCGCGTCGCCCAGCGGCGGCGCCGTCGGGTGCAGCAGCCCGAAGGCCCCCGGCGCGGTCACGCCGTCGTCGCGCGCCCAGTCGAGGCGGCCGCCGGCCACGACCGGCAGCAGGACCTCGACGCCCGCCGACCGCAGCGCCTCTCGCAGCGGGTCGGTCCCCGGCTCGTCCGGCGCCGACAGGTAGCAGGCGACCCGGCGGGCGGCGCGCACCTCGGGCCGGCCGAGGACGACGGCCGCGAGCCGGCGTGCCGCCTGCTCGCGTTCCGGGCCGGTCCGCTCGCGGCGGCGCCGCCGGATCTCGGCGCGCAGCGCCGCCTTGGTGTCCACCGGTCCACCCTCCCGCCTAGCATGCGCGATCATGCACCGTCGTCCCGTGAGGACCGCGGACCGTCGCCGAAGGGAGCGCTCGTGTCCCTCCGCGTGCGACTGACCCTCGTGCTCGTCACCACCGTGCTGCTGCCGCTGCTCGCGGTGGCCGTGGTCGTGACCGTGCTGGTGCCACGGGTGGCGGCCGACGAGGTCGCCGACCGGCTGGAGGTGACGGCCCGCTCCGCCGCGACGGCCCTGACCCGCCAGTGCACGTCGCTCGGCCTGGCGGCCCGGTCGCTGGCCGTCGAGGCGGCCCCCCGGCTGGTCACCGGGGAGCCGGTGCCCGCGAGCGCCGCCGAGGGCGCCGCGGCAGGGCTGCCCGCCACGACCACGGCAGTGCTCGGGCCCTCGGGCGACGTGCTGGTCTCCGCCGGTGACCTCGACCTCACCGGCACCCAGGACCGGTCCTGCTCGCAGGACGCGCGGGCCGACGCCGTCCAGGTCGAGTCGGTGCCGATCCGCACCGCGGACGGCGCGGTGGCCGGCTGGGCGGTCGCGGCGGCGGACCTGGGCTCCGGGGGCGTCGACGCCCTGCGCGACGCTGCCGGCCTGCCCGCGGGCCTGCTGCTCGTCGGGGACGGCGAGGTGCTCGCGGCCGCCGTCGCAGGCGTCGGGACGACGAGCGCGGGCCTCGCCGAGGTCGCCGCGTCGGTGGACGTCTCGGGCGAGCGGCTGACGACCGGCCGCACCGGCGACCTGCGCTGGGCGGCCCTGGGCCGGGTGCCCGGCGTCCCGGGCGCCGTCGTGGCCGTCGAGCCGGTGCGGACGTCGTTCCTGTCGTGGACCGTGCCGCTGCTGCTCGCGCTCGCCGCGTCTCTCGCCGTGGCCGGCACGCTGCTGCTCGCCCGCCGGCTGACCGCGCCGCTGGAGGAGCTCACCCGCACCGTCGTCCGGCTGGGCCACGGTGACCTGTCCACCCGCAGCGTCGTGGGCGGCCACGACGAGGTCGGCCGCCTGGCTGCGGCGGTGAACACCATGGCGGACCGGCTCGAGCAGTCCCTGGCCGACGCCGCCGCAGGTCATGCGGCCCTCAGCGACAGCCTCGAGCGCTTCGGCGAGGCGCTGGCCCGCACGCACGACCTCGGCGGCCTGCTGCAGACGGTCGCGCAGACGGCGGCCGGCGAGGCCGGCGCCGACACGTGCGTCGTCTACGTCGTCGACTCGCCCGAGGGCCGAGGGCTCGTGGAGCGGGCCGTCGTCGACCTCGAGGTGCACAGCCCGCCGACCCGTCGCACGCTGCGCGAGGTGGCCCGCCGCACCGTGACCGAGCGGCGCGAGGTCACCCTCCTCTCGGAGACCGGCGTCAACGTCGTGGGCCTGCCGCTCGTGCACGGCGACCGGGTGCTCGGCGCCATGGTGCTCGCCGGCCGCCGGCACCTGGACGACGAGCAGCTGGCACCCGCGCGGTCGCTGGCCCGGCCGGCCGGCACCGCGGTGTCCAACGTGCTCGTCCACGAGGAGACCGCCCGCCTGTCGATGACCGACGCCCTCACCGGGCTGGCCAACTTCCGCTCGCTGTCCGACACGCTCGCGCACGAGGTGGAGCGCGCCGTCCGGTTCGACCGGCCGCTGGCGGTGCTGATGCTCGACATCGACCACTTCAAGGGCGTCAACGACTCGTGGGGGCACGCGGTCGGCGACCGCACGCTCAGCGAGCTGGCCGCCCGGCTGCGGAGCCTCGTGCGGGAGGTCGACACCGTGGCGCGCTACGGCGGCGAGGAGTTCGTGATCGTCCTGCCCGAGACGTCGTCGGAGGGCGCGCAGGAGGTGGCCCAGCGCGTGGTCGAGGCCGTGCGCCGGGAGCCGTTCGGCTCCGTCGCCGACGGGGAGCCCCTGCGGGTCACCGTGTCCGTGGGCGTCGCCGCCTACCCGGAGCACGCCGAGTCGGCCGCCGAGCTGATGCGCCGTGCCGACCAGGCGCTGTACGCCGCCAAGGCCGCAGGCCGCGACCGGTGGGCCGCCGCCGACGGCCGAGGGGCCGGGGCCACGGTCGCTGGATAGCCTGCGCCCATGACGGATCGGACAGCCCGTGTACGCAAGGCAGTGATCCCCGCGGCGGGCCTCGGCACCCGGTTCCTGCCGGCCACCAAGGCCACGCCGAAGGAGATGCTGCCGGTCGTCGACAAGCCGGCCATCCAGTACGTCGTCGAGGAGGCGGCGCGCGCCGGGCTGAGCGACGTCCTCATGGTCACCGGCCGCAACAAGCGGCCGCTGGAGGACCACTTCGACCGCGTGTGGGAGCTCGAGGAGGCCCTGGAGGCCAAGGGCGACGAGCAGCGGCTGCAGCAGGTGCGGGCGTCCAACCACCTCGCCGACGTGCACTACGTGCGGCAGGGTGACCCGAAGGGCCTCGGTCACGCCGTGCTGTGCGCCCGGGACCACGTCGGCGACCAGGTCTTCGCGGTGCTGCTCGGGGACGACCTCATCGACGCGCGCGACCACCTGCTCGAGCGGATGCTCGAGGTGCAGGCCGAGCACGGCGGCAGCGTCGTCGCGCTGCTGGAGGTGCCTCAGGACCAGGTCAACCTCTACGGCTGCGCCGAGCTGCTGCCCGACGAGGCGGCGTCCGGTGAGGCGGACGTCGTCCGCATCGGGGGGATGGTGGAGAAGCCGGACCCGGCCGAGGCGCCCAGCAACCTCGCCGTCATCGGCCGGTACGTGCTGCACCCGGCCGTGTTCGACGTCCTCGAGCACACGCCGCCCGGCCGCGGGGGCGAGATCCAGCTGACCGACGCGCTCGAGACCCTCGCGCGACGCGGGGGGGACGGCGGCGGCGTGCGGGGCGTCGTGTTCCGCGGCCGCCGGTACGACACCGGCGACCGGCTCGACTACCTGAAGGCCGTCGTGCGGCTCGCGTGCGAGCGCGAGGACCTCGGGCCCGATCTGCGGGCATGGCTCGGCGAGTTCGTGGCCGCCGGCGCCGGTGCGGGGAGCGCACGCGGGTGATCGGCGTCGAGGAGCACCTGGCGCGCTGCCTGGCCGCGGTGGCGCCGCTGCCGCCGATCGACCTGGCGCTGCTCGAGGCGCTGGACTGCGTGCTCGCCGAGGACGTCGTGGCGCGGGCGATGCTGCCGGCGTTCGACAACTCGGCGATGGACGGCTATGCCGTGCACGTCTCCGACGTGGCGTCGGCCACCGAGGAGCGGCCGGTCGTGCTCCCGGTCGTCGCCGACCTGCCGGCCGGAGCCTCCGAGGCGCTGCCGCTCGTGCCGGGCAGCGCGGTGCGCATCATGACCGGCGCGCCGGTGCCGCCCGGCACCCAGGCCGTCGTCCCGGTCGAGTGGACGGACGGCGGGGTCGCGTCGGTGACGGTCCGCCGCTCCCCGCGTCCGGGGCAGAACGTGCGCAGCGCGGGGGAGGACGTCAGGCCCGGGGAGGTGCTGCTGACCACCGGCACCCGCATCGCCCCCCGCCACGTCGGCCTGCTGGCGGCCGCGGGCCTCGACCGCGTGCGGGTGCGGCCGCGGCCGCGGGTCGTCGTCCTGTCGACCGGCAGCGAGCTCGTCGAGCCCGGGCGCCCGCTCGGCTTCGGACAGATCCACGACTCGAACGGCTACATGCTCACCGCAGCGGCGGCCGACGCCGGGGCGACCGCGCTGCGCGCCGGCTGGGTGGCGGACGACGCCCGCACCCTGGTGTCGACGCTCGAGGACCACCTGGTGCGCGCCGACGTCGTCGTCACCAGCGGCGGCGTCAGCGCCGGCGCGTACGACACGGTCAAGGAGGTGCTGTCGCGCCTCGGCACCGTGCAGTTCGACCGCGTGGCCATGCAGCCCGGCATGCCTCAGGGGTTCGGCACGCTCGGCGACGACGACACGCCGATCTTCACGCTGCCCGGCAACCCGGTGAGCGCCTACGTCTCCTTCGAGGTCTTCGTGCGGCCCGCGCTGCGCAAGATGATGGGCGAGCCGCAGCTGCACCGGCCGACGGTGTCCGCGACCGTCACCGAGGGCTGGTCGTCGGTCGCGGGCAAGCGGCAGTTCGTGCGCGTCGAGCTCACGCGTGACCAGGCCGGGCGCGCACTCGTCCACCCCGTCGGCGGGCACGGCTCGCACCTCGTGGCCGACCTCGCGCAGGCCAACGCGCTGGCCGTGGTGCCCGAGGAGACCACGCGGGTCGTCCCCGGGGACACCCTGCGCTGCATGGTGCTGGAGAGGGCGCGACGGTGAGCGGCGAGGGCCGGCTGACCCACGTGGACGCCGCCGGGCACGCCCACATGGTCGACGTGTCGGGCAAGCAGGTCACGGCGCGGGAGGCCACCGCTCGCGGCCGCGTGCTGTGCTCCCCGGTGGTCGTGGCGGCGCTGCGCGGCGAGGGCGTCCCCAAGGGTGACGCGCTGGCCGTCGCGCGGCTCGCCGGCATCCAGGCCGCGAAGCGGACGCCGGAGCTCGTGCCGCTCGCTCACCCGGTCGCCGTGCACGCGGTGTCGGTCGAGCTGGACGTCGTCGACGACGGCGTGGAGATCAGCGCTACGGTGCGGACGGCCGACCGAACCGGCGTCGAGATGGAGGCGCTCACCGCCGTCGCCGTCGCGGGGCTCGCGCTCGTCGACATGGTGAAGGCGCTCGACCGCGGCGCGCGGATCACCGACGTGCGCGTCGTGGCGAAGAGCGGCGGGCGCTCGGGGGACTGGCGTGGCGAGTGAGACGCCCCACCGGCGGGCCCTCGTCGTCACCGCGTCGAACCGCGCGGCGGCCGGCGTGTACGACGACCGCGGCGGCCCGGTGCTCGTGAACGGTCTGCGCGACATGGGTTTTCACGTGGACGGGCCGGTCGTCGTCCCGGACGGCGAGGAGGTCGCCGTCGCGCTGCGGTCGGCCGTCGCGCAGGGCTACGACGTGGTCCTCACCACCGGCGGCACCGGCCTGACGCCCGGCGACGTGACGCCGGAGATGACCCGCCCGCTGCTGGACCGGGAGATCCCGGGGCTCGCCGAGGCGATCCGCGCGCGCGGCCGCGAGGCGGGTATCGCCACCGCGTCGCTCTCGCGCGGCCTCGCCGGGCTCGCGGGCCGCACGGTCGTGGTCAACCTGCCCGGGTCGCCCGGCGGCTGCAAGGACGGCATCGCCGTGCTGCGCGACGTCCTGCCGCACGCGGTCGACCAGGTGCACGGCGGCGACCACCCGCAGGCGTGAGGCGCCCGTGAGTCCCGGCTGGCCCGCCGTCCTGACCTGGGGGGACGTGGTGCTGCGGCCGCTGCGCCGCCGCGACGCGCGCGCGTGGCGCCGGGTGCGGGCGGAGAACGCCGACTGGCTGCGCCCGTGGGAGGCGACCAGCCCGGTGCCCGACGCGCCCTTCCCGTCGTTCGGCCAGCTGCGGCGCGAGCTCGCCCGGCAGGCCCGCGACGGGCGCAGCCTGCCGTTCGCCCTCGAGCACCGCGGCCGGCTCGCCGGCCAGGTGACCGTCGGCGGCATCATGTGGGGCTCGCTGCGGTCCGGCCACATCGGCTACTGGATCGACCGCCGCCTCGCCGGGCAGGGCATCACGCCGCGCGCCGTCGCGATGGTCACCGACCACTGCTTCTTCACGGTGGGGCTGCACCGGCTCGAGGTGAACGTCCGCCCCGAGAACACCGCCAGCCTGCGCGTGGTCGCCAAGCTCGGCCTGCGCGAGGAGGGTCTGCGCCGCGCCTACCTGCACATCGACGGCGACTGGCGCGACCACCGGTCCTTCGCCGTCACCGTCGACGAGGCACCCGACGGCCTGCGGTCCCGCCTCCCCTGACCCCCCTCCAGAGGTCGGGAGGGGTGAGTCACAGGCGACACACCTGTCACGGTGCGTGAGGTGTCGGCGCCGCGGTCCTACGGTGGGACACCGTGGACAGCAGCCTGATCTTCCTGGTGATCATCGGGCTGTGGGCTGCCGTCCTCGTGCCGCACTGGGTGCGTCGCCGGGCGGCTCTCGGCGGGTCGCGGGTGCGCGACCGGTTCTCGGGCGCCATGCACGTCCTCGCTCGCCGTCCCCGGGCCCGCCGGCCGCATCCCCCGACGCGGAGCTACGTGCACCGGCCGCGCACCGGTGCGCACCACGTGGCCGCGCGGACGACGCCGGAGGGGGCCCCACGCCGTCCGGCCCGGCTGCCCGTCGGCGGGCTCGTCGTCCTGGTGCTGCTGGCGGCGCTGCTCGTCGCCGTCCCCGCCTCGGTGGTGGCGGCCGCACTCGGCGCCATCCCGTTCTGGGCGCCGGCCGCCCCGCTCGGGGCGCTCATCTGGCTGCTCGCCGGCCTGCGGCTGAGGGCGCTGCGGCGCCGGGCGCGCCGGGGCCGGGCGCGCCGGGGCCGGGCGACCGTGCGGCGGCCCGTCGACGTCCCGCCGGTGGCGACTGCTCCCGGGCAGGTGACCTCCTCTCCGGCGGCGGCGGTCGCGATGGCGCCGCCGGACGTCGACGCGCCGGTTGCGGCGGACGAGTCCTGGACGCCGGTGCCGGTGCCGCCGCCGACCTACACGCTCAAGCCGCAGGCGCCGCGCCGCACCGTCGCCGCCTACGCGGCTCCCGCTCCCGCGCCGGTGGTGCCGGCCGAGGCCGCGTCGCAGCAGCCCGAAGAGGCGCAGCCCGAGCCCGCCCGGCCCGCGGCGTCCACGTGGGACCTCGACGTCGTCCTCGAGCGCCGCCGGGCCGCCGCCGGTTGACCCGCGCGGGAAGGCCCTTGGTGGGCGGTGCTAGTCTGTGCGACGCCCTGGGGCTGTAGCGCAATTGGTAGCGCACCTCGGTCGCATCGAGGGGGTTAGGGGTTCGAGTCCCCTCAGCTCCACCACCTGAAGCCCCGTCCGGGTCACCCCGGGCGGGGCTTCACGCGTCTCCTCGCCAGTGCAGGGGTGGGTCCGTCCGTGGGTGCGAGAGAGCGGGGGTGGTGGCACCCGCTGCGTCGCACCCACGGACGCACGCTGCGGCGTCACGGCGTCAGATCCAGCTCGAGAACCACATGCGCGCGCGCCACTGCGAGTACGGGATGACCTCGGCGACGTGCACGGGCCAGAAGAACGCCAGCAGGACGACGGCCGCGACGACGACGGCGCCGGCGGCGACGGCACCGACCATCCGGCGCTGGGCGGGCGCCTCGCGGGGTCCGAGCGCGAGCCCGAGCACGTACGTCAGCCCGAGGACGACGAAGGGCACGAACGCCACCGAGTAGAAGGCGTACATGGTGCGGTCGTCCGCCGCGTCGTAGTAGAACCACGGCAGCCAGCCCGCGGCGATGCCGGCCAGCACGGCGCCGGCGCGCCAGTCGCGCCGCAGCAGCCACGAGAAGAGCAGGACGGCGATCGCCACCGTGCCGCCCCACCACACGACCGGGTTGCCCACGGACGTGATGGCCTGTGAGCAGCTCTCGACGAGACAGCCCTCCTCGCCGCGCTTCGGGCCCTCGTAGAAGAAGGACGTCGGCCGGCCCTGCACGATCCACGACCACGGGTGTGCCTCGTACGGGTGGTCGGACGTCAGGGTCGTGTGGAAGCCCCAGATGTCGGCGTGGTACTTGCCGAGCGACCGCAGTGCGTCCGGCAGGAAGCCCCAGCCGGCGTCCGGGTTCTGCGCGCCCCACCGGCGCAGGTGCGCGTCCTCCGAGGCGAACCAACCGGCCCACGTCGCGACGTACGTGACCGCCGCCACCGGCACGATCGAGACGAACGCCGGCGCGCCGTCCCGCAGCAGCGCCCAGCGCCAGCCGGAAGCCCCGGTGGCGCGGCGCGCCCCGACGTCCCACAGCACGGTGAGCAGCCCGAAGGCCGCGACGAAGAACAGGGCCGACCACTTCGTGCCGACGGCCAGCCCGAGGCAGACGCCGGCCAGGAGGCGCCACGGCCGCAGACCCAGCCCCGGGCCGACACCCCGCAGCGGGCCACCGTCCGCGGACCGCGCGGCCACCAGCCGGGCGAGCCTCACCCGGGTCCGTTCTCGGTCGGCGAGCAGCGCACCGAAGGCCGCGAGCACCCAGAAGGACAGGAAGATGTCGAGCAGCGACGTCCGGCTGTGCACCAGGTGGTGGCCGTCCACCGCGAGCAGCAGCCCGGCGACCACTCCGAGGATCGTCGAGTTGAAGAGGCGCCGCGCGATGCGGGCCACCATGAGCACCGACAGCGTGCCGACCAGGGCGGCGGAGAACCGCCAGCCCCAGGACGACTCGGCGCCGAGCAGCCACTGGCCGGCGGCGATCATCCACTTGCCGACCGGCGGGTGCACCGGGAAGTCGGCCTCGGCGAGGAAGACGTCGACGACGCCGGTGGTGAACTTCTCGTCGGCCCCCTCGGGCCAGCGCCGCTCGTAGCCGAAGCGCAGGAGGCTGTACCCCTGCTTGACGTAGTAGGTCTCGTCGAACACCAGCTGGGCCGGCTGGTCGAGGCGCCAGAACCGCAGCACGCCGGCGAGTGCGGTGACGACCAGCGGCCCGACCCAGCCCCACAGCCGGTCGGTCGGACGGCGTCCGACGAGGTGACGACGCAGACCCGACTCGCTGACGCGTCTCGGCGCCCGGGGGTGCGCCGGGGCGTCGGTCACCGTCACCCGCGGCATCGTAGGTCGACCGGTCCCGAGGTCACCGGCGGCGGGCCGGGACGGCGCCGAGGCTCGCGGCCACCACCAGGGCGATGCCCAGCAGCATCACCGGGGTGGGCCGCTGTGCGGCCACCACGAGACCGGCGAGCGTGGCGACGGCGGGCTGCAGGCTGAGCATGATGCCGAACGCGGCGGTGCTGACGCGGCGCAGCGCCACGAGCTCGAGTGAGTAGGGCAGCACCGACGACATCACCGCGACCAGGGTGCCGGCGAGCAGGACCTCCGGCCGCAGCAGGTCGCTGCCGGCGGTCACGGCGCCCAGCGGCACCAGCCAGGCCGACGCGAGCACCATCGCCCACGCGAGGCCCGTGGAGCCGGGCACCTTGTGCGCCACCCGCGACCCCAGCAGGACGTAGCCGGCCCAGCACGCCCCCGCGCCGAGGGCGAGCAGGACGCCGAGGGGGTCGAGCCCGGACGTCGCGGGGTTGGTCAGCACCAGGACGCCGGACGCCGCGAGGGCGACCCACAGCAGGTCGAGCCACCGGCGCGAGCCGGCCACGGCGACCGCGAGCGGTCCGACCAGCTCGAGCGCGACGGTGACGCCGAGGGGCACCCGCTCGAGCGCCAGGTAGAAGAAGAGGTTCATGGCGCCCAGCACGGCGCCGAACGAAACGACCGCGGCGATCGAGCCGCGCTGCGGGGCGCGGCGCCAGGCCCGGGACGCCAGCCACAGGATGAGCGCCCCGATCCCCATCCGCAGCGCCAGCGCGCCGGGTGCCCCGACGGCGGAGAACAGCCGGGTGGCGACCGCCGACCCGGTCTGCAGGACCACCGCGCCGGTGACGACGAGCAGCTGCGGGGGCACGGCGGCGCCGACGCCGCTCCACCGCCCGGAGGCCGCCTCTGCCACCACGGCAGGCTAGGGGGTGCGACACAATGCCCCGATGAGCGCCCCAGGACGGCTCGTGCTCGCTGCCACGCCGATCGGGGACCCCCACGACGCCTCGCCGCGGCTGGTCCGGCTGCTGGAGGAGGCGGACGTCGTCGCCGCCGAGGACACCCGACGCCTGCGCCGGCTGTGCTCGGCCCTCGGCGTCACTCCGCGCGGTCGGGTCGTCAGCCACCACGAGCACAACGAGAGCCGGCAGTCCACCGACCTCGTCGCCGAGGTGACCGCGGGCCGTACGGTCCTGCTCGTCACCGACGCCGGGATGCCGGGGGTGTCCGACCCGGGCTTCCGCGTCGTCCAGGCCGCCGTGGACGCCGGGGTGCCGGTGACGACCGCGCCGGGGCCCTCCGCCGTGCTGGCCGCGCTCGCGGTGAGCGGGCTGCCGACCGACCGGTTCTGCTTCGAGGGCTTCCTGCCGCGGCGGGCGGGGGAGCGCCGGCGGGCTCTCGCGGCGCTCGCCGACGAGCGCCGCACGATGGTGTTCTTCGAGGCGCCCCACCGGCTCGGCCCCGCGCTCGAGGCGCTCGTCGAGGCCTTCGGGGGCGACCGCCCGGCCGCGGTCTGCCGCGAGCTCACCAAGACGTACGAGGAGGTGCGGCGCGGTCCGCTCGCCGAGCTGGCCGTCTGGGCCGCGGACGGCGAGCCCCGCGGGGAGATCACCGTCGTCGTCGGTGGTGCGACGCCGCCCCCGGCGCGCCCGCAGGACCTGCTGCCCGAGGTGCTCGACCTGCTGGCGGACGGCGTCCGGCTCAAGGACGCCGTCAGCGAGGTCGCCGGCCGGCACGACGACATCCACAAGCGCGACCTCTACGACGCCGCGCTCGCCGCCCGTCCCCACTGACCGACCGACCGTCCCCCGAGGTTCCCTGATCACCAGTGGGGTGGGGGTGGAGCTCGGGGCGCTCACTAGGCTGGCGCGCATGACTGCCGTGCTGTCCGCCGTCGCCTGGCCGTACGCCAACGGCCCGCGCCACATCGGCCACGTCGCCGGGTTCGGCGTGCCCTCCGACGTGTTCAGCCGGTACATGCGGATGGCCGGCCACGACGTCCTCATGGTCTCGGGCACCGACGAGCACGGGACGCCGATCCTCGTCGAGGCCGACAGACAGGGCGTGTCCGCGCGCGAGCTGGCCGACCGCTACAACCGCGTCATCGTCGAGGACCTCGCGACCCTGGGCCTGTCGTACGACCTGTTCACCCGGACGACGACGCGCAACCACTACGCCGTCGCGCAGGAGATGTTCCGCACGCTGCACCGCAACGGCTACATGGTCGAGCGGACGACGCAGGGCGCGATCTCGCCGTCCACCGGCCGCACCCTGCCCGACCGGTTCATCGAGGGCACGTGCCCGATCTGCGGGTACGACGGCGCCCGCGGCGACCAGTGCGACAGCTGCGGCAACCAGCTCGACCCGATCGACCTCAAGAACCCGCGCAGCCGCATCAACGGCGAGACGCCGAGGTTCGTCGAGACCGAGCACTTCTTCCTCGACCTGCCGGCGCTCGCCGACGAGCTCGGCCGCTGGCTGCAGGGCCGGGCGGCGACCGGCACGTGGCGGCCCAACGTCATCCGGTTCTCGATGAACCTGCTGGAGGACATCCGGCCCCGGGCGATGACCCGCGACATCGACTGGGGCATCCCGGTGCCGTTGCCCGGCTGGGAGGAGAACCCCGCCAAGCGGCTCTACGTCTGGTTCGACGCGGTCATCGGCTACCTGTCGGCGTCGATCGAGTGGGCCCGGCGCACCGGTGACCCCGACGCGTGGCGGCGCTGGTGGAACGACCCGCAGGCCCGGTCGTACTACTTCATGGGGAAGGACAACATCACCTTCCACAGCCAGATCTGGCCCGCCGAGCTGCTGGCCTACGACGGACGGGGCACGCGCGGCGGCGAGCCGGGCGTGTACGGCGAGCTGCAGCTGCCGACCGAGGTCGTCTCGAGCGAGTTCCTCACGATGGAGGGCGGCAAGTTCTCCTCCAGCCGCGGCGTGGTCATCTACGTGCGGGACATGCTCGCCCGCTACCAGCCGGACGCCCTGCGGTACTTCATCGCCGTCGCGGGGCCGGAGAACCAGGACACCGACTTCACCTGGGCCGAGTTCCGTCGCCGCACCAACGACGAGCTCGTCTCGACGTGGGGCAACCTCGTCAACCGGACGGCGAACCTCATCCACAAGAACGTCGGCTCGATCCCCGAGCCCGGCGAGCTGACGGACGCCGACCGCGACGTGCTCGCCGCGGTGCAGGGCGCGTTCGGCACGGTCGGTGAGCTCGTCGCGACGCACCGGCAGAAGCAGGCCGTCACCGAGGCGATGCGCGCGGCGGGCGAGGCGAACCGCTACCTGTCCGACCAGGCGCCGTGGAAGCTCAAGACCTCCGACCCCGACCGCATGCGGAGCGTGCTGCACGTGGCGGCGCAGGCGGTGAGCGACTGCAACACGCTGCTCGCGCCGTTCCTGCCGCACAGCAGCCAGCAGGTGCACGAGGCGCTCGGCGGCACCGGCGCCTTCCAGCCGATGCCTCAGGTCCGCGAGGTCGACGACCTGGACGGCGGCCCGTCCTACCCGGTGATCATGGGCGACTACGGCGACCAGCCACCGTGGGGGCGGGTGCCGGTCGTGCCCGGGACGCCGGTCGGCGCTCCGTCGCCGATCTTCCGCAAGCTCGACGAGTCGATCGTCGAGTCCGAGCTGGAGTCGTTGCGGCGGAAGGCGTCCGAGTGAGGGGAGCGCCTGACGGGTACCCGCCCCTGCCCGAGCCCCTGCCGCTGCCGGTCGTCGACAACCACACCCACCTCGACATCCCAGCCGCCCTGCGCGAGGCAGGGCCGGGCCAGCGGTTCCCGTCCCGCGAGGACGTCGAGCGACTGCTGGCGGCGGCGGCCGAGGTCGGCGTCACCCGCGCCGTCCAGATCGGGTGCGACCTGCCGTCGGCGCGGTGGACGGTCGAGGCGCTCGACGACCACCCACGGCTGCTGGGCGGCGTCGCGATCCACCCCAACGAGGCGCCGAGGCTGGCCACCGCCGGCGTGCTGGACGACGCGCTGACCGAGATCGAGCGGCTCGCCGCCCACCCGCGGGTGCGGGTCGTCGGGGAGACCGGGTTGGACTGGTTCCGCACCGACGGCGACGACGACGGGGCCCGCACCGCACAGCTGGACTCGTTCCGGGCGCACGTCGAGATGGCGAAGCGACTCGACCTCGCGCTGCAGATCCACGACCGGGACGCGCACGACGACGTCCTGCGCGTCCTCGAGGAGGAGGGGGCGCCGGAACGCACCGTCTTCCACTGCTTCTCCGGCGACGCCGCCATGGCGCGGCGCTGCGTCGAGAGCGGCTGGTACCTGTCGTTCGCCGGCACGGTGACGTTCAGGAACGCGACCGCTCTGCGAAACGCGCTGGCCGCGGTCGGCCTGGGCCAGGTGCTGGTCGAGACGGACGCCCCGTACCTCACCCCGGTGCCCTACCGGGGCCGGCCCAACGCGGGGCACCTCGTGCCCCACACGGTGCGGGCGATGGCCGAGGTGCTCGGCGCCGACGTCGAGCGGGTCTGCGAGGCGATCGACCGGACCAGCGAGGTCGTGTACGGAGAGTGGTGAGCACGGTGTCCACCGTGACACTCGTCACGGTATCGGCCACCCAGACGCACAAATGAGGTCAAGCGCTGGTCAAAACCGCCGGCCCGGTTCGACCAGGAGGTCTCGAAGAGGTTACGGTCCTTCGCTGTTGGCCGGGGTCGGGGAAGCCCCGGGTGACCTGAGCACCGTGTACCGGCGTCGAGGACGACGCGGGTGCGACGTCCTGGCCGGATTCAGGGGCCGGTCCACGAGGGCGTGACGGTGCGCACCGGGTCGCCCTTCACCCGATGCCCGGGGAGATCGACGTCTGGATCCTCGTGCTCAGTCCTTCCACCCTGCTCTCCCGCCGCGGGGCCCGCATCGCCGGGCAGGCCGCGGCCATCACTGCGCTGGTGGCCGGCACCGCCGCGTACGCCGCCGCCGACACCACCGTCCGGCTGACCGTGGACGGCGAGACCCGCGAGGTCCGCGCCTTCGGGTCCTCGGTCGCCGACGTGCTCGAGGCGGCGGACGTCGAGGTCGGCCCCCGCGACGTCGTCGTCCCCGCCCCCGACCGCACCGTCGAGGACGGCGGGGAGGTCGTCGTCCGGCACGCCCGGGAGCTGACCCTCACCGTCGACGGCGAGACCGAGTCCCACTGGACCACCGCCCTCACCGTCGGTGAGGCGCTCGAGGACCTGGACGTGCGGACGGCGGACGCCCGCCTCTCAGCGTCCCGGTCCACCGGTCTGGGCCGCGAGGGACTCGACCTGGAGGTGACGAACCCCAAGGCCGTGCAGGTGCTCGTCGACGGCCAGGTGCTCACCGTCGAGTCGCACGCCGCGACCGTCGCGGACGTGCTGGCCGAGGCCGGCGTCACCGTCGCGGCCGCCGACGTGGTGTCCGTGCCCGCGACCACTCCCGTCGTCGACGGCCTCGTGGTCTCCGTGACCCGGATGGCCACCGACTCGCTCGTCGAGGAGACCGCCATCGCGTTCGAGACCGAGAAGCGCGAGACCGACGAGCTCTACGAGGGCGAGAAGAAGGTCGAGCAGCGTGGCGAGGCCGGCGTCCTCACCGTCACCTACGAGCAGGTGACGGCGGACGGCGCGCAGGTCGCCAGGCGCAAGGTGTCCGAGGAGGTCACCAAGGAGCCCGTGACGCAGGTCGTGCTGGTCGGCACCAAGGAGCGGCCTCGCGAGACCAGCAGCGCCCCCGCCGTGGCGAGCGGCAGCGTCTGGGACCGCCTCGCGCAGTGCGAGTCCGGCGGGAACTGGTCGATCAACACCGGCAACGGGTACTACGGCGGCCTGCAGTTCAGCCTGCAGACCTGGCGCGCCTACGGCGGCACCGGCTACCCGCACGAGAACAGCCGCGAGCAGCAGATCGCCATCGCCGAGCGGGTGCTCGACGGGCAGGGCTGGGGCGCCTGGCCCTCGTGCTCCAGCAAGCTGGGCCTGCGCTGAGCCGGCACGAGCCGGGCGTGACGGCCTGAGCGAGGGGAACCCTCCGGACGGCCTGCTGGGTCCCGCCGACGTGCGGGACCTGGCAGGCCGTCTCGGCGTCCGCCCGACGAAGACGCTCGGGCAGAACTTCGTCGTCGACGCGAACACCGTGCGGCGCATCGTGCGGCGCGCCGGTGTCGGCCCGGACGACGTCGTCGTCGAGATCGGCCCGGGGCTCGGCTCGCTGACCCTCGGCCTGCTCGACGTCGCCGCCCGCGTCGTCGCCGTCGAGGTCGACCCGGTGCTCGCCGAGCAGCTGCCCCGCACGGTCGCGGAGCGCCGCCCCGACCTCGCCGACCGTCTCGAGGTGGTCGCCGCCGACGCGCTGACGGTCGAGCACCTGCCGGGCCCGGCGCCGTCCGCGCTGGTTGCCAACCTGCCCTACAACGTGGCGGTCCCGGTCCTGCTGCGGTTCCTCGAGCGGTTCGGATCGCTGCGCAGCGCGCTGGTGATGGTGCAGGCCGAGGTCGCCCACCGGCTGGCCGCCGAGCCGGGCAGCCGCACCTACGGCGTGCCCTCGGCCAAGGCCGCCTGGTACGCCGACGTCCGGCTCGCCGGGCCCGTCGCCCGCACCGTGTTCTGGCCGGTGCCCAACGTCGACTCCGCGCTCGTGGCGCTCAGCCGGCGCGAGCCCCCGCCGTCCGCCGCCGGCCGTGAGGCCGTGTTCGCCGTCGTCGACGCCGCGTTCGCGCAGCGCCGCAAGACGCTGCGTGCGGCGCTGGCCCCGTGGGCCGGCTCGCCCGCCGAGGCCGAGCGCCTGCTGCGCGCGGCCGGGGTCGACCCGAGCCTGCGCGGCGAGCGGCTCGGCATCACCGAGTTCACCGCGATCGCGGACGCCCGACTGCGCTCCGGCGTGCAGCAGGACGGACCTGTCGTCCCCTAGGGTCGACGCCATGTCCAGGTCGTCGGCGCAGGTGAACGTGAGGGCACCCGCCAAGATCAACCTCGCGCTCTGCGTCGGTGCGCCGCGCGAGGACGGCTTCCACGACCTCGCCACCGTCTTCCAGGCCGTCTCCCTCTTCGAGGACCTCGTCGCCGAGCCCTCGGACGCCCTCGAGCTCGAGGTGCGCGGCCCCTACGCGGACGCCGTTCCCTCCGGGGCGGCCAACCTCGCCCTGCGCGCCGCCGCGCTGCTCGCCGAGCGCACCGGGGTCACGGACGGCGTCCGGCTCACCATCACCAAGGACGTGCCGGTCGCGGCGGGTATGGCGGGCGGCTCGGCGGACGCCGCGGCGGCGCTGGTGGCCTGCGACGCGCTGTGGCAGACCGGCCTGTCGCGCGAGGAGCTGCGCGAGGTGGGCGCCGAGCTGGGCTCGGACGTGCCGTTCGCGATGCTCGGCGGGACGGCGCTCGGCACCGGCCGTGGCGAGCAGCTGACGCCGGCGCTCGCGCGCGGCGACTACCACTGGGTGCTCGCGCTGTCCGAGGACTCCCTGCCGACCCCCGCCGTCTACGCCGAGTGCGACCGACTGCGCGCCGGCCGGGTGCTCCCCGAGCCGCGCGTGCCCGACGCGATGATGCAGGCCCTGCGCTCCGGGGACGCCGACGCCCTCGGCGCCGCGCTCGTCAACGACCTGCAGCCGGCGGCGATCAGCCTGATGCCGGACCTCGAGCGCACCCTCGAGACCGGCCTCGACTACGGCGCGCTCGGCGGCGTCGTCTCCGGCTCCGGCCCGACCGTCGCCTTCCTGGTGCGCGACAACGAGCACGCCCTGGACCTGTCGGTGGCGCTCACCGCCTCCGGCACCGCGCGCGCCGTCCGCCGGGTCCGCGGGCCGGTGCCGGGTGCCCGGCTCGTCGAGCCCGTCGTCGTCCACTGACGCGCCGGCTGAGACCATCGACGACCGATGGCCCACCTGCTGAACCTCGAGTCCGTGACCGTGCACGCCGGCGTGCGCACGCTGCTCGACGGCGTCTCCCTCGGTCTCGACGACGGCGACCGCGTCGGCGTGGTCGGGCGCAACGGCGACGGCAAGTCCACGCTGCTGGGCGTCCTGGCGCGCACGCGGACCCCGGACGCCGGGCGCGCGACCCACACCGGTGGCCTGCGGGTCGGTGTCCTCAGCCAGTCCGACGCCGTCGACGGCACGCTCACCGTGCGCCAGGCGGTGGTGGGGGAGGGCCCGGAGCACGAGTGGGCGTCGGACGCGCGGGTCCGCGAGGTGCTGGCCGGCCTGCTCGCCGACGTGAGCGTCGACGTCCCGGGTGGGTTCGACGCGCCGGTCTCCACCCTGTCCGGCGGACAGCGGCGACGCGTGGCGCTCGCGCACCTGCTCACCGGTGAGCACGACCTCCTCCTGCTCGACGAGCCGACGAACCACCTGGACGTCGAGGGCGTGGCCTGGCTGGCCGAGCACCTGCGGACGCGGTGGCCCGCCGGTCGCGGTGCCCTCGTCGTCGTGACGCACGACCGCTGGTTCCTCGACGCCGTCTGCACCGCGACGTGGGAGGTGCACGACGGCGTGGTCGACGCCTACGAGGGCGGGTACGCCGCCTACGTGCTGGCCCGGGCCGAGCGGGGGCGGGTGGCGGCGGTGACCGCCGAGCGGCGGGCGAACCTGCTGCGCAAGGAGCTCGCCTGGCTGCGCCGCGGCGCGCCCGCCCGGACGTCGAAGCCGCGCTTCCGGCTCGACGCCGCCGCGGCGCTCGTCGCCGACGAGCCGCCGCCGCGCGACCCGCTGGAGCTGCAGCGCGCGGCGGGCACCCGGCTGGGCAAGGACGTGCTGGACGTCGAGGACGTCACCGTCCGCGTCGGCGACCGCGCGCTGCTGGACGACGTCACCTGGCGGCTCGGGCCGGGTGACCGCGTGGGCGTCATCGGCGCCAACGGCGCCGGCAAGACGACGCTCCTGCGGCTGCTGGCCGGCGAGCTGGCGCCGGACGCCGGCCGGGTGCGCCGGGGGAAGACGGTGGTCACCGCGGTGCTCTCCCAGCACCTCGAGGAGCTCGACGAGGTCGCCCACCTGCGCGTGGTGGAGGCGGTGGAGCGCGACCGCCAGGTCATCGACGTGGGCGGCCGGGAGCTCACCGCCGCCCAGCTCGTCGAGCGCCTCGGCTTCACGCGCGAGCGGGCCTGGACCCGCGTCGCCGACCTCTCCGGCGGCGAGCGCCGACGCCTGCAGCTGGCGCGCCTGCTCGCCGGCTCGCCCAACGTGCTGCTCCTCGACGAGCCGACGAACGACCTGGACACCGACACCCTCACCGCGGTCGAGGACGTGCTGGACTCCTTCGGCGGCACGCTCGTCGTCGTCTCGCACGACCGGTACCTGCTCGAACGGGTCTGCGACACCCAGGTCGCCCTGCTCGGCGACGGCACGCTGCGCGACCTGCCCGGAGGCGTCGACGAGTACCTCGCCCTGCGCGCCGACCGCACCGCCACCCCCACCCCCCGCGGTGATCATGCAGCCCCGCCACCTGCGGCCGGCGCCCCGACCGGCGCCTCGGCCGCCGACGTCCGGGCCGCTCGCAAGGACATGGCCCGCATCGAGCGGCAGCTGTCGCGGCTGGCCGCCGCCGAGGAGCGCCTGCACGCGCGGCTCGTGGAGCGGTCCACCGACCACGAGGCCGTCGCCGCCCTGGACGCCGAGCTGCGGGCCCTGGCCCGTGAGCGGGAGGCGCTCGAGGAGGACTGGCTGGCCGCGGCCGAGACGGTCGGGTGACGGTCGCGCGACACCACCACGCGCCGTGTCCCGACCGCCTATCCTCGGCCGAGCGGACCGAGCCGTTCGTCCGGGGACGTGGGGGTGGACATCGTGCCGAGGCGCGTCGAGCGACGCAGTCGCGCCTACCTGCTGGGCATCGCCCTGGGCCTGCCGAGCATCACCGCCGTGTGGGTGGCGCAGGCGGAGACCGACGTGTTCGTCCGCTTCGCCTACCCGCTGCTCGCCGCGTACCTGGCGACCGCGGCGTTCGTCCTGGTGCGCTACCCGCGCAGCGTGCGGTCGGTGGAGCGGCGCACCTTCGAGATCGTCACCGTGCTGTGGCTGGGCCGGATGGCCGCGGAGCTCTTCGCGGGAGACCCCGTCGAGGGGTGGCGCCACCTCACCCCGTGGTCCTTCATGACCCTGCCGCTGCTCGCGGCGCTCGGCTACGTCGTCCACGACACGCGCACCGCGCTGCGCCGCACCAGCGTCATCCCGGCCGTCTCCGGTGTCCTCGGCCTGCTGATGCTGGGGCCCGAGGCGCTCGCGACCGGCGAGACGGGCTACCTCGTCGAGCTGCTGCGGTACGAGGTGTACCTGGCCGTGACGATGGTCTTCGTCCATGCGCTCGCCCTGCACAAGGACGACGCGGCCGCCTCGCAGCTCGAGGCGGAGAGGCTGCGCATCATGGCCCACCACGACCCCCTCACGGGACTGCCCAACCGCCGGCGGCTCCAGGACGCCCTCCAGCGCGGGCTCGCCACCGCGGACGCCGCGGGGCAGCCGCTGTCGGTCGTCGTCTTCGACCTCGACCGCTTCAAGTCCGTCAACGACGACCACGGGCACGCGGTGGGCGACGACGTCCTCTGCGAGGTGGCGGCCGCGGCGTCGAACGAGACCCGGCCGCGGGACGTCGTCGGACGGTGGGGCGGGGAGGAGTTCCTCGTCGTCCTGCCGGGTGCCGACCAGGAGCGGGCCCTCCGCGTCGCCGAGCGCATGCGCCAGGCGGTGGCCGAGCGGACGGCGGCGAAGGGCGTTCCGGTGACGGCGAGCTTCGGCGTGGCCCAGCACCGTCCGGGGGCCGCGCCCGAGGACCTCATCGCCGAGGCGGACGCGATGCTGTACGCCGCCAAGGCTGACGGTCGCGACAGGGTGCGCGCGACGCCGGTGCCCGCGGCACGGCCGCCGACATCGTGATCTCAGCCGTCGAAGGGCGCCACCAGCCGGCGCAGCAGACCGGACAGGCTCTCCTGCTCTTCGGAGCTGAGGTCCGCCAGCAGGTCGCGCTCGCTGTCCAGCAGGTCGGCCAGGGCGGCGTCCACCCGCTCGAGGCCCTCGTCGGTGAGGCGCACCAGCACGCCGCGACGGTCCGCCGGGTCGCGGTGCCGGACGACGAGCCCACGCGCGGCGAGCCGGTCGATGCGGTTCGTCATCGTGCCGCTCGTCACCAGGGTCTGCGTGACGAGCTGGCCGGGGGAGAGCTGGTAGGGCGCGCCCGCGCGGCGCAGCGCCGACAGGACGTCGAAGTCCCAGGTCTCCAGGTCGTGCTGGGCGAAGGCGGCGCGCCGGGCCCGGTCGAGGTGGCGCGCGAGGCGCGTGACGCGGGAAAGGACGCCCAGGGGTGCGACGTCCAGGTCGGGTCGCTCCCGCCTCCACGCCGCGACGATGCGGTCGACCTCGTCGTGGGTCGAGGGATCCTGCGTCGTCACACTCGGCAGGCTATCCTCCGTCAAGTATCTCGATGTCGAGACAACGTGGGTGTCGAGCCACCGTGCGGAGGCCGCCGTGCCGTCCTGGGACCCAGAGACCTACCTGCGGTTCGCCGACGAGCGCGCCCGCCCCTTCCACGACCTGACGGCCCGCGTCGGCGCCAATGACCCGGAGCTGGTCGTCGACCTCGGCTGTGGCCCGGCCACCCTGACCGCAACGCTCGCGCAGCGATGGGCCCGCGCGACGGTCGTCGGCGTGGACGGCTCGCCCGCCATGGTGGAGGCCGCCGCCGCCGTCCCCGGCGTCCGGGTCGAGCTCGGGGACGCCCGCACGTGGACGCCGCACCGCCCCGTCGACGTCCTCGTGACCAACGCCCTGCTGCAGTGGGTGCCGCACCATCTCGAGCTGCTGCCGCGCTGGGTCGGGTGGCTCGCGCCGGGGGGCTGGCTGGCCCTGCAGGTGCCGGGCAACGTCGCGGCGCCCTCCCACGCCCTGATGCGGCAGGTGGCGGCGAGCCCCGAGTTCGCCGGACGCCTGGAGGGCGTGCTCCGAGAGGACCCCGTGCACGACGCCGTGCGGTACGCGGAGGCGCTGGCCGACGCCGGCTGCGTCGTCGATGCGTGGGAGACGACGTACGTGCACGTGCTCGACCCCGCGGGAGAGCACGGGGACGACGCGGTGCTGGAGTGGATGCAGGGCACGGGCCTGCGCCCGGTGCTCGACGCCCTGGCCGACGACCCGGAGGCCCGGGACGCCTACGTCGCCCGGTACGCGGCGTTGCTGCGCAAGGCGTACCCCCGGCGTGCGTGGGGGACGCCGCTGCCGTTCCGCCGCGTCTTCGCGGTGGGTCGCCGGGTCTGACTCAGGTGTCGCGGTCGGTGAGCTGCGGCCTCGGCTCCAGCCCCGACAGGCCGTTCCAGGCGAGGTTCACCAGGTGGGCCGCGACGTCCGCCTTCTTGGGCTTGCGGTTGTCGAGCCACCACTGGCCGGTGAGAGCGACCATCCCGACGAGCATCTGCGCGTACATCGGCGCCGTCTTCGCGTCGAGGCCACGGCGCTTGTACTCGGCGGCGAGGATGTGCTCGACCTGGCTCGCCACGTCGCTGATCAGGCTGGCGAACGTGCCTGTGGACTGGGCGACCGGCGAGTCCCGCACGAGGATGCGGAAGCCGTCGGTCGAGCTCTCGATGTAGTCGAGCAGCGCCAGCGCAGCCCGCTCCAGCAGCAGCCGCGGGTGGCCCTCGCTCACGAGCGCGCCGGTGATGCTCTCGAGCAGCATGGCGATCTCGCGGTCGACGACGACGGCGTACAGGCCCTCCTTGCCCCCGAAGTGCTCGTACACCACGGGTTTGGAGACCTGTGCCCGCGCGGCGATCTCCTCGACGCTGGTGCCCTCGAAGCCCTTCTCGGCGAACAGCTTGCGACCGACGTCGAGCAGCTGCTCGCGACGCTGCTTGCCGGTCATCCGCGCACGGGTCGAAGGGCGCGTCGTCGTTGCGTCGGAGCGGCTCACGCGGCCATCATGCCGTGCCGGTCCGGGCCGCCTTCTTCGCCGCTGCCTCCTCGCGCTTGGCGACGAAGGACGCCGCCCGCTCGTCCAGGCCGGCCATGAAGGCCGCGAGGTCCTCGCGAGCGGCCTCGCCGCGGGCGCCGAGGTCGGTGCGCTCGAAGACCTTCCAGAACCGCAGGACCGGCGTGATGACCTCGTCGTGGTGCAGTCGGAGGTCGTAGATGCCGGCCTTGGCGATCGTCAGCGCGTTCCGCGCGAAGTCGGGCATGCCCGAGCCCGGCATCTCGAAGCCGACGACCTCGTCGCGGATCGCCTCCATCGTCGCGTCGGGCTCACGGTCGAACGCCGCCGCGACGAGGTTCCGGTAGAAGACCATGTGCAGGTTCTCGTCGACGGCGATGCGCTGCAGCAGCTGCTCGGCCAGCGGGCACCCGGTCGCCTTGCCGGTGTTGCGGTGGCTGACACGCGTCGCGAGCTCCTGGAACGAGACGTACGCGACGGTCCGCAGCATCGACTTCTCGCCGGAGTCGTACCCCGCCTGCATGTGCTGCATCCGCAGCTGCTCGAGCCGCACGGGGTCGACGCCGCGCGTGACGACGAGGTAGTCGCGCAGCGCGATGCCGTGGCGTCCTTCCTCGGCCGTCCACCGGCCGACCCACTCGCCCCACGCCGCGTCGCGCGTGAAGCGCTCGGAGATCTCGCGGTGGTAGGACGGCAGGTTGTCCTCGGTCAGCAGGTTGACGATCATCGCCGTCTTCGCGACCGGGTCGAGCCGGGAGTCCTCCGGCGTCCAGTCCTGACCGCCGAGGAAGGCGAAGTCGCGGCCCTCGCTCCACGGTACGTAGTCGTGCGGGTTCCAGTCGCGAGCGACCGCGGTGTGCCGCTCGAGGTTCTCGGCGACGACCGGCTCGAGCTCGAGCAGCAGGCGCGACTGGAGCGCGGCCTCGGCCTGGGGGTCGACCCCCGACAGGGCGGTCACGCGCTCGCCCCGGTCTGGATGCGACGCGCTGCCAGGCGGTCGACTCTCGGCCAGCGGACGTCGTAGGCCCAGCCCAGGCGCTCGAGGGCCCGGATGACGCGGGCGCTGGAGTCGACCTGGCCCCGCAGGACGCCGTGCCGCGCGCTCGTGGGGTCGGCGTGGTGCAGGTTGTGCCAGGACTCGCCCATGCTCAGCACCGCGAGCCACCAGACGTTCCCGGACTTGTCGCGGCTGCGGAAAGGCCGCTCCCCGAGGGCGTGGCAGATCGAGTTGATCGACCAGGTGACGTGGTGCAGCAGCGCCACGCGCACCAGCGAGCCCCAGAAGAACGCCGACAGCGCGCCCTGCCAGGACCACGTGACCAGCCCGCCGACCAGCGGCGGCAGCAGCATGGAGACGGCCACCACGGCCGGGAAGGCGCGGGAGACCCGGACGATGTCGTCGTCCCTCAGCAGGTCCGGCGCGTACTTGCGCTGGCTCGTCTGCTCGACGTCGAACAGCCAGCCGACGTGGGCGTGGAACAGGCCCTTCACCAACGCGGGCACGGTCTCGCCGTAGCGCCACGGAGAGTGCGGGTCGCCCTCCCGGTCGCTGAACGCGTGGTGCTTGCGGTGGTCGGCGACCCAGCGGATCACCGGCCCCTCGATCGCCAGGGAGCCGGCGAGGGCGAGCGCGATCTTGAGGGGGCGCTTCGCCTTGAACGACCCGTGGGTGAAGTAGCGGTGGAAGCCCACGGTGATGCCGTGGCCGGCCACGAGGTACATCACGGTCGCGATCGCGACGTCGACCCAACCGAGGCCCCATCCCCAGGCGACCGGTACCGCGGCGACGAGCGCCACGAACGGCACGGCGATGAACGCGAAGAGCGCGACCTGCTCGGCGCGGCTCTGCCGTTCACCGCCGAGCGTTCCCTGGGTGAGGTCCCCGGCGGGACCCTCGACGACGACGGCTGGAGGGGTGGTGGCGGTGGCGGTGGGGGGAGGGGTCATGCGCACTGTCCCAGTCCTCGGGGGCGGCTGTGGCTACGACACCGTAACCTACGTCGGCGTAGGCTCTCTACCCCGTGAGCGGGCGAGTCATGCGTCCGTCGGCGTGGCGTGTGGCGTGTCGCCCTCGCCGAGCGCACGGGTACCCTCGGCCCCGCGTTCCCCCGTGGTGTAGGTGGCCAGCACGACGCACTTTGGATGCGTAGGTCAAGGTTCGACTCCTTGCGGGGGAGCCACCGGATGACCGGCGGGTGGCGCGGAGGTGTCCGACCCGCCGGTAGCATGGCCGCTCGACGTCCTTCTTCGACGCCGAGGAGCCCGCTCGCGTGAGCCCGTCCCGCCCGGCCGCTGTCGTCGTCCTCGCCGCGGGCGAGGGCACCCGGATGAAGTCCTCCACCCCCAAGGTGCTGCACCCGATCGCCGGGCGCAGCCTGCTGGGGCACGCGATGGCGGCCGCGCGCGGTCTGCGGCCCGAGCACCTGGTGGTGGTCGTCCGGCACGGTCGCGACCGCGTGGCCGCCCACGTGACCGAGCTCGACCCGGACGCCGTGGTCGCCGACCAGGACGACGTCTCGGGGACGGGCCGCGCCGTCCAGTGCGGTCTGGACGCCCTGCACGCCGACCTCGCGGGCACCGTGGTCGTGACCTACGGCGACGTCCCGCTGCTGGCGACCGACACCCTGCTCGACCTGGTCGCGGCGCACGAGGCCGGGGGCAACGCCGTCACCGTGGTGACCGCCGAGGTCGACGACCCCACGGGCTACGGCCGCGTGATCCGCTCCGCGGACGGTCACGTCACGGCGATCGTGGAGCAGAAGGACGCCGACGAGCGGCAGCGCGCGGTCCGGGAGATCAACTCGGGCATCTACGCCTTCGACGCCGCCGTGCTCACGGCGGCCCTCGGCCGTGTCGGCCGCGACAACGCGCAGGGCGAGATGTACCTCACCGACGTGCTCGCGATCGCCCGCGCTGACGGCGGACGCGTCGCGGCCCACCGCATCGACGACGTCTGGCAGACCGAGGGCGTCAACGACCGGGTGCAGCTGGCCCGGATGGCCGCGGAGCTCAACCGCCGGCTGCTGGAGACCCACATGCGGGCGGGGGTGACGGTCGTCGACCCGGCGACCACCTGGGTGGACGTCGACGTCCGGCTCGGCCGCGACGTCACCCTGCTGCCCGGCACCGCGCTGCACGGCACCACGGTCGTCGAGGACGGCGCGCAGGTCGGTCCGGACTCGAGCCTCACCGACGTCCACGTCGGGGAGGGGGCGAACGTCGTCCGCACCCACGGCAGCGGCGCCCGGATCGGGCGCGGCGCCACGGTCGGCCCGTTCTCCTACCTTCGCCCCGGCACCGACCTCGGCGCCGGCGGCAAGATCGGCGCCTTCGTGGAGACGAAGAACGCCGTCATCGGCGCTGGCTCGAAGGTGCCGCACCTCAGCTACGTCGGCGATGCGCAGATCGGCGAGGGCGCGAACATCGGCGCGGCCACGGTCTTCGTCAACTACGACGGTGTCGCGAAGCACCGCACGACGGTCGGCGACCACGCCCGCGTCGGCAGCGACACCATGCTCGTCGCCCCCGTGACGATCGGCGACGGCGCCTACACCGCAGCGGGATCGGTGATCACCGACGACGTGCCGCCGGGGGCGATGGCCGTCGCTCGCGGCAGGCAGCGCACCATCGAGGGGTGGGTGGAGCGCCGCCGCGCCGGCACCCCGGCAGCGGAGGCCGCCAAGCGGGCACTCGACCGGCAGGGCCAGGACGACGACCAGGGAGCGGGCGCATGACCGGCATCACCACCACGGGGGAGAAGCGCCTCGTCCTCATCGGCGGCAGGGCCCACCCCGAGCTCACCGCTCAGATCGCGTCGGAGCTGGGCGTGGAGCCCGTGCCCACGAGCGCGTACGACTTCGCCAACGGCGAGATCTACGTGCGGTTCGAGGAGAGCGTGCGCGGCAGCGACGCGTTCGTCGTCCAGAGCCACTGCGCGCCCATCAACCACTGGCTGATGGAGCAGCTGCTGATGGTCGACGCCCTCAAGCGCGCCTCGGCCAAGCGCATCACCGTCGTGGCGCCCTTCTACGGCTACGCCCGTCAGGACAAGAAGCACCGCGGCCGGGAGCCGATCTCGGCCCGGCTCGTCGCCGACATGTTCAAGACCGCCGGCGCCGACCGGCTGATGAGCGTCGACCTGCACGCCGCCCAGATCCAGGGCTACTTCGACGGTCCGGTCGACCACCTGTGGGCGCTGCCGCTGCTCGCGGACTACGTGCGCTCCCGCGTCGACCGCCACCAGCTGACGATCGTGTCGCCGGACGCCGGCCGGGTGCGGGTGGCTGACCTGTGGTCCGACCGGCTGGGCGCGCCGCTCGCGATCATCCACAAGCGCCGCGACCCCAACGTCGCGAACCAGGTGAAGGTCCACGAGCTGGTGGGTGAGGTCGAGGGCCGCACCTGCGTGCTGGTCGACGACATGATCGACACCGCCGGCACCATCGTGCAGGCGGCGCAGGCCCTCAAGGAGAACGGCGCCGCGGACATCGTCGTGGCGGCGACGCACGCCGTCATGTCCGGCCCGGCGGTCGACCGCCTGAAGAACAGCCCGATCAACGAGGTCATCGTCACCAACACGCTGCCGGTCGCCGAGGAGCGGCAGTTCCCGCAGCTGACCACCCTGTCGATCGCGCCGCTCGTCGCGCGCGCGATCCGCGAGGTGTTCGACGACGGCTCGGTGACGAGCCTGTTCGACGGCAACTCCTGAGGGTCGCGGCTCCCGGACGGCCCCGATTTCTCCGCCGGTCGGGTGGTCGTTAGACTCCTGCGGTTGCCTCGGCGAGGGACGCCTCACGGCGGCCGTGATCGACGCGGTGGTCTGCCGACCGCGCCGTGCCGCGCCCCGCGTCGAGGCCACCGCCGCCCGAGCCCCTAGCAGTTCCGACGTCGTAGGAGTCGATCCGCCGTGTCCGAGACCAAGATGAAGGCCGAGATCCGCACCGAGTTCGGCAAGGGCGCCGCCCGCCGGATCCGGCGCGCCGACAAGATCCCCGCCGTCGTGTACGGCCACGGCGAGCAGCCGGTGCACGTGGCGCTCCCCGGCCACGAGACGATGCTGGCCGTCAAGCACGCCAACGCCCTCATCGAGCTGGACATCGAGGGCGGCAAGTCCACGCTGACGCTGGTGAAGGACATCCAGCGGGACGCCATCAAGCGCACCATCGACCACCTCGACCTCGTCGTCGTCCGCCGCGGCGAGAAGGTCCAGGTCGAGGTCGCCGTCCACGTCACCGGCGAGGCCGCGCCCGAGACCCTGGTGACCGTGGAGCACGCGACCGTCACGCTCGAGGCCGAGGCCACGCACATCCCGGAGAACGTCGAGGTCTCCGTCGAGGGCCTCGAGGCCGGCACCCAGATCCACGCCGGCGACCTCACGCTGCCCTCCGGCTCGACGCTGGTGACCGACCCGGAGACCCTCGTGGTCAACGTGTCCCAGACGGTCAGCGCCGAGGCGCTCGAGGCGGAGCTCGCCGAGGCCGAGGCCGAGGCCGGCATCGAGCACGAGGCCCCGCAGGCCGAGGCCGCCGAGGAGGCCCCGGCCGCCGAGGAGACCGAGGGCTCCGAGGGCACCGAGCAGCAGTGACCCGCTGACGTCCGAGGCCGTGGTCGCCGCCGCGACCACGGCCTCGCACGTCCCGGCGCGAGGGAGGACCCGTGACCGACCGGCTCTGGCTCGTCGTCGGCCTCGGCAACCCCGGGCCCGGCTACGCGGGCAACCGCCACAACGTCGGCCACATGGTCCTCGACGAGCTCGCCGCGCGCGGCGCCGCGACGTTCCGCTCCCACAAGAGCCGCGCCGCCGTCGCCGAGGTCCGCCTCGGCGTCCGGCCGGGAGGGGCGCCCGGCCCCAGGGTCGTGCTGGCCAAGCCGGCCACGTACATGAACCTCTCCGGCGGCCCGGTGGCGTCACTGACCCAGTTCTTCAAGGTGCCGGCCACCGACGTCCTGGTCGTCCACGACGAGCTCGACCTGCCCTTCGGCGCCCTGAGGCTCAAGCGTGACGGCGGGGAGGGTGGGCACAACGGGCTGCGCGACATCAGCAAGGCGCTCGGCACGCGGGAGTACGTGCGGGTGCGGTGCGGCATCGGCCGCCCGCCCGGTCGCATGGACCCGGCCGACTACGTGCTGAGGGACTTCTCGCCGGCCGAGCGCAAGGAGCTGCCGTTCCTGCTCGGGGACGCCGCCGACGCCGTCGAACTCGTCGTCACCGAGGGCCTGGAGCGGGCGCAGCTGACCGTCCACACCGTCGGCTGACGCCCTCCGCCTCCGACGTACCCTGGACGTCGGTCCCCCCTCTCCGCCGGAGCGGGGGCTGACGTGCTGCCCGACACCCGAGAGGTCACCGTCCATGCCGCTGTCCGGAGTGCTGGCCGCGCTGCGCGACGACCCCGCCCTGGCGCGAGCCGTGGAGGCCGCCCGAGCCGGCGACGTGCCCCTGCTCGACCTCGCCGCACCGGTCGGGTCGCGCCCCGCCGTCGTCGCCGGGCTGGCCGCCGACGCTCCGCTGGGCGCGCGCCGGCCGGTGCTGGCCGTCACCGCCACCGAGCGGGCGGCCCAGGACCTGGCGGCGGCGCTGCGCTGCTACCTCGACCCCGTGTCGGTCGTCGAGTTCCCCGCGTGGGAGACGCTGCCGCACGAGCGGCTCAGCCCGCGCAGCGACACCGTCGGGCGGCGGCTCGCGGTGCTGCGGCGGCTGGCGCACCCCGGGGCGCTGGGCGCCGAGGACGGCCCGGTGCGGGTCGTGGTCGCGCCGGTGCGCGCCGTGCTGCAGCCGCTCGTCACGGGGCTCGGCGACCTCGAGCCGGTGCAGCTGCGCGCCGGGGACGAGGCCGACCTCGAGGACGTCGCACGGCGACTCGCCGGAGCGGCGTACACCCGCACCGACATGGTGGAGCGGCGCGGCGAGTTCGCCGTCCGGGGCGGCATCCTCGACGTCTTCCCGCCGACCGTCGACCACCCCCTGCGTGTCGAGTTCTTCGGCGACGAGGTGGAGGAGGTGCGCGCGTTCGCCGTCGCCGACCAGCGCTCGCTGGAGGTCGTCGAGTCGGGCCTGTGGGCGCCGCCGTGCCGTGAGGTGCTGCTCACCGACGCCGTGCGGGAGCGGGCAGCCGCCCTGCGCGAGCGGCTGCCCGGCGCGGTCGAGATGCTCGACAGGATCGCGGACGGCGTCGCGGTCGAGGGGATGGAGTCGCTGGCCCCCGCGCTCGTCGACGGTATGGAGCCGCTGCTCGACCTGCTGCCCGCCGGCACCCACGTCGTCGTCGTGGACCCGGAGAGGGTACGGGCCCGCGCGCACGACCTCACCGCGACCAGCGAGGAGTTCCTCGCCGCCGCCTGGGCCAACGCCGCAGCGGGTGGGCAGACGCCGGTCGACCTCTCCGAGGCGTCCTTCGCCACGCTGGCCGAGACGCGCGCCCACGCCCTGCGCACCGGCCGGCCCTGGTGGTCGGTCAGCTCGTTCAGCGCCGACGCCGAGCTCGCCGAGTTCCTGGACGACGACGCGGCGGGTGCCGCCGAGACGCTCGCCCTGGGCGCGCGGGACGTCGAGGGGTACGCCGGCGACGTCGAGAAGGTGCTCGCCGACCTGCGAAACCTCGTGTCCGCCGGGTGGCGGATCGTCGTCACCACCGAGGGCCACGGCCCCGCCAAGCGCCTCGTCGAGGTGCTCGCGGAGGGCGACGTCCCCGCCCGGCTGGTCGAGACGGTGGACGACGCCCCCGAGCCGTCCGTCGTCCACGTCACCACCGCGAGCGCCGGGCAGGGCTTCGTCGCCGAGACGCTGCGGGTGGCGCTGCTCACCGAGGCCGACGTGCTCGGCAAGGCGGGGGCGGCGTCGACCAAGGACATGCGGCGCATGCCGAGCCGGCGACGCAACGCCGTGGACCCCCTGCAGCTGCAGCCCGGTGACCACGTCGTGCACGAGCAGCACGGCGTCGGCCGCTACGTCGAGATGGTGCAGCGCACGATCGCCGGGGCGCACCGCGAGTACCTCGTCATCGAGTACGCACCGTCCAAGCGGGGCCAGCCCGGCGACCGCCTCTTCGTGCCGACGGACTCCCTCGACCAGGTCACCCGGTACGTCGGGGGCGAGGCGCCGACCCTCAACAAGATGGGCGGCGCCGACTGGGCGAAGACGAAGGGCCGCGCGCGCCGCGCCGTCCGGCAGATCGCCGGCGAGCTGATCCGCCTGTACTCGGCGCGGATGGCGACGCAGGGACACGCCTTCGGGCCGGACTCGCCGTGGCAGCGCGAGCTGGAGGACGCGTTCGCCTACGTCGAGACGCCCGACCAGCTGGTCACGATCGACGAGGTGAAGGCCGACATGGAGCGGCCGCTGCCGATGGACCGGCTGATCTGCGGCGACGTCGGCTACGGCAAGACCGAGATCGCCGTGCGGGCGGCGTTCAAGGCGGTGCAGGACGGCAAGCAGGTCGCGGTGCTGGTGCCCACCACGCTGCTGGTGCAGCAGCACCTCGAGACGTTCTCCGAGCGCTTCGCGCCGTTCCCCGTGACCGTCAAGGCCCTCTCGCGGTTCCAGACGCCGAAGGAGGCCGAGGCCGTCAAGGCCGGCGTCTCCGACGGCAGCATCGACGTCGTCATCGGCACCCACCGCCTGCTGACCGGGGAGGTGCGGTTCAAGGACCTCGGTCTCGTCGTGGTCGACGAGGAGCAGCGGTTCGGCGTCGAGCACAAGGAGACGCTGAAGCAGCTGCGCACGAACGTCGACGTGCTGGCGATGAGCGCGACCCCGATCCCGCGGACGCTGGAGATGGCGGTCACGGGCATCCGCGAGATGTCGACGCTCGCGACGCCGCCGGAGGAGCGCCACCCCGTGCTGACGTACGTCGGGGCGTACGAGGAGAAGACCGTGTCGGCGGCGATCCGCCGCGAGCTGCTCCGCGAGGGGCAGGTCTTCGTCATCCACAACAAGGTGGACTCGATCGAGCGCGCCGCGAGGCGCATCAGCGAGCTGGTGCCCGAGGCCCGGGTCGCCGTCGCGCACGGCAAGATGAACGAGCACCGGCTCGAGCAGGTCATCGTCGACTTCTGGGAGAAGCGGTTCGACGTCCTCGTCTGCACGACCATCGTCGAGACCGGGCTGGACATCTCGAACGCGAACACCCTCGTCGTCGAGCGTGCGGACCTGCTCGGTCTCTCCCAGCTGCACCAGCTGCGGGGCCGGGTGGGGCGCGGCCGCGAGCGGGCCTACGCGTACTTCATGTACCCGCCGGAGCGTCCGCTGACGGAGACCGCCCACGACCGGCTCGCGACCATCGCCCAGAACACCGACCTCGGCTCGGGCATGCAGGTGGCGATGAAGGACCTCGAGATCCGCGGCGCCGGCAACCTGCTGGGCGGCGAGCAGTCCGGCCACATCGCCGGCGTCGGCTTCGACCTCTACGTGCGGCTCGTCGGGGAGGCGGTGGCGGAGTTCCGCGGCGAGGGCGCCAAGGAGCACGTCGAGGTGAAGATCGAGCTGCCCGTCGACGCGAACATCCCGCACGACTACGTGGCGCACGAGCGACTCCGGCTGGAGGCCTACCGCAAGCTGGCGTCGGCCGAGAGCGAGGCCGCCGTGGATGACGTGCGCGCCGAGCTCGTGGACCGGTACGGCGAGCCGCCCGAGCCGGTGGAGAACCTGCTCGCGGTGGCGCGGTTCCGGGTGCTCGCCCGGTCCGCCGGGCTCACGGAGATCACCGTCCAGGGCAACCACGTCCGCTTCGCACCCGTCGAGCTGCGCGAGTCGCA
>JBKHXE010000022.1:0-7684 GCA_046566185.1 Actinomycetes bacterium | reverse complement strand
TCGCCAGCCGGCGGCAGTCGTCCCCCACGGCGGCGTAGCTGGACCGGCGTGGTCCCTCGGGCGTCCACGTCACCACCTCGGACGTCCCGAAGACCGAGGTCCCGTACTCGAGGATCCGCGAGATCAGCAGGGGGGCGTCCTGCATGGTGCTGCGCATGGCGATCGTCCTTTCGAGGGGGTCCGGTCCGTGAGGTCAGCCTGCCGTGACCGCAGTTGGGGCGGAAGACTTTCGTCGGTAGGTCTTCCGGACGGGCGGCTCCTGGCGTTACGTTCCCCGCACTTCCGGGACACCCCCGGACGGGTCCAGACGAGGAGAGATCATGCGAGCACGCAGGCGCGTGACGGCGCTGGCCGTCGCGGCGGCCCTGACGGCCGTTCCCGCGACGATCGCCACCGCCCACCCCGACGGCGGCGGGGGCCGGGAGCAGTTCCCGGGCGAGGGAGTCGCGGACGGCCAGAAGCAGCACGGCGGCGTGGCCGGCCACCTGCCCGCCGTCCAGGAGAACGTCACGGTCGTCGGCAAGGGAGGCGTGACGAACCCGAGCGGGGCCGGCACGACCGGCCGCGTGGCCGACGTCTTCGCCTACGGCGACTACGCCTACCTGGCAGCGTTCCGCGACCCGACCTGCGTGCAGACCGGCGTGCACGTCATGGACATCTCGGACCTGACGAACCCGACGGAGGTCACCGACGCCTTCATCCCCACCAGCCCCGGCTCCTACGTCGGCGAGGGCGTCCAGGTCATCGAGATCGGCGGCCGCGACGTGCTCATCCACCAGAACGAGACGTGCCCCGGCGTGACGCCGGGTGCGGGCACGTCCGGCGGCATCAACCTGTGGGACGTCACCGACCCGGAGAACGCCGTCAACCTGGCGATGCACGTGGGTGACACGGACGGCGGCTCGAGGGCCAACAGCGTGCACAGCATGTACGCGTGGAACGACGAGAACACCGGCCGCACCTACGTGGTCCTCGTGGACAACGAGGAGCTCGCCGACGTCGACATCATGGACATCACCGACCCGACCAGCCCGGTCATGGTCAACGACACGCTCGACCTCGTCGAGGCGTTCGGGGTCGACCAGGCGAGCCCGAGCAACCTCACGTCGCTCTTCAGCCACGACATGACGGTGGTGAAGAACGGCTCGAAGTACGTCATGAACGTCAACTACTGGGACGGCGGCTACGTGCTGCTCGACGTGACCGACCCGACGCCGGGCAACGTCAAGCTCATCGCCGAGAGCGACTACGCCGCCCTGGACGAGGAGCGCGCCGCCCGCGGGCACGCCATCTCCCCGGAGGGCAACGCCCACCAGTCGGAGCTCTCCCCCGACCGCCGCTTCCTCATCGGCACCGACGAGGACTTCAACCCCTACCGGGTGACGGCGACCATCGACTCCGGCCCGTACACCGGCACCGAGTACGTCGCCGTCCAGGCCTCCGACACGCCGCCGATCGACGAGGACACGTCGATCACGGGCAACCCGACGTACGTCGGACGGGCCTGCACAGCCGTGCCCGCGGGTGACGGCACGGCGCTCATCGAGCGCGGCGACTGCACCTTCCAGACGAAGCTCAACAACGTCCGGGCGGCCGGGTACGACGCGGGCATCGTCTTCAACAACGCCGGCGGCTGCGACGGCCTGCTCACCATGCTGGCGGCGGGCGACATCCCGTTCGTCTTCGTCTCCCGCACCACCGGCCTGCAGCTCCTGCAGTCCGGGAGCCTGGCGTGCACCACCCCGACGCCGGCAGCCGGCAGCCCGGTCGCCGCGACGACGATCGAGGCGGTGTTCGACGGCTGGGGCTACGTGCGCCTCTTCAAGACCGACGTGCCGCGGACACCGAAGCAGACCACCGGCTCCATCACCCAGGTCGACACGTACGCGGTCGAGGAGTCGCAGAGCTCGGCCTACGCGACCGGGTTCGGCGACCTGTCGGTGCACGAGGTGGCGATGGACCCGAACGAGCGCCTGGCCTACCTCTCCTACTACGCGGCCGGCTTCCGGGTCGTGAAGTACGGCGACAAGGGCCTGCAGGAGGTCGGCGCCTTCATCGACGAGGGAGGCAACAACTTCTGGGGCGTCGAGGTCTACGAGCGGGACGGCCAGACGTACGTCCTCGCGAGTGACCGCGACCTCGGCCTCTACGTGCTCCAGTACACGCCGTAGCACCGGGACGACGCGGGGCCCGGCCGGCGACGGCCGGGCCCTTCGTCGTCCCCTAGGGTCGAGGCGTGCGGAGACGGACAGGCTGGGTCATCCCTGGCGTGGCCGCCGTGGTCGTCGCGGCGCTCGTCGTGGCGTTCGTCGTGGTGCAGCAGCGCCGCGAGACCGCGCGGGCCCGCGACGCGGCCGCCGCGGCTGCGGCGCAGGCGGTCGCCGACGCGTGGGCCGCCGGTGACCTGACCGGCGCGCCCGTGGCCGGCGACGCCGCCGCGGTGCAGGCCGCCTACGACGAGGTCGTCGCCGGTCTCGGCGGTGTCGCCCCGACCGTCGAGGTCGGGGCGGTGCAGCGCACGGACGACGTCGCGTCCACCGAGCTCACGGTCACCTGGCCGTTCGGCGACGGCTGGACGTACACGACGCCGCTCGAGCTGACCGGCGACCTCGAGGCCGGCGACGGCGGCACCTGGGCCGCGGCGTTCGACGCGACGACCGTGCATCCCGACCTCGCCGAGGGCGACCGGCTGACCGCGCAGCGGGTGCGGGCGGAGCGCGCGGAGATCCTCGGGCGCGGCGGGACGCCGATCGTGACGAGCCAGCCGGTCGTCGACGTCGGCGTGCAGCCGTCACGGGTCGAGGACGTCGCCGCCCTCACCGCCGCCCTCGCCGAGGCGCTCGAGGTCGACGGTCCCGCGCTGGCGGAACGCATCGCGGCGGCCAGCCCGGAGGCGTTCGTCCCCGTGATCACCCTGCGGCGCGCCGACTACGACGCGGTGAGCGCGCAGATCCAGCCGCTCGCCGGCACCGTGTTCCGCGAGTCGCAGCTGCCGCTGGCGCCCACCCGCGAGTTCGCCCGGGCCCTGCTGGGCACCGTCGGGCCGGTCACCGCCGAGATCGTCGAGGCCTCCGGGGGGCGGCTCGCCGCCGGCGACGTGGCCGGCGTCAGCGGCCTGCAGCGCCAGTACGACGAGCGACTCGGCGGCACGGCGGGCGTCACGGTGGCGAGGGTCCGCGGCGAGGAGACCACCGAGCTGTTCACGGTCGAGCCGGTGCCGGGCGAGCCGGTGCAGATGACGCTGGACGTCGCCGTCCAGCAGGCCGCGGACGCCGCGCTGGCGACGGCCACCGGCGGCAACGGCAACGCCGCCCTGGTGGCGGTCGACGTCCCGAGCGGCGAGGTGCTCGCCGTCGCCAACACCCCGGTGAGCGGCGCGAACCGCGCCCTGACCGGCCAGTACCCGCCCGGCTCGACGTTCAAGACCGTGAGCACCCTCGCGCTGCTCGGCACCGGGCTGACGCCCGACCAGGTCGTGCCCTGCCCGCCGACCGCCACCGTGGACGGGCGCTCCTTCCGCAACTTCGAGGGCAACGCCGCGGGCGACGTCCCGTTCCGCGTCGACTTCGCCGAGTCGTGCAACACCGCCTTCGTCGCGCTGTCGCAGGGTCTCGAGCCCGGCGCCCTCACCGAGGCCGCCGCGTCCGTCGGCATCGGCGTCGACTGGCAGGTGGGCGTCGACGCCTTCACCGGCTCGGTGCCGACGGAGGAGGGTGCCACCGAGCTCGCGGCCGCCACGATCGGCCAGGGCCGCGTGCTCGCCAGTCCGCTCGCGATGGCCCAGGCCGCCGCGACGTTCGCCCGCGGCTCGTGGGTCGCGCCGTCCCTCGTCACCCGGCCGGCGCCCGAGGCGGCCCCGGCGCAGGCCCCGGCCGCCGACCCGGAGCGCCTGGCCACGGTCAGCGACCTCATGCGCGAGGTGGCCACGAGCGGCACCGCGAGCGCGCTCGCCGACGCCCCCGGGCAGCCGGTGCACGCCAAGACGGGCACCGCCGAGTACGGCACCGAGGACCCGCCGCGCACCCACGCGTGGACGATCGGCTTCTCCGGTGACGTCGCGTTCGCCGTGCTGGTGGAGGACGGCGCGAGCGGTGGCGCGGTGGCCGTCCCGGTCGCGGAGGCGTTCCTGCGCGGGCTGGCCTGAGGGCGCCCTGCGGGACGGCGTCCGCGCGCCTAGGGTGACGAGGTGGCCGACGCCGAGGTCCTGGAGGTCGCCGGGCGAGAGGTGACCGTCACGCACCCGGGCCGGGTGGTGTTCCCGGACGCCGCCGGCGGGCCGCTCACCAAGCTCGACCTCGTGCGGTACTACCTCGCGGTGGCGGACGGCGCGCTGCGCGGGGTGGCGGGCCGGCCGATGGTGCTCAAGCGCTTCGTCAAGGGCATCGACGCCGAGCCGTTCTTCCAGAAGCGGGTGCCGTCCAACGCGCCGGACTGGCTGCAGACCGTCGAGCTGCGCTACGCCCGCGGCACCTCGGCGGAGGAGGTCGTCGTCACGGACGCCGCCGGCCTGGCGTGGGTGGTCAACCTCGGGTGCATCGACCTCAACCCGCACCCTGTGCGGGCCGACGACCTCGACCACCCGGACGAGCTGCGCATCGACCTCGACCCGGTGCCCGGGGTGTCGTGGGGCCAGGTCGTCGACGTCGCCCTGGTGGCCAAGGAGGTGCTGGAGGACCACGGGCTGACCGCCTGGCCGAAGACGTCCGGTTCGCGCGGCTTCCACGTCTACACGCGGACGACGCGGTCGTGGACCTACCCGCAGGTGCGGCTGGCCGCCCAGACGGTGGCGCGCGAGGTCGCGCGCCGGGCACCGGACATCGCGACGAGCCGCTGGTGGAAGGAGGAGCGGCACGGCGTGTTCGTCGACTTCAACCAGAACGCCAAGGACCGCACCGTCGCCTCCGCCTACTCGGTGCGCGCCACACGGGACGCGCGGGTGTCGACCCCGCTGGCGTGGGAGGAGGTGCGCGAGGTGCGGCCCGAGCGGCTCACCGTCGCCGCCGTCCTCGAGCGCTTCGCCGACCGGGGCGACGCCTGGGAGGGCATCGCGACGTCGTCCGGGTCGCTGGACCCCCTGCTCGAGCGGGCCGAGCGGCTCGGCCCGCCCGAGAAGGCACCCAGGGGCGACGGACGCCGGCGCTCGACGAAGCCGCTCGTGGAGGTCGCCCGGGCCCGGACGAGGGGCGAGGCACTCGAGGGCCTGGAGCGCTGGAAGGAGCGGCACGCGGACGTCGTCCGCCTTCTCGAGCCCCGTGACGTCCTGGTCGACGGCATGCGGGGCAGCAGCTCGGTCTGGTACCGGGTGCGGGTCAACCTCGAGCGCGTCCCGGTGGAGCGGCGTCCGGCTCAGGAGCCCCTCGAGGTCGACTACGACCCGTGGTCGCGTCAGCGGTGACGGACCGCCTGCCGCGCAGCCGGCGGGCCAGGACCGCGCCGGCGGCCCCGGCGACCACCAGCAGCACGACGACGTCCAGCCGGGACCCCGCCACCGACGACACCCAGGCCTGCGCGGCGAACTCGAGGTCGACGGTGTCCCCGACCCCGAACGCGCCCGTGATGCCGGCCGTGCCGTCGTACCGGAGGAAGAGCGCGCCGACCACCAGGAACAGGACCCCGGACAGCGTCTGGACCGGGTGCAGCTGCAGCCTGCCGACGCGCACCGCACGGGGTCGCAGCCAGCCCCGGCGCCCGAGCTGCCAGCGGTCCCACACCAGGGCCATCGCGAACAGCGGTGCGGCCATGCCGAGCGCGTAGATGGCGAGCAGGACGCCGCCGGTGACCGGGTTGGCCGACGTGGCGGCGACGGTGAGCACCGCTCCGAGGATCGGCCCCGAGCAGAACCCGGCCAGCCCGTAGACGGAGCCCAGCGCGACCGTCGGCACGGCGCCGCCCCGGCCCGCCGACCATCTCGCCACCCGCGCACTCAGCGCCGCGGTCCCCGGCACCGTGAAACCGCGACCGGCGATGAGCAGGACCCCCATGACGACGATGGTCCAGCCGGCCACCTCGATGAGGGTCGCGCGGTGCCCGTAGAACAGTCGGGAGGCGAAGGACGAGCCGACCCCCAGGGGTACGAGCGTCAGCAGCAGGCCGGCGTAGAACAGGACGGTTCGCGTCAGGAGCTCGGTCGGGCGGGTGAACGCGTACGCGAAGAAGGACGGCAGCAGCAGGGCGCTGCACGGGCTCAGCAGCGCCAGCACCCCACCGGCGAAGGCTGCCAGGAAGCTGACGTCGCTCACGGCGCCTGGGGGCCCGCGGCTGCCGCGGCGTCCTCGATGGCTTCGGTGAAGACCTCGAGCGGCTGAGCCCCGACGACCGGTTGGTCACCGATGAGGAAGGTCGGGGTGCCGGTCACGCCGAGCGCCTGCCCTTCGGTGGCGTCGGCGCGCACCGCCTCCGCCATCGCGGGGTCGTCGAGGGCATCGGCGAACGCGGTCGTGTCCATCCCGACCTGCTCGGCGATCGCCATCAGCCGCTCTCGCGTCAGCTCACCGCTGTTCGGCGGGATCTCCTCGGCGTACACGGCGTCGTGGAACTCCCAGAACCGGCCCTGCTCGGCAGCGGCCCGACCGGCCAGCGCCGCCGTCCAGGACTCCTCCCCGAGGTAGGGGAAGTCGCGCCACTCGATGCGCAGGATGCCGGCCTCGACGTACCGCTCCACGAGCTCCGGCTTCGTCTCGCGGGCGAAGCGTCCGCAGAACGGGCACTGGAAGTCCGCCCACTCGATCATCACGACGGGCGCATCGACGGCGCCCAGCGCCATCGGGTCACCCTCCTCGCGCCGCGCCAGACCGGCGGTGTCGTCGGCCTGCTGCCGGGCGTCGGCCGGCGGCGCGCTCCCCGCGCCGCCGGCAGCCTCCGGCGAGGCGCTCTCGTCCGCACCGGCGCCCAGCAGGGCGGTCGCGGCCAGCGCGAGGGCCCCGACCAGCACGAGGAGGGGTGTCAGCCACCGACGGGTGGGGGTCGCCTGCCGCGACGGCGGGCGGTCAGTCCCCGGAGCCATGTCTCATTCCTCTCATATGACCGGATGTCCGTACATCCAACGGGATGGTCGCGGCTCCGGTTCCCGTTCCGACCACCGGGTCAGGCGGTGACGGGTAGGCCCGCCTTCTCCGCGTCGTCGAACAGGTCGTCGACGTGCACGACGTCGAACCCGGCGCGCTGCAGCAGGCTGGCCGCGACGCCCGAGCGGTAGCCGGAGGCGCAGTGCACCCACAGCCGCGCCTCGGGCAGCTCGTGGTGGCGCGCGAGCAGCTCGTGCAGCGGGATGTTGACGGCGCCCTCGATGTGCGATGCGGCGAACTCGTCGGCACGCCGGACGTCGAGCACGACCTCGCCGTCGGAGCCGACCGCCTCGCCCACCTCCTTCCAGCCCAGCCGCGGGTAGGTGGCGGTGGGGGCGGACGGCGCGACGTCCTCCGGCCCGTCGCCGACGGCGACCGCGGGCCGGTCGATGCCGATCCTCGACAGGTCGCGCACGGCGGCCGTGACGTCGGCCCGGTTGCCGACCAGGGTGATGGCGTCGCCGTAGGGCAGCACCCAGCCGAGGAACGTCGAGAAGCTCGAGCCGTCGCCGTACTCGAAGCTGACCGACCCGCGCAGGTGGTCGTCCGCGTAGGCGACGCGGTTCCGCAGGTCGACGACCCACTCCCCGGCCGCCAGCCGGCGCGTGAGCTCGTCGGCG
>JBKHXE010000021.1:0-74897 GCA_046566185.1 Actinomycetes bacterium | reverse complement strand
CGCGCGACGCCCTGGGCCGCGAAGAGGTTGAGCGACCTGCTGTCCTGCACCGACCAGCCGGCGTCGGTGAGCTGGCGGTCGATGAGCACCCGGGCGCGCGCCTCTGCGGCAAGGCGGTTGGCGTCGTCCCCGGCGTTCATGATGCCTCGTACGGTATCGGTGTGTCTGGCGTCCTGAGGGAGATCGACCGACTCGCGGCTGTATGCGCCTGCCTGTCAGGAATTCCCCCGCCGGGAGTGACGGGGCTCGTCCATTGACTGTCAATATAGTGGAGGATAACCTCAGTCATATGAGAACTGAGGCGCCGCTTCTCGCCCCGGTCTTCCGATCGGACGGTCAGGCTCGCCTGCTGTCCGCCGTGCTGCTCACCGGGGAGGAACTCAGTGTCACCGACCTGGCCGAGCGGGCCGGCCTGGCCTACCCGACCGCCCACCGGGAGGTCGCACGCCTGCTGGACGCCGGCATCCTGAGCGAGCGGCAGGTGGGCCGCACCCGACTGATCCGTGGCAACCTCGAGAGCCCACTGGTGGCCCCCCTGCGGGAGATCCTCACGGTGGCGACGGGCCCCGTGGTGCTACTGGCCGAGGAGCTGGACCGCATCGGCGGGATCGAGGCGGCGTTCCTCTACGGCTCCTTCGCCGCGCGGATGCTCGGGGATGCCGGTCCGGCGCCGCACGACATCGACGTCATGGTGCTCGGTGAACCTGACGTGGACGCGGTCTACGAGGCCTGCACTCGAGTCGAGGCCGCGGTGCACCGGCCCGTGAACCCGACGATCCTCACCCCTGAGGAGTTCGCGGCGTCTTCCGTCTTCCTGGACAACGTACGTAGCGGCCCGGCTGTCGCCGTGATCGGGGAGCTGCCGTGGCGCTGACCCCGCTCACCCGCGTCCAGCAGGCGACGGTCCTCGCGCTGGTGGAGGCGCGACGTCTCGAGGTTGTGCCCGCAGACGTCGCGCGTGCGACCTCGTTCCTGCGCCAGGCCGAGGAGCGCCTGAACCAACTGCCGCTGCTCACCAGTGTCGTCGTCAGGTACGGCATTGCCTACGACGTCTGTCACGACACCGGCGAGGCGCTGCTGGCGGCGTACGGCTTCCGCACGACCAACGGGCCCGGCCAGCACGAGGCGCTCGGCCGCTACCTGCGCGCCGTCTTCGACACGCCGCCCGTCGACCGAGCGGCGCGAGCGTTCGACCGCCTGCGACGCGCGCGCAACCAGGACCGCTACGAGGCGAAGCCGGTGGGTGCCGCGGCGACCGAGAAGGCCGAGCAGGTCGCCCGGACACTGTTCGACGGCGCCCTCGGCCGAGGGCTCTCACCGTGACCCAGCAGTCCGCGAAGTGGCCGGGGGAGCGAGCGCGACTGCCGCCGGCTGATGACGAGACGGGTCGCCGTCAGGCGCGCTGGAGGCCCGGCCGCCCCGGCAGCGTCACCAGGGTCTCGCTCGTCCAGGCTCGGTACGACAGGCTCGTGACCCTGTCGATCGCCCGCAGCTCCGTCCGCCACTCGTCGTGCGAGATGCGGCACCGCAGGTAGCCCCGCCACAGGTCGGAGGCGATCAGGTGCGGGTTCGCCTGCCGGCGGACCTCCAGGCCCGCGTCGGTCGGCTTCCCGTCGCGGCCGCTGGAGATCGAGGACCCGGCGAACTCGACGCCGACGACCCGCGAGTCGGGGTCCTCGAAGTCCTCCAGGACGTCGAGGTGGTAGTTGCGGTGGATGTCGCCGGTCAGGACGACGAAGCCGCCGAGGTCCTTGGCCACGACCGTGTCGATGACGCGCTGCTGGGCCGCCTGGTAGGCGTCCCACTGGCCGCTGGAGAACCGTTCACCGGCGGTGGCGTCGCTGTCCAGCCGGCTGAACAGCACCGTGTTCGCCATCGCGTCCCAGGTCGTGCCACCGGCACCCAGCCCGTCGAGCAGCCAGGCCTCCTGCTCGGCGCCCAGCATCTGGCGGCCCGGGTCGCGTCGCTCGGGGATGTCACCGATCGCGCCGGTGGGGAACCGCGTCGTCCGGTGCTGCCGGGTGTCGAGCACGTGGAACCGCACCAGGTCGCCGTAGGTGAGGTGACGGTACATCCGGGCGTTGGTCTCGGTCGGGAACTGCGGCTTGCGCAGCGGCATGTGCTCCCAGAACGCGCGGTACCCGTTCGCCCGCAGCTGGAACAGCGCCGGGTCGAACGCGTCGTAGTCGTTGACCACCTCGTGGTCGTCCCACGTGACCATCCACGGCGACAGACGGTGCGCCTCCTGCAGGTCCGGGTCGGCCTTGTACAGCCCGTACTGCTGGCGGAACCGGTCGAGGGTGTCGGTGCGGCGGGCGTAGTCCTCGGGCAGGGCCGGGGTGTACGGCCAGCGCGCGGAGCTGGAGTCCACCTGGTACTCGTAGATGTAGTCGCCCGCGAAGTAGACGAGGTCGGCCGGCTCGGCGGCGGCGTCCCGCCAGGCGTGGTACCAGCCGGCGCCCAGCGACTGGCAGGACGTGACGACGAGGTCGAGCTGGTCGAGCCGTGCGCCGGGAGCCGGAGCCGTGCGGGTGCGGCCCGCCGGGCTCAGGTGCGAGCCACTGCGGAACCGGTACCAGTACTCGCGACCCGGCAGCAGCCCGCCGACGTCGACGTGGACGCTGTGCGCGTACTCCGGGTGCGCCATCGCGGTGCCGCGCCGGACCACTCGGGTGAACCGGGGGTCCTCGGCGACCATCCACTGCACCGGGTGGGCGCCGCGGGGGACTCCGCCGCCGACCTCGAACGGGCTCGGTGCCAGCCGGGTCCAGATGACGACGGCGGTCGGCAGCGGGTCGCCGGAGGCGATGCCGAGCGTGAACGGGTCCTCGCGGGCGCCACGGTGCGCGGTGCTCGCCGTGGCCGGGTTCGGCAGACCGGTGAGCAGTCCGGTGGCGGCAGCGGCGCCGGCGCCGAGCAGGAACGAGCGCCGCGGCAGGGGCGATCCGGACGACGGGAACGAGATCCGCATATCGGCACGCTAGGGACCGGAGCGACCGGGTCTGCAAGGCCCCGTCGACGGTCGGATGGCCGCTGGCTGAACAGCAGGCGACCGTCGTCCGCGCCTGTCCGGAAGTGCAAGATCACGGTGGGGTCGTCGGACGTCCCAGCAGTCTCACCCGAACAGCCGATTCTCGGGTGTATCAGCGTTCTCGGTCTTGACGGTCGCTCCCGGGCCGGAGAAGGATCCGCGACCAGGTCTCGGAACCGCATGTGTTCTCGAAGAGACGCCTCGCCCCCCGGCGCCGCTCCGCAGGACACCCCAGGGGTGGGGGTGTGTCATGGCGTTGCCGCTGGTGCTCGCCGGCCCGGTCGTGCGCCGGGTGGACGCGACGGGCGCGACGTTCTGGATCGCGCTGTCGCAGCAGGCGACCGTCGAGGCGCGGGTCTGGCCGGGCGACCAGGTCAGCACCGCCGGGGGGTCGGTGCAGTCCGGTGCGCCGGCCGTCGCGCAGAGCGCGGCCACCGCCACCCGCCGGTACGGCGAACACCTGCACATCGCCACCGTCACGGCGAGCCCCACCCTCGGCGGCGGCTCGCTGGTGCCCGGTGCCCTGCACGCCTACGACCTCACCGTCACCGGCCACGGCGGGCTCAAGGAGCTCGGCCTGCTCGAGGACTCCGACGCGGCGACCGGCGGCATCCACGCCGACGCCCCGGAGCGGCTCGCGCTGGGCTACCTGCCGAACCGGCTGCCGACCTTCGTCACCTGCCCGCCGACCCTGCCCGACCTGAGGCTCGCCCACACCTCGTGCCGCAAGCCCCACGGCCTGGGCCCCGACGCACTGGCCTGGCTGGACGACGAGATCGAGGACAACCGGACGTCGGTGACCGGCCGGCCCCACCAGCTGTTCCTCACCGGCGACCAGATCTACGCCGACGACGTCCCCGGGCCGCTGCTGCCGATGCTCACCGCGCTGTCGGCCGAGCTCCTCGGCTTCGACGAGACGGTGCCGCTGACGGGCAGCACCCGGGTCGCCGTCCGCGACCTGCCCGCCCTGCGCCGGGCACGCACCGTCATCGAGGTCGGCAAGCTGACCTCCACGGCGTCCGCCAGCCACCTGCTCGGGTTCGGGGAGTTCGCCGCGATGTACCTCGCCGCGTGGAGCCCGCGGGTGTGGCGCCCGCTGGCCGACCGCGACGCGCTGTTCACCGAGGTCAGCGAGACCCACCGCGAGGAGCGGCACCTCACCGACCACGAGCGGCGGCACGGCTCCCGCGCCGACTGGCGACGGGCCGACGAGGACGCCGAGAGCAACGGCACCGAGGGCACCGCGGCCGAGCGCGCCCGGGTGCTCGCCTACGCCGCCACCGTGCCGAAGGTCGCCCGCGTGCTCGCCAGCTGCCCGACGTACATGGTGTTCGACGACCACGAGGTCACCGACGACTGGAACATCTCCGCCCAGTGGCGCAGCCGCGTGCTCACCTCACCCCTCGGCAGGGCCGTGCTGCGCAACGGGCTGATGGCGTACAGCGCCTTCCAGGCCACCGGCAACGAGCCGGCGAAGTGGCGGGTGCCGGACGTCGGCACGTCCGTGGACCCGCCCAAGGAGCACCTGCTGCTGGAGGCCACCGCCACCCTGCTCGCCGACCGGGCCGCGCCCACCACGGCCCACGAGAACGAGGTCGACGACCTGCTCGGGCTCACCAGCCCCACCGCCGTGCCCAAGGTGGCGTTCCACTACCGCGTCGACGGACCCCGCCACCGCGCCGTCGTCCTCGACACCCGCACCCGACGCACGTTCGACTCCTCGCGCCGCCACACGCCGCCCAAGCTCATGGGCGAGGCGCTCGACACGATGCTCCCCAAGGGGCCGCTGACCGACGGCCGCGACCTGCTCGTCGTCGTCTCCGCGGCGCCGATCCTGTTCCCGCGGGTGTTCGACGCGCTGATCCAGCCGCTCGCCGCCGCGGTGTTCGACCTGTCGACCCACATCGTGCGCACCGAGGCGTTCGACCCGGCCCGGCCGCGGCCGGCCCTGGTCGGCAGCGAGGAGTGGGACGTCGAGGGCTGGGGCGCGCACGAGCCGTCCTTCGACGCGATGGTGCGCCGGCTCGGCACCTACCCGGCCGTCGTCGTCCTGTCCGGCGACGTGCACTTCGCCTCCTCGCTGGCCTGCGACGTCTGGACCAAGGGCGACGACACCTGCGACAGCCGCATCCTGCAGTGCACCTCCAGCGCCGCGCGCAACGAGCCCTCGCCGGGCCAGCGCGCCGTGCTGCGCGGGCAGCGCAGCGCCCAGCGGATGCTGCAGGGACGCGCCGTCGAGCGGATCGGCTGGGACGGCGACCACGGCGTCGTGCTGCCCAGCGGCGCCAGCATCCGGCCCGGGCGCCGCGGCCGCCTGCGCCGCAAGCCGACCGTGCTGCCGGCGGGTGGCTGGCCCGCGGGCACGACGCTGGCGAGCGACAAGCCGCCCGACGTCCGCTACCGCATCACGGTGCTGCGCGACGAGCGGGCCGCCACCGCGCGCGGCATCGGCGTCCCGATCCCCCCGACGCTGCCGGCGCTGGGTGCCGACCCGATCGCCGGCTACGCGGGCATCGCCGGCGCGCACCAGGCGCTGCTCACCACCGCCAACCACGAGCCGGTCCGGCTCATGGTGTTCCGCAGCAACGTGGGTCTCGTGACGTTCGCGGCGTCCGGAACCGCCGACCAGGTCGCCACCCACACCATCCTGTCGCCCTCGGGGGACGGCACGACCGGGTCGCCCTACACGGCGCACTCGCTCGACCTCGCCCGCTCAGCGGCCGCCGCGCCGCCCACCCTCGTGGCCGGGGGGTGAGCCGCGATGCCCCCGGAGGAGCCGAGCAGCGGTCCCAACCTGTTCCAGAAGATCGCGAAGTGGGTCGAGGAGCAGATCGAGTGGGCCGAGGCCAACCTCAGCGACCCCGAGCTGTCCGCCCAGATCCGCGCCGACCTCGGGCTGGACGCCGACGCGCCCGCGCCCGCCGCCCGCTCGGACGCCGAGCGCGACCAGGCCCGCGCCACCATCGACGCGTTCGTCGCGCGGCAGGACGTCGACGAGCAGGCGCTCGCCGCCACCATCGCCCAGGTCGTCGCGCTCGTCGACACCGGCATCACGTTCGGCCAGGCGGTCGCCGAGGGCGGCGTCGACCCGTGGGACGTCCTCTGGCTGCTGTTCAAGGTCTGGGTGGCGGACTCGCTGCGCGCCCGCAACCCGTCGGCCTACGCGCTGTGCGTCGTCACGGGCCTCGTCACCGAGGACGAGGAGGCCATCGACCAGCTCGACCTCGCCCCGCTCGGCCGCTGGATCGAGGGCGACGTCAGCGGGGACGCCGCGGAGGTCATCGACCGCCTGTCGTTCCTCGGCGGCACCACCGTCGTCGCGCTCGACGCCCTCGTCGGCGCGGTCGGCGGGGTCATCGACGCCGCCTTCGGCTGGGACCCCGAGCCCGGTACCGACCCCGAGTCCGCGATGGTCGCCGCCCGCACCCTCACCGTGCGGTTCCGCATCCCCGGCTCGCCGGTGCACCCGCTGCTCACCCTCATCGGCGTCCCCGCCGCCCACGGCGGCCCCGGCGTCGTGCTCTCCCTCGGCGGCGTCCTGGAGCTCACCCACACCGAGGGCCGCACGCTCTACACGCTGACCGCCGGCGCGCACGGTGCGTTCACCCTCTACCTCGGCGCGGGCGGACCGCAGGTCTTCGGCGACGTGAACCCCGGCATCGCGCTGCGCGCCGAGCCGGCGCCGGAGGCCGTGGCGCGACCCGCCGTCGTCCTCGGCACGAGCGACGCCACGCGCCTGGAGATCGGCTCGATCCCGTGGGGCGTCGAGGTCGGCCGCGACCACGCCGGCATCCGCATCGCGGTGAACCGCGGCAAGCTCGTCATCGCGCTCGGCCAGGGCGACGGCTTCCTCGGCAACCTGCCGGGCGGCACCGTCGAGGTGCCCTTCGACCTCGGCCTGATCGCCGACACCGCCAACGGCGTCCGGTTCGAGGGCGGCACCGGGCTCAAGGTCAACCTGCCCGTCGCCGCGACGCTGCTCGGCTTCTTCACCGTGCAGTACGTGCAGCTCGAGCTGATCATCGGCCCGCGCGTCGTGCTCGAGCTGCGAGGCGGGTTCGCCGTCGCGCTCGGCCCGTTCCAGGCCAGCGTCGACGAGATCGGGATGGGCGCCGACTTCACCGCCCTGGCCGAGAGCGGCGACATGGGGGAGCTCGTGGAGTTCCTGCCGCCGCGCGGCATCGGGCTGCGGCTGGACGCCGGCGCCGTCAAGGGCGGCGGCTACCTGTTCATCGACGCCCAGCGCGGGGAGTACGCCGGCGCCCTCGAGCTCACCGTCGTCGGCGTCTTCAGCGTCAAGGCCATCGCCCTCATCACCACGAAGCGGCCGGACGGCTCCGAGGGCTGGTCGCTGCTGCTCGTCATCTACGGGCAGTTCTCGGTGCACATCGCGTTCGGCATCTTCCTCACCGGCATCGGCGGCCTCATCGGCCTGCACCACCGGGTCGACACCGACGCGCTGGTCGCCGGCATGAAGACCGGCGCGCTGGACGACGTCCTGTTCCCCGAGAACCCCGTCGCGGACGCTCCGCGCATCATCAACCGCTACCGCACGCTGTTCCCCATCGAGCCGGACGGCCTGGTGCTCGGACCGATGCTCGAGCTGGCGTTCAGCCAGCCACCCGTCGTCTACGTGCGGCTCGGGCTGCTGTTCGAGGTGCGCAACGCCCTCGGCGGCGGCCCGCTCGCGCTCACCCAGGTGGTGCTCGTCGGCCAGCTGCTCGCCCAGCTGCCGCCCAAGGCGACCGGTGCCCCCGCGATGGTCAAGCTGCTCGTCGACGTCGTGGGCTTCTACGACGCCGAGCAGCAGTTCCTCATGATCCGGGCCCGGCTGCGCGACTCGTTCGTGGGCATCGAGGGGTTCGCCAAGCTCGACCTCACCGGCGAGCTGCTGCTGGCGATGAGCTTCGGCGACGACCCGACGTTCGTGCTGTCCGCCGGCGGGTTCCACCCGGCCTTCACCGACGTCCCGCCGCGCGTGCCGGCCACGCTGGAGCGGCTCGCGGTCTCCTTCGCCATCGGCCCGGTCAAGCTCAAGTGCGAGACGTACTTCGCCGTCACCAGCAACTCGGTGCAGGCCGGGTTCAAGGTGCTGCTCACCGCCAAGCTGGGCCCCGTCAGCATCGAGGGCTGGCTCGGGTTCGACGCGCTCGTCTACCTCACGCCGCGGTTCGCGTTCATCGTCGGCCTCGACTTCATGGTGGCGGTCAAGGCCTTCGGGGCCACCCTGCTCGGTGTCGCGGTCAAGATGGACCTGCACGGCCCGGGCGAGTGGCGAGCGGTCGGCTACTTCCAGATCGAGATCCTCTTCTGGAAGGAGAAGATCGACTTCGACGAGCGCTGGGGCAGCGCGCCGGAGGTGGACGCCGGCACGGCCAGCGCGTCCGAGGCGCTGATGACGGAGCTGCGGGACCCGCAGCGGCTGCTGCCCGAGGCGCCGGTCGGCGGCACCTCGCTCGTCACGCTGTGCTCGGTCGAGCCGGATGCCGGGCCGCTGGCCCACCCGCTGGGCCGGCTCACCCTGCGGCAGAAGGCGGTGCCGCTGGACGTCGAGATCGACCGGATGGGCGTCGTCCGGCTCACCGAGGGGCGCGCCCGGTTCTCGATCGCCGACGTCCGGGTCGGCGGCGAGTCGACGTCGGCGCGGGAGCCGGTGCTCGACCACTTCGCCCGCGGCCAGTACATGGAGCTGGCCGAGGAGCAGCGGATCGGCGGGAAGTCCTTCGAGCGCCTCGGCTGCGGCGTCAGCGTCGGCACCAGCGCCTACCGGGTGCACGCCGCCGGCGGGCGGGCCGTCGCCGCCGTCTACGAGGAGAAGCTGCTCGAGCCGGAGCCGGAGGTGGCGCGCTGGCCGTGGCGGCTCACCCTCGTCGACCGCGCGGCGGCGCTGGACGACGCGCTGCTCGGCGTCCACGTGGCGTTCGGGGCGGCGGCCCGCTCGGTGCGGGCGACGACGGCGGCGCTGCTCGCCGGGGGCCCCGGTGCGGCGGCGGTGACCCGTGACCTGCCCATCGCGCTGGTGGACGCCGGCGATCTCGAGGTGGCCGCGGAGCTCGCGCCGGCGCTGGCCGGCTCGGCCGCCGTCGCCGAGCAGCAGGCGGCCGCCAGCGGCACGCTGACCGTCGAGGCGTTCGAGCTGCAGGGGGTCTGACGTGGCCACCACCTACCGCTTCCTGCCGTGGGCGCGCCGCGGGCTCGCCGCGGCACTGCCCGACGAGCCGGCCGCGTCGTCGAGCGCGCCGCCGAGCGTGCCCCTGCGTGCCGGCGTGGTCGTCACGGCGACCGTCGCGGGCGTCACCGGGGACCCCACCGTCACCACCGGCGCGACCCTGTTCGGACCGGGCGACGTGGTGGGCCTCGACCCCGCCCAGGTGGTGCGGATGTCGCCGCGCCCGCACACCACCGACGCGGAGCCGAACTACCTCGCCGCCGTGGACCTCGACGCCCCCGAGCTGCCGTGGCTGTTCACGCCGCGCGGCGCGAGCGACCGGCTGCTGCCGTGGCTGGTGCTCGTCGTCGTCGAGGACCGGCCCGGCGTTACCGTGAGCCTGCCGACCGGTGCGCCGCTGCCGCGCCTGCGGATCGAGAGCGGGGCGGCCGCCGAGCTGCCCGACCTCGCCGACTCCTGGGCCTGGGCGCACGTGCAGCTGGTCGCACCGACCGGCGGCGCCGCCACGCCGCAGGCGGTGGCCGACACCCTCGGCGCGCAGCCCGACCGCAACGTCGCCCGCCTGATGTGCCCGCGCCGGCTGGCGCCGGGCCGGCGCTGGGTCGCCGCCCTCGTGCCCGCCTTCGACGCCGGCGTCGTCCGGGGCCTGGGCGGCACGCCGGACGGCGAGTCGCTGGCGCCGGCCTGGTCGTCGCCGGAGTCGGTCACCCTGCCCGTCTACCACCACTGGCGGTTCCAGACCGGGCCCGAGGGCGACTTCGAGGCCCTCGCGCAGCGGCTGCGGCCGTTCGAGGCACCCGCGACGGTCGGCTACGTGCCGATGCACGTCGGCGCCAACCCGCCGCCGCTGCGAGTGCCCGCCCCGGTCGACGCGGACGACCCCGACCAGCGGCGCATCGACATGGACGGCGCGCTGCGTGCCACCGCCGGCAGCGACGGCACCCTCGCACAGGTGGCGGCCACGCTGGTCGACGGGCTCGCCACGGTCAGCCGGACCCTCGCCGACGCCGCCGACGGCCGGCTCGACGGCGTCGTCGCGGAGACCGACCGCCAGCCGGTCGGGCCGCCGGTCTACGCCTCCTCGCACCGCCGGCGCTGGCAGGTCGGCCCGAGCGACCCGGTGTGGTTCCGCGAGCTCAACCTCGACCCGCGGCCCCGGGTCGCCGCCGGCCTCGGCGCCGAGTGCGTCCGGCAGCACCAGGAGGACATCGTGCACGCCGCCTGGCAGCAGGTCGGCGACGTGCTGGACGCCGAGGCCGCGCTGCAGCGCGCCGCGCTCGCGACGCTGCTCTCCCGCGCCTTCCACCGCCGGCACCTGGCGCCGATGGACGACGAGCGGCTGCTCACCGTCGTCGGTCCCGTCGCCGCCCGGCTGCCGGTCGCCGGCCGCGCCCTGACCGCGGCGGTGGCGCGCACGTCGACGCCCGACGCCGTCCTCGGCGCCGGGTTCCGGCGGGCGCTGGCCCCGGCCGGGCGCGCCGTCCAGCGCGCCGCCCGCCGTGTCGGCGTGACCGGCACGGCGCTGCGCCCGGGGCTGGTCGCCGCACTGGCCCAGGGGCGCCGCGACGTCGACGCCACCCGCTTCGAGCGCCCGGTGCTCAGCGGCTTCGACCCCGCGGCGCTGGACGGCGCCGGCGACCTCGCGGGTCTCGGCCTGCCGGTGCAGGTGCGGCGCGAGGACGTCCGGGGGCTGGCGTCCGCGGCGCAGGCGGTGACCTCGACGCAGGACGGCACGCCGCTGGAGCTGTGGACGACCCGGCCGGACCTGCGCGACACCGGGATGCTCGGCACCGCCCACCTGGAGGCGGCCCGCGACCTGGCGGTCACCGTCACCCGGGCGCTGGTCGAGCAGGACGTGCGGGTCGACGTGGACACCGCACTCGCCGTCTCCACCGGCGCGCTCAGCGAGGCCCTCGTCGAGGGCGCCGGCCGCACGCCCGGCGTCGGGCTGCTGCTGGAGGGCCCGACGGTCGCCGGCGGGCGCGTCGACACCGCGGTGGACGTCGGGGTGCTGGACGTCGACACCGGGGGCCGGCTCGTGCTGCGCACCGAGGCGGGCCGCCGCAACCGGCCGGTCGCGGCCCTGGACGGCTCGCTCGCGGGCGCCGACCTCACCGCCGTCGTCGCGCGGCTCGGACCGGGCGTGCTGCACGCCGTCCGCGCGGCCGACGCCGACCTGCCGGTACTCACGCGCGGCGGGCTGCGCCCGGGGCACGCGTCGGTGCCCTCCGTCGTGCGCGCCGCGCCCGCCGAGGCGCGGACCGGCCTCGGGGCGCTGCGCTCGCGGCCCGGGCCGGCGCGTCCCGGACTGCCCGGCCTGCCCGGCGCGGGTCGGCCGAGGCCGACGCTGCCCGGCCCGGTGGTGCCCGGACCCGTGGTGGAGCCCGGCCCCGTCGTCGTCGGCCCTGCGCCGCCGCCCGGCGGCCGGCCCACCGTGACGATGCCGCCGCTGGTCACCGACGCCGCGACCATCGGCCGCTTCGAGCTGGCGGTCACGCTGTGGCGTGACGTGTCGACCCTGACGACCCCCGAGGTCACCGCCACCCTCGTGCCGCTCGACCTCGGCTCGGTCACCGCGGCCGCGCTGGCCCACCTCGACCCGGCAGTGGCGCAGCCCCTGCGCCGCGACGCGTCGCTGCGCTTCGCGGGGGCCACCGTCGGCACCCTCACCGGGCCCTTCACCGGCGCCGACGGCTGGTGGGCGACGCCGGCCGCGGACCGGGTGATGGCCTACCCGGTGCTCGACGTCCCCGCGTACCGCTACCTCGCCGAGTACGACCAGGCACGCTTCTGCCCGGGCATCGACGCGATCCCGCCGGACTCGGTGAGCCTGCTGGAGACCAACCCGCGCTTCATCGCCGCGTTCATGGCGGGGCTGAACCACGAGACGAACTCCGAGCTGCTCTGGCGCGGCTACCCCACCGACAGCCGCGGCACCCCGTTCCGCCGGTTCTGGGACCGTCTCGACGGCCGCTCCGACGTCCCCCCGCTGCACACGTGGGGTGCGGGCACCCTCGCCCAGCAGACCACCGACCCGCGCGGGAACCTCGTCCTGCTGGTGCGCGGCGACCTGCTGCGCCGCTACCCGCACACCGTGGTGCTCGCCGTCCGGGCCGACGGCACCCGACCGAGCCGGGACACCGCCGACGTCCTCGAGCCGGTGTTCGCCGGGCAGTTCGACCCCGACGTGTCGTTCTTCGGGTTCCCGCTCGTCGACACCGATCTGACCGACGGCGACGGCTGGTTCTTCGCGCTGATGGAGCCGGTCACCGAGCCGCGCTTCGGGCTCGACGAGACGGCCGAGCCGGGCAGCGGCAGCGACGCCCTGGCGTGGCCGGCGACCGGGGTGACGCACGGCGGGCACCTCACCCGCACGGCGTTCCCGGCGCTCGGCCTCAACGGCGCGGCCTCCCGGGCGGACGACGTGGCCGCCGTCCTGTTCCAGAAGCCGTTCGCGCTGTACGTGCACGCCCGCCACCTGACGTCCCCGCTGCCGGTGCAGCGCTGAGCCCGGGGGAGCCCACCGATGCCGGACCTCGACCTCACCGCCATCACCGCGGCCCGCCGCTCGGTCGCCGAGCACCAGGAGCGGCTGCGCCTGCTCGACGTCGCCGTCGCGGAGGCCTCCACCGCCCGGGACGCCGCACTCGGCGCCGGCGACACCTCGGTCACCGAGCGCGAGGACGAGACACTGCGGCGGCTGGTCACCGAGCGCCGCGACCTGCTCGCCCGGGAGACGGGCGCCAGGCTGCGCGTCGGCGAGCTCGCGGACCGGCTGCTCGAGGTCGGGTCGCCCGAGGACGCCGTGACGTCCCTGTCCGCCGACCACCCGGTGCTGCTGCTGCCGGTCCGGATCGAGACCCGCTTCGACGGGCCGGACCGGCTGCGCGTGCGGGTGTTCCCCGACCAGGTGCACGTCAGCACGCACGACCCGGCGCTCACCGAGGACGAGGAGAAGGGCCTGCGCTGGTACTGGGAGCACCGGTGGCCGCACCGCGGGCCGGACGACCCGCTGGCCCCCGACCCGCTGGTCGACGTCCTCGCCGACGAGGCGTGGGGGGTGCTCGCCACCCGGCTGCGTCCCGGCCGGGCCGCGTTCCTGGTCCGCACCTACCCACCGGTGAACCTCGGGACCGACGACGAGGCGCCGCGCTGGGACGACCTGCCGCGCCGCGCCGCCGCGTGGAGCCGCGCGCCGCAGGCGACCCTGCTGCCCGACCGGTGGGCGGTCGTCGGGTTCCGCCGGGAGGCCGAGGGACGCCACCGGCAGATCTTCCGCGTGTGGGGCAGCACCGTCCCCGACACCCTGCAGGTCGGCCCCCGACCCGACCCCGAGGCCCCCGCGACCCCGCGCGGTCTGCCCGCCGACGAGGGCCTGCGCTGGGTGCACGACCCGGACGCCGCGGAGTCGGTGGGCATGCTCGTCACCGTCGAGCAGTCCGACGTCGTGCCCGGCGTCCGCCTCGCGGACGGCGTCGACCGGCTCGTCGTCCTCGGGGTCGACCGCACGCTCGACCCGGCGCAGGGCGCTGCCGCGCTCGAGGCGCACCTCGCCGGGCTCGCCGGCGAGGGTGACCTCGCGTTCGTGCCGCAGGGCACGGCGACGAACTCCACCGCGTCCCCGGGCCCGGGGCAGGACCGGGCCGTGCGCAGCGGCTTCAGCAGCGACCCCGCCGCCGCCCGCGAGCAGCTCGCCCCGCACCGGTTCGCCGCGCCACGCCCGGACGACGCCGCGACCCTGACGGCGTCCGCCCTCGGGCTCGGCGGCTCGGTGCTCGCCGGCGTCCCGGGCGCCGACCTGCGCGAGCAGGCCTGGCAGGGCGCGCTGGTGGACGCGCTGTGGCCCGCCACGGCCGGCTACTACCTGCGGGAGATGCTCGACCCGCTGGTGGACGACGAGCGCGTCGAGCAGGCGCTGCGCGACCACGCCGCGGCCCACCTGCGCCCCGGCGGGCCGCTGCCGACCTGGCGCGTCGCCGACCAGCCGTACGGGCTGCTCCCGGTCGTCCCGCGCTCCTTCGCGCCGACCCGCGGCCGCCGGGCGCAGCGCGACGTCCTGACCGTCGGCGGCCGGCTGCGCGGCCTCGTCGAGGAGCTCGTCGCACTCGTGCCGCGGATCGCCGACGTACGCACCCGCGAGGACGCGGACGACGTGCTGCTGCGGCTGCTGCAGCGCACCCCGGTCGCGTGGTCGCTGGACTTCCGGGTGCTCACCGGGCCGGCGGAGTTCCGCTACGCGGGACAGAAGATCGGCGCGCTCGCCGACCTGCAGCACCGGGTCACCGCGACCGTGCTCGGGACGATGGGCTGGTACCCGACGGTGCCGCTGACCCAGCTCGTGCACGACCCCACCGGCCGGGGCCTCGACGTCCCGCTCGTCGCCCGCCCCGACCTGGCCGACCCGACCGGCTACCTGGCGGAGCTGCTCGACGCGATGTCGCAGCCGGACGCCCGCCGGCTCGTCGACGGCCGGACGAACTCGGTCGCGCTGCTGGAGGCCTTCCTCGCGTACGCGCTGGTGCGCGAGTACGACCTGGCCGCCAAGCAGGCCGCCCGGGACGCCGCGCCGACCCTCGGCGTCTCACCGGAGTTCACGGCCTACCTCGGCCGCACCGCCGACCGGGTGCCGTTCACGCTGCGGGTGGAGCCGGAGGTGTCCGCCCCCGCGGCGCCCGGGTCCGCCGTCGCGGTGCCGAGCACCCCGCTGGAGCTGTCGAGCACCGTGCTGCCGCAGCTGACCGGCACGGCCACGCTCGGCGAGCACGTCGCGACCGCCTTCTGGCGGCAGGCGTCCGCGTTCCGCGACCTGCTCGACGTCCCGGACAGCCCGCTGCACCGGCTCGCCCGGTACCGCGAGGCGGTCACGACGCTCACCGAGGCGCCCCCCGGCCAGCTGGACTGGGCGTTCCGCGGCGTCCTCGACCTGTACGCGACCCGGCTCGACGCCTGGTTCACGTCGCTGGCGGCGGCGCGGCTGCAGGAGCGCCGCGGCACCGCCCCGACCGGGGTGCACCTCGGCGGCTGGGGCGTCGTCGAGGACCTGCGCCGCGACACCGGGCCGGCCGCCGACAGCGCCGGCTTCGTGCACGCGCCCTCCCTCGGCCAGGCGGTCTCGCTGGCCGTGATGCGCAGCGCGCGGATGGCGCACCGCACCGGTGCCGGCGAGGTGTTCGACCTCGACCTCACCTCCCGCCGGGTCCGCGAGGCCCTGCGGCTGCTCGAGGGCATCGGCTCGGGGCAGCGGCTGGCCGCGCTGCTCGGGTACCGGGTGGAGCGCGGCCTGCAGCGGGCCGACCTGCGGCTGGCCCGGTGGATCCTGCCGCTGCGGATGCAGTGCCCGCTGCGCAGCGAACGGCCCGACGACCCGGAGCTCGTCGAGCCCGTGGAGTCGGTGGCGGCCCGCGACGTCGTCGACGGCGTCGCGCTGCTGGCGCGCTGGGAGCGCGAGCGGACCGGGCTGCTCACCGCGGCCGGCGTCGCCGCCGCCGACCACGCCGCCGTCGCCGCGGTGCTGGACGCCGTGGCCGGCCTCGCGGACGCGGTGAGCGACGTGCTCGTGGCCGAGGCCGTGCACCAGGCGACCGCCGGCAACCTGGAGCGCTCCGGCGCGGCGCTGGCCGCGCACGACCGCCAGGCGCCGCCGCCGGACCCGGAGTTCGTGCGGACCCCCCGCGACGGCGCCGTCGTCGCGCACCGCGTCGGGCTGTGGCTGCCCGCGGAGCCGGACGACCCCGCCGGTGGCTGGCCGGAGGACATCCGCTCGGTCGCCGAGCCGCGGCTGGACCGCTGGGTGGGCACCGTGCTCGGCCGCCCCGACCGGTGGCGCGTCACCGGGACGCTCGACCGCGAGCCGGCGGTGCCGCTGTCGGTGGGTGTCGACGCGGTGGCGGCGGGTCTGGGCGCGCTGTCGTTCGCCCTCGCCGCCCGCCGGCCCGCCGGGGGCAGGCCCACCGAGCTGGAGCTGCGCGCCGCCCTGGCACTCGGCCGGGCCGCCGAGACCGGCGGCCACCAGCCCGGCCCGGACGACGCCGTCAGCGTCGAGGCCGCCGGCCTCGCGCCGGTGCTCGACCTCGCCGGCTGGGCCGCGGACGTCGCCGGCGCCCCGGTGCTGACCCCCGCCGACCTGGTCGCCTCCGACGACCTGTCCGGCGGCGCCGGCAGCCCGCCCGGGCGGTACGACGTCACCGAGGCGGTCGCCCGGGCGGGAGCGGTGCGGGCGGCCGCCGCCGGCCTGGTGGCGGCGCTCGAGACCGCCCTCGCCGGCGGGGACGCCGACGCGCTGGCCGACGCGCTGCTGGCCGTGGTGCCCCTCGACGGGCCGGACGCCGTGTCGCCGGCCGGGGACGACGACGGCGCCACTCACGCCGCCGCCGTGCTCGACCGGCTCCGCTCCCGGCTCGCCGCCGCCGACGCGCTGCTCACCGGCACCGACGCCTCGGCGACGGACCCGGCCGCCGGCGACCCGCCGGGCCCCGCCGAGCCGCCGGGCCTGGTCGCCGCGCGCGCCGTCGTGCGGACCCTGCTCGGCGCCGACCAGCCGTTCCTGCCCCTGGTGCTGCCCGCGGCACCGGCCCCGCTGGCCGCCGCGCTCGCCGACCGCGACGCGCTGCTGGGCTCCGACGAGACCGCGGCGGTGACGTGGCTGCACACCCGCAGCCTGGTGAGGCCCGCGCTCGACCCGCTGGCGTCGCTGCTCGCGCACGCCGAGGCGGACGGTGCGGACGTCGCCGCCGACCTGCGCGTCGTCCAGGCGCCGCACCGGCCCGGCGCCCGCTGGGTCGCGCTGCCGTTCGAGCGCGACGAGCGGGGCGTCCCCGTGCCGCCACCGCACGGTGTCGTCGGCCTGGTGCTGCACGCGCCGCAGGACGTCGACCCGGCGCAGCCGGCCGCCGGCGTGGTGGTCGACGCCTGGACCGAGACGGTGCCGGCGGCGTCCGACACCACCGCGGTGGCGTTCCAGTACGACGCGCCGGGAGCCCGGGCGCCGCAGACGATGCTGCTCGGGCTGCACCCGGACGCCGAGGCGCGGCGCTGGGACTTCGACGCCCTGCTGGGCTGTGTCACCGAGGCAGTCGACCTCGCCCGGCTGCGCACCGTGGGCGCCGCCGAGCTGGCGCCGCTGTCCACGTTCCTGCCGGCGCTGTTCCTGCCGGACACCTACACCCGCGACGTGCCCGGCGTGCGGCTGCGCGAGCTGGCGGTCGCGGCGGAGCTCGCCGGCGTCGGCGGGTTGCTGGCCGACCACGTGCTGGGGAAGGCGGGGAGCACCGGTGCCTGAGATCGACTGGGGCAGTGTGCGGGTCGAGATCGACCGCAAGTTCGCCGACTGGCAGGTGCTGCCGGTCGTGCCGCGCTGGTCGCGGCTGGAGCCGCTGCCGCTGACGCGGGGCGACCTCACGCCCGGGGCCCAGGCCCTGCTCGGCGACCCGCTGTGGCTGCTCGGGCGCCAGTGGCAGTACGACGAGCTGCGCGGCGAGGACGCCGGTACCCCGGTACTCGCCACCGTCGAGGGGGAGACGGCGCCGCTGTCGCGGCTGCGCCCCGGCGACGACGGCACCGTCGTGCCGATGGCGCCGGGCGAGCCGGACGACGTGCCGCTGGAGGTGCGGGTGGAGGCCGAGGTGCCCGCCGTGCTGCCGGTGCGGGTGCGCACGCAGCTCGGGCTGCACCTGCTGCGGCTGCTCCGCGCCGGCGGCCACGGCGCCGTCGCCGACGCCGCGGTCGCTGCCTACCCCTTCCCGGCGCCGGACGCCGACGCCGACCCCGCCGGTGCCCGCCGGCTGCGGCTGGCCGCCGGGCGCGTCCCGGACGGCGCGGCGGTGCTGTCCGCCCTGACCGACGACGACCTGCCGGCCCCGCTGGCCGACGCCGCCGGGATGGCCGCCGACGACGTCCGCGGCGTCCTGGCCGGGTGGCGGGCCTGGGGTGCGGGTCTGCTGGCCGCCCCCAGTGACAGCTCGTGGGACCCGCACCGGCTCGAGCACCGCTTCGCCGTCCAGGCCGACCTCACCGACGGCCCGGTCGTGGTCGACGTCGACGACTACACCGGCGGCACGCTGGACTGGTTCCACGGCGAGGGGCGGTCCGGCCCCTCGCTGGGCGGCAGTGGGACAGCGGTCGCGGCGCAACGGGTCTCCGACACGAACCTGCCGTCGGCGGTGCGCTTCGCCGGCATGCCGAGCGACCGGCTCTTCGCCTTCGAGGACTCCGCGGTCTACCTCGGCGGCGTGCAGGGCGGGCGCACCGACCTCGCGCGGCTGGCCGTCGTGGAGTTCGCCCTGGCCTACGGCGTCGACTGGTTCCAGCTGCCGCTGGACCTGCCGTACGGCTCGGTGACGAGGCTGGACCGCATCGAGGTCCGGGACACGTTCGGTCACCGGGTCGACATCGCCCCGGCCCGCGAGACGACCCGCCCCGGCTGGGCGGCGTTCCAGTCGACCGCGGCGAGCGACGCCTCCCGGCTCAACCGGGTGTTCGTGCTGGCGCCGACGCTGCAGCACGTGCTGGAGGGCGAGCCGCTGGAGGAGGTCGCGCTGTTCCGCGACGAGATGGCGAACCTCGTGTGGGGCGTCGAGCGGGTGGTGCCCGACGCGACGTCCGGCGAGCCGGTGCCGGTCGGGCGCCTCGCGGCGCCGGTCCGCCTCGTCGGCGCCGCACCCGACGACCTCGGTGACGCCCGGGTCGTCTGGCGGCTGATGACCCCGGTGCCGGAGAACTGGATCCCGATGGTCGCCGTCCGGCAGCGCCCGGGTGACCTGACCGCGCCGCACGTGCTGGAGCGCCGGCCGCTGCTGCGCTACCTCGACGTCCCGGCCGGGGAGACGCAGCCACGCGTCGACCTCGTGCACCCTCGCGGCACGGTGCTGCTGTCCCGGCCGGACGCCGACCCGGCCACCGACCGGCTGCGGGTCGCCGAGGAGGAGGTGCCGCGGGACGGCGTCGTGGTCACGCGGTCGTTCCAGCTGGCGCGCACCGTCGGCGGGGGGACGTCGCTGTGGGTCGGACGGCGCGTGCGGGTGGGCCACGGCGAAGGGGCGAGCGGACTGCGCTTCGACACCGCCGACCCGCCGGGCGGTGGCGTCTGACCGACGCGTGACCGCGGGGAGACCGGGCGCGAGTACAGCAGTTCCCATGACCAGCGCCTCCGCGCCGCCCTACGGTTCCAGCGTGGAGTTCGCCGTCCTCGGCACCCTGCAGGTAGCGGTGGACGAGGGCCCGGTCGAGATCACGGGGGCGAAGGAGCGCACCGTGCTCGCGCGGCTCGTCGCGTCCGCGGGCCGCACGGTCACCGTGGACGACCTGGTGGGGACGCTGTGGGCGGACGACCCGCCGCGGTCCGCGACGAAGTCGGTGCAGAACTACGTGCTGCGCCTGCGCAAGTCGCTCGAGCCGGACCGAGACGGCCCGCCGCGGGTCCTGGTCACCGACGGCGCGGGGTACCGACTGGCGGTGCCCGACGAGGCGGTGGACGCGCGGCACTTCGAGCGGCTGGTGGAGCTCGGTCGCCGGGCCTTGCGGGAGGGGCGGCTCGAGTCGGCGGCCGCCACGCTGCGGCAGGCGCTCGCGCTGTGGCGCGGGCCCGCGTACGCCGGTTTCGAGGACACGGCCTTCGGCGGCGGCGAGGCGCGGCGGCTGGAGGAGCTGCGGCGCGCCGCGTTCGAGGACCGGGCCGCCGCCGAGCTCGAGCTGGGCCGCTCGCGCGAGTGCCTGCCGGAGCTGGAGGCCGCCGTCCACGACCACCCGCTGCGCGAGCGACTGTGGGAGCTGCTCGTGCTGGGGCTGTACCGCGAGGGACGCCAGGCCGACGCGCTGGCCGCCTACCACCGCGCCCGCGAGAAGCTCGTCGACGAGCTCGGCGTCGAGCCGGGCGAGGCGCTGCGGACCCTGCACGGCCGGGTGCTCGCGCAGGATGTGAGCCTGGCTGCCCCGCGCCGGGCGCCCCGGCTGCCGACCGCGTTGGTCCCCGAGCCCGGAGCGTTCGTCGGCAGGGAGCGCGAGCTCGGGGCGCTGCGCGACGCGTGGCGCCGCAGCGAGCAGCGGCCGGGCCTCACGGTCGTCGTCCGCGGTCAGCCCGGCTCCGGCGTCCGCCGGCTCGTCAGCCAGTTCGCGGCGGAGGTGGCCGCGGCGGGGAACGAGGTGCGCGACGACCCGGGCCCGGACGCCGGGACGGCCTCGCGAGCCGGCGGCCGGGTCCTGCGGGTGCTGCCCACCCAGGGGGACGATGCCGCGGTCACCCTCGTGATGGGGACGCCCGACGGCGTGCCCGCCGACGTGGAGCGCCTCGACGTCGGCCCGCTGGCGCCCGAGGACGTGCGGGCCCTGCTGGAGACCTACCTGCCCGAGCAGGTGGCGCGCGACGTGCTGCCGGACGTGCTGCGCCGGTCCGGCGGGCGACCGGGCGCGGTGCACGACCTCGCCGTCGAGACGGCCCGGCGGCGGGAGATGTCTCGGGTCGAGACGGCGGCCGCCGAGGCACGGGACGGTCGGCGACGGCTGGACGCCGCGCGCGCCGAGCTGCAGGACGGGGTGGTGCGGCTCGGCGAGGTGCTGCGGCCTCGGGGGCCCGCCGCCGACGTGTGCCCGTGGAAGGGCCTGGCGGCCTACGACGTCGAGGACGCGTCGATGTTCGCGGGCCGCGAGCGGCTCGTCGCCGAGCTGGTGGCGCGCGTGTCGTCGTCCACCGTGCTGGCCGTGATCGGCACCTCGGGCAGCGGGAAGTCCAGCCTCGTGCGGGCCGGGCTCGCCGCCTCCCTGCGCTCCGGGGTGCTGCCGGGCAGCGAGGCGTGGCCGGTGATGCTCCTGCGTCCGGGCCGGCACCCGATGCACGAGCTGGCCCGGGTGGCCCTGCGGGGCGCCGAGCCCACGGCCGACCAGGTGGCCGACCTGCTGCGGAGGATGGTGCTGGACGGCGCGGACGACAGCCGCGTCGTGCTGGTGGTCGACCAGGCCGAGGAGCTCTGGACCGTCTGCGACGACCCGGACGAGCGTGAGGCGTTCCTGTCGGCCGTCGTCGACCTGGCGGTCGGCCACCGCCGCGCGGCCCTCGTGCTGGTGGTGCGCGCCGACCACGCGGGAGACGTGGCGCGTCGCCCGGAGCTGGCGCGGCTGCTGTCCGACTCCACCGTGCTGGTCGGACCGCCGAGCGAGGCCGAGCTGCGCCGCGCCGTCGAGCTGCCCGCCGAGCGGGCCGGTCTGGTGCTGGACGTCGGCCTGACGGACGCGCTCGTCGCCGACGCCGCCGCGGAGCCCGGGGTGCTGCCGCTGCTGTCGACCGCGCTCAGCGAGCTGTGGGAGCACCGGGACGGCACGCGGCTCACCCTGGCCGCGTACGCCCGCGCCGGCGGCGTGCGGGGCGCGGTGGCCCGGCTCGCCGAGCGCGTCTACGGCGAGCTGGACGACGAGGGCCGGGCCGCCGTCCGGGTGCTGATGCTGCGGCTGGCCGGCACCGGGGAGGGCACGGCCGTCAGCCGGCGACGGGTGCCGCTCGCCGAGCTGGCGGCCCTGCCGGACCCGCACGTGCGTGCGGTCGTCGGCCCCCTGGCGGGCGCGCGGCTGCTCAGTCTGGGCGACGGCTGGGTGGAGGCCGCGCACGAGGCGCTGTACCGGGAGTGGCCGCGGCTGCGCCACTGGGTCGCGGAGGACGCCGAGACCCGCGCGATCCGCGGCCGCCTGGCAGCCGCGGCCGTCGACTGGGCCGAAGGCGGCCGGGAGCCGACGGACCTGTGGCGGGGTGCCCGGCTGGCCGCGGGCAGCGACCTGGCCGCTGCCCGTCCCGGCGAGATCACCGACCTCGAGGCCGAGTTCCTCGCGGCCGCTCGCGCCGCCCTCGACGCGGAGCGCGCCGACGCCGAGCGCCGCGCCACGCAGGCCACGCGCCAGAACCGGCGGCTGCGGTGGCTGCTCGGTGGCGTCGGCGTGCTGCTCGTCGTGTCGCTCGTCGCGGGCGTCACCGCCGTCCGGGCGGGCGACCGGGCCGAGCGCGAGGCGCTGGTCGCGCAGGCACGCGAGCTCGCGTCGTCCTCGCTCGCGGTGCTGGACGCCGACCCCGAGCTCGCCGTGATGCTGGCCGTGGAGTCGGCGCAGCTGGCGCGGGACAACGGGCTCGCCGTCCTCGGGGAGGCCGAGGACGCGCTGCACCGGGCAGTGACGGCGTCCCGGGCGGTGCTCTCCGTCGACGGCGTGGGCGGCCGGGTGGACTGGAGCCCCGACGGACGGCTGTTCGTCACCGAGGGGCCCGAGGAGTCCGGGCTCGTCGAGCTGCGTGACGCCCGGACCGGCGAGCCGGTGCTCAGCTGGGTGGCCGACGACGTCGACATCAACATGGCTCGCTTCAGCCCGGACGGCACGATGCTCGCGTCGGCGGGGGACGACGGCGTGCTGGACGTCTGGGACCCGCAGACCGGCGAGCTGCTGCACTCGTTGCCGGGCACCGGGGAGATCTGGTCACCCTGGTTCTCGCCGGACGGCCGGACCGTGGCGGCGGTCTGGTTCGCCGACGGGCAGTCGACGGTGCGGGTCTGGGACCTGCCGACACGCTCGGTCGTCCAGGAGCGGCCGATGGCCGGCATCAAGTGGGCGCTGGCGATGAGCCCCGACGGTGCTCGGCTGGCCGCGCCGCTGGAGGACCGGGGGACCCTCGTCGTCTGGGACGCCCGGTCCGGGGCAGAGGTCGCTCGCGCCGCCGGCAAGGAGGTCGCCGACGTGGACTTCAGCCCGGACGGCCGGTGGGTCGCGACGGCCGACGGCGACCACGCCGCCCGGGTGTTCGACGCCTCGACCGGCGCCATGGTGCACGCCGTGACGGCGCACCGGGCGGCAGTCCAGGCGGTCGCCTGGTCGCCCGACGCGCGTCGCCTCGCCACCGCCGGCGGCGACGGCACGGTGCGGGTCTGGGACGTCTCGGCGGACGCGGCGCGGCCCGAGCTGACCCTTGCGGGCCAGGGCACCCAGGGGCTGTACGACGCGGTGTTCTCCCCGGACGGGCGCTTCGTCATGACCGGGGACGAGGCCGTGTCGGCGGTCAGCGTGTTCGACGTGACCCTCGGCGGCGGGGCCGAGTGGGCGGCGCTCCCCGCGATGGGCGACCCGGAGTGGAACGCCGCCGACTTCACGCCCGACGGCCAGGTCGTGGCGTCGAGCCCCGACGCCACCGTGACCCGCTGGGACGTCGATGCCGGGCGCGCCGCGGTCGTGATGCGGCCCCCGGCCGGCGCCGGGGACCCCGAACCCGCACGCGCGCTGGCGGTCAGCCCCGACGGCACCCTGGTCGCCGCCACCGGCTTCTTCGCCCCGGTCGCCACGGTCTGGGACGCCGCCGGGGGTGACGTCGCCTTCGTCGCCGAGGCCCCCGACAACGTCGAGTGGGTGTCGTGGAGCCCGGACAGCCAGCGGCTCGTGCTGTCGACGATCGACGGGTCCGCGACCGTCGTGGACCGCGACGGACGCGTGCTCGACGTGCTCTCCGCGCCGCAGGGGACCGGCCTGGAGGGAGCCACGTACTCACCCGACGGGCGGCACATGGCGGCCATCGCCACCCCGAACGAGCGAGCGAACGCCGAGGGCGTGCGCATCGTGGTCTGGGACGTCGCGACCGGTGAGATCGTGCGCGAGATCGGCGGTCTCGGGTTCCTGCGGCGGCTGGCCTACTCGCCGGACGGGACACAGGTCGCGGTCGGCAGCTACACCGGACCGGCGCGGATCGTGGACGTCTCCACCGGCGAGGTCGTCCACGTGCTCGAGGGGCACAGCAGCCACGTCACCGACGTCGACTTCAGCCCCGACGGCAGGCGGGTGGCGACGTCCAGCGGCGACCGCACGGCCCGGGTGTGGGACGTCGAGACCGGTCTGCCGCTCGTCACGCTGCACGGTCACCGCTCGGCTGTCACCTACGCCGACTTCTCCCCCGACGGGCGGCGCCTGGTGACGGCGGGGCAGGACGACCTCGTGCGGGTCTGGGCCCTCGACCTCGACGACCTCCTGGCCATGGCGCAGGACGCCGTCACCAGGCCGATGACCGACCAGGAGTGCCGTCAGTACCTGCACCGCGACCGATGCGAGACCGGCACGTGACCGCCTGCGGCCGTCGCGCGACCGGCGGGTGACCGACGGGCGGCACCGTCGTCGGCACGAGCTCCCACCCGGGGAGCCGGACCGACGGAGGTCACGATGTTCCAGGACCAGACCCTGCTCACCCGACGTCTCGCCGCCGGCGCGCTGGTCGTCGGCGCCACCCTGCTGCCTGCGGGCGCCGCCGCGGCGAGCGCCGACCCGGCGCCGAGCAAGGCCCAGCTCGAGTACGCCGAGCGGAGGGCCGTCGAGGCGGAGCGGATCCGCGACACGAAGGCGCAGATCGAGTACACCGAGCGGGTCGCGCTGCAGGAGCAGCAGTCCTCGCCCGCGCCCGCCACGCCGGTCGCCACGGCGATCCCGTGGGACACGGTTGCGGTGGCCGGGCTGGGCGGCGCGGCGCTGGCCCTCGGCGGCGCGCTCGTCGTCGTCCGGTACCGCCAGACGCACCCGCACGTCGCCTGACCACCACCCCGCCCTCGCCGAGTGTGGCTCTTCGCGCAGACTCGCTCGGCGTGTCTGCTCTCGGAGTCACACTCGGCGGGGCAGTGGGGGGCGGCGGGGGCCGCGTGACGGGTCAGGTGATGAGCTGCTCCTGCGTCTGCGGGTTGAGGTACGGCAGCTTCCGGGCGCCCGCACGCACCGGGTCGCTCAGCAGGAACACGTCGAGCCCGCGCAGGATGTCGTTGCCGTAGACGAACCCGTTGTACCAGTAGCTCGACCAGGTGTTGCCGCCGCTCGGCTTGTACCAGCCGACCTCGGCGTCCTCCTCGGAGGCGCCGGCGACGAGCGCGTCCACGTCGACGATCGTCGTGCCGGCGGTGTACGCGGCCGACACCAGGACGTTCCGGCCGCGCAGCGGGAGGAAGTTGAAGTTGTGCATGGTGCACGTGCCGGGCTCGGCGCGGGGCACCTTGTAGCTGGCCAGCTCCCGGCCGGTCGCCTGCTCCAGGAACCAGATGCGGCCCCGGTCGTCGTCCGGGCGCGTGCACCGGGCCGACCCACCACCGCCGGACTCGTCACCGAAGGCGACGATGGTGCCGTCCCAGCTGAAGCTCGCGGAGTGGAACAGGTCGACGTTCTCCGGCTTCACCGCGTCGTTGTCGTACCGGTAGAGGAACCGCGGCGCGAGCGGGTCGCTGATGTCCCAGACCTGTCCCTCGGACATGCAGGCCGCCGCGGCGCGGTCGATGGCCGTGTTGACGCTGATGTCGTGGCAGGCGCGGAACGTGTAGGCGCCCAGGTAGGTCGCCCACTGCGTGTCCCCATCGAGGTGGTAGGCGGACACGGTGGCCGCCGCGGGGTTCGCCAGCGGCACCTCGATGACCGAGATCTTGCTGTGGCCGCCGCCGTCCTCGGCGCGCACGCAGTTCGGCCCCAGGGCCAGCCCGCCGAGCGGGTAGGACGAGACGTAGACGACCACCCGGCCGTTCGCGGGATCGGGCACCAGGGTGTGCGTGTGCGAGCCGCAGTCCGTGGGGACCGACGTGATGAGCCTCGGGGAGGCGGGGTCGGAGACGTCGAAGATGCGCACACCCTCGAACATGCCGGGGGTGGACGCCGTGACGTCCGTGCTGGTGCAGCCGCCGTCGGACTGAGCCCTGTCCACGGACTGGAAGGCGAGCCCCTGGTAGACCGAGATGTCGCCCTGCGCGCCGTTGCAGCGGAAGTCGGTGACCACCCGCGGCGCCTCGGGGTCGGAGACGTCGATGACGCGGAACCCCCCGTAGTTGCCCGCGTACACCAGTCGTCCGTCGAAGGCGAGGTCGGACTGCACCGCCGGCGCGGAGCGGGCGACGTTCGCCAGCAGCTTGACGTTCTTCGAGTGCTGGTCCGGGCCGCTCGAGCCCGGACCGACGTGGTCTCCGTCGGGGTCGTTGGCGACGGCGGCGCCGCCGGCGAGGATCAGGGACAGGGCGAGCCCCGCGACGGCGGTGGCGCGCAGTGGTCGACGCATATCGGTCCTCCTCGTGAGAGGTCGTGGTGGACGCACCGAGGTGTGCCGGTGACGCCCGCACACCTCCGAGGGGCCGGGGGGACGGGATCCAGGAGCCGCTGAGCGCCAGGAAGCTCGTCACGGCCGGTCCGCCCGGAAGCGTGGCACCGGGCGGACGGGCGTGACAAGGGTTCCCGTCGTTTCCGCGTCAGGTCAGGATCTGACTCAGGGCCGGTCGATCCTCACCAGCAGCGAGCCGGCGCTGCCGGCGGGGCTGCGACGGTCCGGGGCCAGCTCGGCCAGTCCGAACCACGTCGTGCCCGGGGCCATCGCCGGCTCGTCCCACGCGAGGGTCGCCCGGTACGTGCCGCCCTCGGCGACACGGCCCGGGCCGGTCACGGTGAGGTTGCCGGCGTCCGTGCCCGGCACCGACGCGACGACCAGCTCGACGTCGTCCAGCACCTGGCCGGTGAGCCAGTTCTGCACCATCACCCAGTAGGTGCCCGCCCGCGGGTCGGTGAGCCGGCAGGCCTCCAGCGCGGTCTCGCTGGCGCTGCGGCAGACTTCCTCGCTCGCCTGCGGCGTGCCGTCGCCGTTGGCGTCCAGGCCCACGAACAGGTCGAGGTCGGAGGCGGTCGTCGACGCGATCTCGGCGGCGAGCAGGCGGGCCCCCTCGGCCGCCCGGGTGGTGACGTGGAACGTGCCGCCCAGCCCGTCGTACGGGTCCAGCGGCGTCGGGTCCTGCGCCAGCCGGCGGGACTCCGCCAGGCCCTGCTGGAGCCCGTTGACGCTCGCCGTCAGGTCGCGGATCGCCGTCGGGGCGGTGAGCGTGACCGTCGTGCTGCCGCTCGTGCCGGTCGACTCGACGCTGACCGGCACCGGGGCGCCGCCGGGCAGGACCGCCATCGGCAGGTGCACGGCGGGCGCCTGGCCCTTGCGCTCGCTCAGCCGCAGGGCGCCGAAGACCCAGGAGCCGGCAGCCGCCCTCGTGGCGTCCGCGGTCACCGTGATGTCCGCGCTCTCCCCGGGCGCGAGCGTGACGCGCTTCGGCTTGACCGACACCGTCAGGCCGGACGGTGCGGTGGCCGCGACGTCCCACGTGGCCGTGGTGCCGAGCGCGCTGGTGACGGTGCGCACCCACGTGCACGTGCCGGCGCAGTCACCGCTGGCCAGGCTCGGCAGGTTGAGCCGGCTCGGGTCGCCGCCCGCGGCCGGGTCCGCCGCGTCGAAGGCCGTCCGGTCCTCGTCGAGGAGCAGCCCGGCCCTCCCCGCCACCGAGAGGTCGACGCGGCCCGCGCCCATGTCGAACGCGTCCGCCGGGGTGCTGCCGTCCTCCTTGCGCATGGTGGAGTCGAGTGCCGTGGTCATCAGCGCGGACTGCACCTGGCCCGGGGTCCAGTCCGGGTGCAGGGCGCGCAGCAGGGCGGCCGCGCCGGCGAGGTGCGGGCTCGACATCGAGGTCCCGGACAGCACGCCGAACTCGGGCCCGGCGGTCGGGTCGGTCGTGTGCACGGCCGCCAGGACGTCGACGCCCGGGGCGGAGATGTCCGGCTTGAGCACGCCCGCCACCGACGGGTTCGGGCCGCGGGAGCTGAAACCGGCCATCACGTCGCCGTTCTCGTCGCGCTGGTCGACGGTGGTCCCGGCGATCGTCGCCGTGTGGCCCTCGCCGCCGTCCAGCACCCAGGCCTCGAGCTGCTGTGCGGCGGCCCAGCCCAGGTGCACGGCTGGCAGCACGTGGGCGTCGGCCACCGTCGACTCGCCGTCCGCCTCGGTGTTGACGAGGATCATGCCGCCGGCGCCGCCGGTCCTGACGTTGCTGCCCTTCTCGACGCGTGGGTTGCTGCCGCGGCGGCAGACGACGATCTCGCCGTCGAAGGTGCCGGGCGGGAACGGGGCGCCGCACAGCGCGTCGCCGTGGTCGGCGGCGTGGACGACGGTCGCCGGACCGTAGCCGGAGGTGAAGCTGCTGCCGGGCAGGTCGGCCGGCGGGGTCGTGGCGCCGCCGGTCATGCCGGTGACGGCGTTGACGAACGCCCGGTCGTGGGTGCTGGCGGCGACGCTGGTGAGCCACGGAGCGTCGGCGGGGGAGCCGACGGTCGCGGCGCCCGGGCCGCTGTTGCCGGCGGACGACGCGACGAACACACCGGCGTCCCGGGCACCCAGGAAGGCCTGCGCGTCGGCGTCCGCCCACGGGTCGCTGGAGCCACCGCCGATCGAGTAGTTGATGACGTCGACCCCGTCGGCCGTGGCCTGGTCGATGGCGGCCACGAGGCTGGGGGACAGGCAGCCGGCGGCGATGCACGCCTTGTAGGTGATGAGGTTGGCGTGCGGCGCGACGCCCGCGACCTCGCGGTCGATCGAGAGGGTCGGGCCGCTGAGCGTCGCGGACACGTGGTTGCCTGCCGCGGTGCTCGCGGTGTGGCTGCCGTGCTGGTTGTCGTCCTCGGGGGTGGTGCCGGTGAAGTCCCAGACGCCGATGAGCTTGTCGTTGCAGAACGGCAGCCCCGTGACCGGGTCGCACAGGCCGTAGAAGGTGCCGCGCGGGTTCTCGTGGTCGTACCCGTCGCCGCCGACGTCGGCGAACGACGGGTGGTCGTGGTTGACGCCGGTGTCGATGACGCCGACGACGACGCCCTCGCCCTGCGTGCCGGCGGAGGCGGACGCGCCGCTCCACACGCCGGGCGCCCCGATCCACGCCGGCCCGGCGTCCGTGAGCAGCTGCCGCTCGATCGCCGGCTGGACGTCGGCCACCCCCGGCAGGCCGGCGACACGAGCTGCCTCCGCCTCGGTGAGCGACAGGCTCAGGCCGTTGTAGGCGTAGCGGTAGCTGTGCTCGGGCTCCACGTCACGGCCGAGGGCCGCCTCGACGGCGGACTCGACGCCGGCCTGCGCGCTCGCCAGGTGGGTGAGGTAGGCGCGGCTCGCGACGCTGTCGACGTCCAGCCGCGTCTCCCCGAGAGCGGCGGGGTTGGTGGCGGCGAGACCGGGGAGCCCACCGCGGTAGCTGGCCAGCGGGGCGTCCGAGAGCCGGACGACGTACTGGCCGACCTCGGTGGCGCCGGCGGACTGGACGGGCAGGAGCAGGGCGGCGGTGAGCCCGGCGAGACAGGCCCCCGCGACGGCGGCGGCGCGGACGGGGCGGGGACGGCGCATGGCGACCTCTGCGGGTGGAAGGGGTGGTCCGCAGGTCACAACGGGACGGTCCGGGCGGAGGTTACGGCGAGCAGCCCGGGCCCCGTGAGGCTCTGTGCCTCACGGGGCCCGGACCACGAGCTGGTGCGCGGAGCGGCTACAACGAGAACTCCTGCGTCTGCGGGTTGAGGTGCTCCAGCTGGAGTGCACCGGCGGTCTCGGGCCCGCTGAGGCGGAACACGTTGAGCCCTTCGGTGATCGAGCTCTCGTAGATCGTGTTGTTGTACCAGTAGCTCGACCACGCCCCGCCGAGCTGCGTCGGCACCAGGGGCTCCGGGTCGGACCAGGCGACCGTCACGGGGTTCGCCGGGTCGGTGAACTCGGTGACCCACGTGCCGGCCTGGTAGTTGCCGCTGACCACGACGTACCGGTCCTCCAGCGGCACCACGTTGAAGTTGTGGATGGTGCAGTTCTCCGCGGCGGTCTGCGGCCGCGGCAGCGTCCACTGGCCCAGCTTCTGGCCGGTCGCGCTGTCGTAGAAGAACATCGACTTCTTCACGTCCGGGTCGGTCGCCTCGCACTCGGGCGCCGCTCCGCCGCCGGGCTCCCAGCCGAGCACGATCACCTCGCCGTCCCACGTGAACGCCGCCGAGTGCCAGCTGCCGCCGGTGCCGACACCGGGTTCGGCGATGGAGTACAGGAACGCCGGGTCCTCGAGGGTGCCGCCGGACGCTCCGCCGAGGCTGAACACGTTGGCTGCGCCGCCGGCCGCGCACGTCGCCATCATGACGTCACCGAGGATCACGCCGATGTCGTGGCACCGCGTGGTGGCCTGCAGCGGCTCGACCCGCAGCACCGCCGCCGCGTCGGGGTCCGACAGCGGGACGTCGACGACCTCGAACCAGGGGCAGCTGGGGCTGGAGCCGTTGTTGTAGACGAGCAGGCGGTCGTTGGCCGTGTCCGGCACACCCGTCGCCGTGTGCGACCCGCACGCGGTCGGCACCGCGGCGACGAGCTCGGGGTCGCGCACGTCGCTGATGTCGAACACGTGCAGGCCCTCGAAGCCTGCCGGCACGGGCTGGCCGTCGCACGTGGCGCCGGCCGGGGCCGGCGAGTTCCACGACCGCACGAGGACGTCCTCCCAGACCACCACGTCGCCCTGGTTGCCGGTGCACTCGGTGAAGGAGATCTCCCGAGGCTGGCCGGGGGCGTCGTGGACGACCCGGAACCCGCCGTACGTCCCCTGGAAGATGTGCTTGCCCCAGAAGGCGAGGTCGGTGTTGACGCCCTGGGGGGTCGGCGTCACGAAGCTTCCTTCCGCCTCGAGATGGCCGAGCGCCTTGAGGTTCTGCGTGTGCGGCCTCTCGTCGTGCTCGGCGGTCGCCGCCGGGCCCGTGCCCAGGACCAGCGCTACCGCGGCGCAACAGGCTGTCAGTGCTGCGAGACCCCGTCGTCTCATCGCCCCTCCTCGGTGTGGTGGTGTCACTCACGAGTGGCAGCCGACCCGCTGGGTCGCGGACGTCCTGGCGGGGCGCCCGAGGCGCGCGTCTCGGCCGGTTCGGTGCTCGGATGCTGGCACCCTGCGGGCGCCCGGACAAGGCCTCGGAGGAGATCGGGGGAGACCTCGTCGCCCGGCTACCCCTGCTGCGACGGTCCGGCGCGGCTGACGTCGACCCGCAGGACGACGCGACCCTCGCGCTCCATGGCGGCGCGGTAGTCGTCCCAGTCCGGGTGCTCTCCGACGGCTCGCCGGTAGTAGTCGACCAGCAGGTCCATCGCCTCGGGCAGCGCCACCACCTCCGCCGCGCCCTCGACCTGCACCCACGAGCCGAAGAACCTGTCGGTGAAGACGCACAGCGCCACGTGGGGGTCACGGCGCACGTGCCTGACCTTCATCGCCGTCTCCCGGGTGCTGACGACGACGCGGCCCTCGTCGTCCACGACCGCCAGCACGGGCGACATCGCCGGCCGGCCGTCGGCCCGGGTCGTGGCCATCACCGCGCGGTGGTGGCGGGAGACGAAGGCCAGGGCGTGCTCGACGCTCGCGCTCATCGCCGCACCCTAGCCAGCGGCGCCGGTGCGTCGGTGCCACCCCGTAGGGTCGCCCCAGTCGAGGTCGGGAGGGGGCGCCGATGCTGCACCTGCACCGCTCCGAGCGCACCGACGCGCTCGTGGCGCAGCTGGCCGTGGTGCTCGCCGTGCCGCCCGACGACCCCTTCACCCCGGACGTCGTCGCCGTCCCCACCCGGGGCGTCGAGCGGTGGCTCGCGCAGCGCCTCTCGCACCACCTCGGCACGGGGGCGGACGGCGAGGGCGGCGTCTGCGCCCACGTCACCTTCGCGTCGCCGTCGCGGGTCGTCGGCGCGGTGCTCGCCACGGTCCTGGACCTCGACCCCAGCGACGACCCCTGGCACGCCGACCGGCTCGTCTGGCCGGTGCTCGAGACGCTCGACGCCTGCGCCGGCGAGGCCTGGTGCAGCGCCCTCGGGCGCCACCTGGGGTCCGGCGGCGACGACCCGGTGCGCCGCGGCCGCCGGCTGGCGGTCGCGCGCCGTCTGGCCGGGCTGTTCACGTCCTACGGCGTGCAGCGTCCCGAGATGGTGCGCGCCTGGGCGAGCGGGGAGGACGACGACGGCACGGGCGGCCGCGTGCCGGCCGACCTGGCGTGGCAGCCGGAGCTGTGGCGGCGGGTCCGCGCGCTGGTGGCGGAGCCCAGCCCGGCCGAGCGGCTGGAGGGCGCCGTCCGCCGGCTGCTCGACGACCCGGCGTCCGTCGACCTGCCGGCTCGTCTGTCGGTCTTCGGGCCGACGAGGCTGCCCGAGGACCAGCTGCGGGTGCTGCACGCCCTGGCCGGCCACCGCGACGTCCACCTCTGGCTGCCGCACCCCTCACCGGCGCTGTGGCGGAAGGCCGGGGAGGCGACGCCCGGGTCGGTCCGCCGCCGGGACCGCCGGGCCGCCGCGGCGCACCCGCTGCTCGCGTCGATGGCGCGCGACGCCACCGAGCTGCAGCTGCGGCTCACCGCGCTGGAGGGCACCCGGCAGACCCACCACCCGGCAGCCGAACCGCCGCCCTCCCTGCTCGGCGAGCTGCAGCGCCGCCTGCGTCAGGACGACGGGACCTCCGCCCCCGCCGCCGTCGGCCGCGACGACCGCACCGTGCAGGTGCACGCGTGCCACGGCCGCGCGCGTCAGGTGGAGGTGCTGCGCGAGGTGCTCGTCGGGCTGTTCGCCGACGACCCGACGCTGGAGCCGCGCGACGTGCTCGTCATGTGCCCCGACATCGAGAACGTCGCGCCGCTGGTGGCGGCGACGTTCGGCCTGGCGGACGGCGAGGGTGAGCAGGCCCATCCCGGGCAGCGGCTGCGGGTGCGCCTCGCCGACCGGTCGCTGCGCCGCACCAACCCGCTGCTCGAGCTGCTGAGCCGGCTGCTGGAGCTCGCCGACGGCCGCGTGACGGCGTCCGAGGTGCTCGACCTCGCGGCCGGCGCACCGGTGCGCCGCCGGTTCCACCTGACCGACGACGACCTCGACCGCGTGCGCGAGTGGGCCGTCGACGCCGGTGTGCGGTGGGGCGAGCACGCGGGACGGCGTAGCCGGTTCTCGCTGGGCCACATCGGCCAGGGCACCTGGGACTTCGCGCTCGACCGCATCCTGCTGGGCGCCGCGATGGCCGACGAGGGCGAGCGGTTCATCGGCCCGGCGCTGCCGCTGGACGACGTGGACAGCACCGACGTCGACCTGGCCGGGCGGCTCGCCGAGCTGCTCGACCGGCTCACCGTCGTGCTGGAGTCACTGGACGGCACGCGGGAGCTCGCCGGGTGGCTCGACGCCCTGGACCGTGCGCTCGACCTGCTGGCGGACGTCGAGCCGGCCGACGGCTGGCAGGTCGTGCAGGCCCGCGCCGTGCTGGCCGATGTCCGGACGGCCGGGGCGGCGCACGGCGACGTGCCGCTGCGGCTCTCCGACGTGCGGGCCCTGCTGGCGGGCCGCCTCGAGGGACGACCGACGCGGGCCGGCTTTCGCACCGGTGCGCTGACGATGTGCTCGCTGGAGCCGATGCGCGCGGTGCCGCACCGGGTGGTGTGCCTGCTGGGGCTCGACGACGGGACCTTCCCCCGCGGGGCGTCCGCGGACGGCGACGACGTGCTGCTGCGCGAGCCGTGCCTGGGGGAGCGCGACCGCCGCAGCGAGGACCGCCAGCTCTTCCTCGACGCCGTCACGTCGGCGCAGGAGCACCTCGTCGTGCTCTACAGCGGTGCCGACGAGCGCACGGGGGCGCGGCGCCCCCCGGCGGTGCCCGTCACCGAGCTGCTCGACGCTCTCGAGCGGGCCGCCACGACGGCGGACGGCGGACCGGTGCGCGACCAGGTCGTGGTCCACCACCCCTTGCAGGGCGTCGACGAGCGCAACTTCACGGCCGGGGCGCTGCGCCGGGCCGGGCCGTTCAGCTTCGACGCGGCGGCCTTCCGCGCGGCCCTCGCCGGCCGGTCGGAACGGCTGGGGCGACAACCGTTCCTGCGCAAGCCGCTGGTGCCGCCGGAGCGGCAGGACGTCGTCGACGTCGAGGAGCTCGTCGGGGCGCTGGAGCACCCCGTCAAGACGTTCCTGCGGCAGCGCCTCGGCGTGACCCTGGCCGCCGACACCGAGGACGTCGACGACCGGTTGCCGCTGCAGCTCGACCGGCTGCAGCAGTGGGCCGTCGGAAACCGGCTGCTCTCCGCGTGCCTGGGCGGCGTCGACTCGGGCACCGCCGTGGCGGCCGAGTGGCGCCGCGGCCGGGTGCCGCCGCGCGAGCTCGGCCGCGCCGTCCTGCAGGAGGTCGAGGGGCAGGTCGTGCCGATCGCCGCGGCAGTGCAGGAGTGGTGGTCCGCCACGCCCGCGACGTCCGTCGACGTCACGGCGGACCTGCCGGACGGGCGGGCCGTCACCGGCACGGTCGCCGGGGTCCGCGGTGACGTGCTGGTCCGGGCGGTCTACTCGCGGCTCGCGGCGAAGCACCGGCTGCGCGCCTGGGTGCAGCTGCTCGCCCTGGCGGCCGCGGAGCCCGAGCGGTCCTGGCGCGCGGTGACCGTCGGGCGAGCCCAGGGGTCGCGGCCGCGCGCCGCTGCCTCGCTGCTCGCGGCCCCGCCACCGGCCGTCGCCGCCCAGCGGCTCGCCGACCTCGTCGCGCTGCGCGACCGCGCACTGCGCGAGCCGCTGCCGATGCCGGTCGACACGGCGTGCGCGTACGCGACGAGCCGCGCAGCCGGTGACGAGGTCGTGCAGGCCGATATGGACGCGGAGCGCACCTGGACGCGCTTCGAGTGGGAGGACGAGCACCACGTGCTGGTGTGGGGCGACAAGGCGCCCTTCGACGTGCTGCTCGCTGCGCCCGGCCGCACCGAGCAGGCCTGGTGGCCCGACGACCCGCACCGGCTCGGGGTGCTGGCCCGGCGCGTCTGGGACCCCCTGCTGTCCCACGAACGGAGCCGGACGCTGTGACGGTCGACGTGCAGCCCGCCGTCTTCGACGTCTGCGGACCGCTGCCGAGCGGCACCACGGTGCTGGAGGCCAGCGCCGGTACCGGCAAGACGTTCACCATCGCCGCCCTCGCCACCCGCTACGTCGCCGAGGGCGTGGCGGAGCTGGCCGACCTCATGCTGGTGACCTTCGGACGGGCGGCCACGTCCGAGCTGCGGGACCGGGTGCGGGAGCGGCTGGTGAGCGCCGAACGGGCGCTCCGCGAGCCGGGGGCGCGTGACGCGGACGACGCCCTCGTCGCCCACCTCGCCGACGTGGACGACGCCGAGCGCGACCGGCGCCGAGCCCGCCTCACCACCGCCCTGTCGCAGTTCGACGCTGCGACGATCGCCACCACCCACGGCTTCTGCCAGCAGATGCTGGCCTCCCTGGGGGTCACCGGTGACGTGGACGCCGACGCGGTGCTCGTGCCCGACGTCGCCGACCTCGTCGACGAGGTGGTCGACGACCTGTACCTGCAGCGGTACGCGTCGGTGCCCGGCCCACGGATCTCCGTCGCCGAAGCGCGGCTCGTCGGGCGCGCCGCGGTCGGCGACCACCAGGCCGACCTCGGGCCGGTACCGCAGCCGGCCGGCTCGCCGGCGGCGCACCGACACGCCCTCGCGACCGCTGTGCGTGCAGAGGTGCTGCGGCGCAAGCGGTCTCGCCGCCTGCTCGACTACGACGACCTGCTCGTGCTGCTGCGTGACGCCCTCGCCGACCCGGTGCACGGGGCGGACGCCGCGGAGCGCGTGCGCGCCCGCTACCGCGTCGTCATGGTCGACGAGTTCCAGGACACCGACCCGGTGCAGTGGCAGATCCTGCGGCTGGCGTTCCACGGTCACCGGACCCTCGTGCTCATCGGCGACCCGAAGCAGGCCATCTACGCGTTCCGCGGTGCGGACGTCGTCACGTACCTGCACGCCGCCGCGGACGCCGGGGCGACCGCCACCCTGGGTCGCAGCTGGCGCAGCGACGAGCCGTTGCTGCTCGGGCTGGACCGGCTGTTCCGCCAGGCGGCCCTCGGCGACGAGCGCATCGTCGTCAGGCCGGTGGAGGCCGAGCACACCGGCAGACGCCTGGACGGGGGAGCCCCCGTGCGGTTACGGCAGGTGCGACGAGAAGCGTTCCGGCTCAAGGGGACCAAGAGCCCCTCCGTCGGGCCGGCCCGTGACCTCGTCGTCGCGGACGTGGCGGCGGACGTGGTCCGGCAGCTGTCGTCGACCCGGCTGAGGGACGGTGGCGGGTGGCGCCCGCTGCGGCCCGGTGACATCGCGGTGCTCACGCGGCGCAACGCCGACGCCGCCGCTGTGCGCGTCGCGCTCGAGGCGGCCGGGGTGCCCGCGGTGGAGTCCGGGCTGTCGAGCGTCTTCGCGACACCGGCGGCGCGGTTCTGGCTCACGATGCTGACCGCAGCGGAGCAGCCCGGGCACTCGGGACGCGCCGCGGCCCTGGCCCTCACGCCGTTCGTCGGGTGGGACGCCGAGCGACTCGCCGCTGCCAGCGGCGCCGAGCGCGACGAGCTCGCCGACCGGGTGCGCGCCTGGTCGCGCGTGCTGGCCGAGCGGGGTGTCGCGGCCCTCGTCGAGGCACTCGGTGCCGACGGTCTGGCGGAGCGGCTCCTGCGCACGTCGACCGGGGAGCGGGTGCTCACCGACCTGCGGCACATCGGCCAGAGCCTGCACGCGGCCGCGGTCGCCGGCAGCCTCGGGACCGCCGCGCTCACCGAGTGGCTGCGCCGCCGCATCGCCGAGGCCGGCGACGACTACGCCGAGGAGCGCAGCCGCCGCCTCGAGACCGACGCCGCCGCCGTCCAGGTCGTCACCGTGCACGCGAGCAAGGGACTGGAGTTCCCCGTCGTGTACGTCCCGTTCGCCTGGGACCGCTACGAGAGCCCGAGCCCCGACCCGCTGCGCTTCCACGACGAGTCCGGCGTCCGGCGGCTCCTCGTCGGCGGCGAGACCGACCCCGGGTACGCCGACGCCCGCGCGCGGCACCTGGACGAGGAGCGGGGGGAGGACCTGCGGCTGCTCTACGTCGCGCTGACGCGCGCCCGGTCGCAGGTGGTCGTCTGGTGGTGCCCGACGGCGCGCAACTCGGCGGCCGGCCCGCTGACCCGGGTGCTGCTCGGCGGCCACGCCCCCGGGGAGGTGCCGCCGCCGACCGCCCGGCTCGGCCGCGACGACGACATCGCCGCGTCGCTCGACGCGCTGGTGCACGGGTCGGCCGGGTCGATCGCGCTCGAGCCGGTGGAGGCCGCGCCCCCGCCCTCGCGGTGGGAGCCGCCGCGGTCCTCGCGGGCGGCGCTGACGGTGGCCGCGTTCGAGCGGCGGCTGGACACGTCGTGGCGACGCACGTCGTACACCGGTCTCACCACGGCCGCCCACGCGGGGGACGCGGCGTCGGCCGGGGGAGTCGCCAGCGAGCCGGAGACGACCGGTGTGCAGGACGAGGTCGACGTCGTCGTGGACGCCGCCGCACCGCCCGCGGACCTGGCACTGCCGTCACCGATGGCGGACCTGCCCGGCGGGGCGGCGTTCGGCACCCTGGTGCACGCGGTGCTGGAGGGCGTCGACACGTCCGCGCCCGACCTCGACGCCGAGCTGCTGCACCGGTGCCGGCAGGCGGCGTCCTCACGGGTGCCCGGCGTGGACCCCGTCGAGCTGGCCGCCGCGCTGGCGCCCGTGCTGGACACGCCGCTCGGCGCGCCGGCCGGCGGCCGCACCCTGCGCGACGTCGCCCCCGGCGACCGGCTGGCGGAGCTGGAGTTCGAGCTGCCACTGGCGGGTGGCGACGTGACCCCACGGGGCGGCGCGACGCTCGCCGACCTCGGCGCGGCCTGGCGCCGGCACGTGCCGCCGGACGACGTGTTCGCCGCCTACGCAGACCGGCTCGAGGGTCGGCACCTCGCCCCGGAGCGGCTGCGCGGCTACCTCACCGGCAGCCTGGACGCCGTGCTGAGGGTGCGCGACGGCGGCGGCGAGCCGCGGTACCTGGTCGTCGACTACAAGACGAACCGGCTGGCGGCGCCTGACGAGCCCCTCACCACCTGGCACTACCGGCCCGAGGCGATGGCGGCCGCGATGTCCGACGCGCACTACCCGCTGCAGCTGCTGCTGTACAGCGTTGCGCTGCACCGGTTCTTGCGCTGGCGGCAGCCCGGCTACGACCCGGCGCGGCACCACGGCGGCGGGCTCTACCTGTTCGTCCGGGGCATGGTCGGGCCGGGTACGCCCGTGATCGGCGGCTCGCCGTGCGGCGTGATGGCGTGGCGACCGCCCGACGCGCTGGTGCTGGCCGCCTCGGCCGTCCTGGAGGGGAGCGGGGCATGACGGCCCCGACGTACGACGTCCGCACGGCGCTACGGGCCACGCCCCTGCTCGCCCGGTTCAACGAGGCCACGGTGCTGTCCGCCGCCGACGTCCATGTGGCGACCCGCCTCGCCCGCCTCACCGGCGAGACCGACGAGCGGGTCGTGCTGGCCGCGGCGCTGACGGTGCGTGGGGTGCGGGCCGGGTCGGTCTGCCTGCCCCTGGCCGACGCCGAGGTCGTCGCCGTCCCGGAGGCGGAGGACGCCGCCCCCGCCGACGACCTGCCGTGGCCGGCCGCGGACGCGTGGGCGGACGTCGTGACCGCCAGCCCGATGGTCGCCGTCGGAGCGGACGACCCGGCCGTCCGGCCGCTGCGCTGGGTCCACGGACGGCTCTACCTGGACCGCTACTGGCGGCACGAGCAGCTGGTGCGCGCGCAGGTGGACGGTCGCCTCGCCGGTGACGAAGCCTCCGTGGATCCCGGGCGGCTGGCGCGCGCCGTCCACCGGCTGTTCCCGGGCCCGGGCGACGCGCGGCAGCGGCTCGCCGCCGCCGCGTGCGCGCTGGGCCGTTTCACCGTCCTCACCGGTGGCCCCGGCACGGGCAAGACGACGACCGTGGCGCGGCTGCTCGCCGTCCTGCAGGACGTCGCGGGGCCGGGCCTGCGGGTGGCGCTGGCCGCCCCGACCGGCAAGGCGGCGGCCCGGCTGACCGAGGCGGTGCGCACGGAGGTGGGCCGGCTGGAGGACCCCGACCGGGGTCGGGTCGGGTCGCTCGAGGCGACGACGCTGCACCGCCTGCTCGGCTGGAGACCCGGGTCGTCGACGCGGTTCCGGCACGACCGCGACCACCACCTGCCGCACGACCTGGTCGTCGTCGACGAGACGTCGATGGTGTCCCTGCCGCTCATGGCGCGCCTGCTCGAGGCGCTGCGCCCGCAGGCGCGACTGCTGCTCGTCGGCGACCCCGACCAGCTGGCGTCGGTCGAGGCGGGAGCCGTGCTCGGTGACCTGGTGGCCCGGCCGGGAGCCGCGGACGGCCTGCCCGACCGTCTGCGCGAGGTGCTGCCCGACGACCTGCCGGACGACGCGTCGCCGCTGCGGGGCGGCGTCGTCCGCCTCGAGGTGGTGCACCGGCACGGGACGGTGATCGGCGAGCTGGCCGCCGCCGTCCGGGAGGGTCGGGCGGACGACGTCCTGGCGGTGCTGCGCGGCGGTGACGAGGCGGTCGCGTTCGTGGAGACCACCGGCGAGCGGCTCCAGGATGCCGAGGTCGCCGGCGTCCGGCGGGACGCCGAGCGGGCCGGGGTCGACCTGGTGCGCGCCGCGCAGGCGGGCGACGCGCGGGCGGCGCTGACCGCCCTGGAGTCCCACCGGGTGCTGCTCGCGCACCGGCGCGGCCCCGCCGGCGTCGCGCACTGGGCGCAGCAGGTCGAGGCGTGGGTGACCGAGGCCGCCGCCGTGGCGGGCCTCGAGCCGGCGAGCGGGCCCTGGTACCCGGGCCGACCGCTGCTGGTGACGGCCAACGACCGGGACAGCGGGCTGTACAACGGCGACACCGGTGTCGTGGTGGCGGACGGCGGCGGGGGAGTGGTCGCCGTGTTCGGAGACGCGGAGCGGCCGCTGTCCGTGCGCCCGCACCGGCTGCCCGCGGTGGAGACGGTGCACGCGATGACCGTGCACCGTGGCCAGGGCAGCCAGTTCACGCAGGTCTCGCTGGTCCTGCCGCCCGCCGCCTCACCCCTCCTGACGCGCGAGCTGCTGTACACGGCCGTCACCCGCGCGCGGCGGTCGGTGCGGGTGGTCGGCACGGCGGAGGCGGTGAGGGCGGCGGTGGCGCGGCCGGTGCGGCGCGCGAGCGGGCTGCGCAGCCCACTGGGCTGACCCGGTCCCGAGCGCCCCACCGTCCGGGACGATCGCCCACCCCACCGTGATCAAGCAACCTGGGCGTGATCAAGCAACCTGGGCGTGATCAAGGAACCTGGGCGTGACCGCGGCTGCGCCTGGCCCGCCTGCACCGCCCCGACCCGCCGGCCAGGCCACCCGACACCGGGTGACCACGGCGTCGACGGGGTGTGATGGACTCGTCTCCGTGTCGACCCAGGAACCCGTGACCCCGGTGGCCGGCATCCCCCCGTACGGCCAGCCCCCGCGACGGGGCGGACCGAGCCCGAGCGCCGTCGTGCTCAGCCTCGTCGCCGCGGCACTGGCGGGGCTCATCGTGGGCGGCGGTCTGGCGCTCTTCGGTGACCGCGAGGAGGAGGCGGGTGGCGCGGCGTCCCCCACCGACCAGGCGACGGTTTCGAGCGTGGAGATCGAGCCGGCCTCGATCGCCAGCTTCGACCCTGTGGGGGGCAGCGGCTTCCGCGACGAGGGCGACGGCACCTGGGCGACCCAGACCTACACGACGGCCGAGTTCGGCGCCCTCAAGTCCGGCGTCGGCCTGCTCATCGACCTGGGGGAGGCGCGTGAGGTCTCCACGGTGACCCTGCCGAGCGCCACCCCCGGCCTCACGGTCCAGCTGCTCGCGGGGGACGAGGCACCGTCGGGCGACCCCGCGGGGATGACCGAGGCCGACGCGACGACCACCGCCGACGGGGAGACCGCCCTGTCCGGCGAGGGCGCGGGTGCCCACCGCTACTGGCTGGTCTGGGTGGCGGCGCTGGCGGAGACCGGCGGTGGGTACTCCGCCACGGTCACCACCCCCGTCGTCGAGGGCCCGGAGGCCTGAGAGCCGGCGCTCAGGGCAGCATCAACCGCAGCGCGGCACTCGTCACCACGCCGTACCCGACGTGCGGCAGGACGTCGCTCGCCCAGTCGGTCGCCGTCCAGCTGCGGGGGTCCGTGACGCCGAGAGCCGTCATCGGCCCGTTCGCCGCCAGCATCGCCAGCCCGGTCGTCACCGCCGCACCTGCCGGCAGCGGCAGGCGCACCCCGGCGGCACGAGCCGCGCCGGCGAGGGCGCCCATCCCTGCGCCGGTGGCCATCCCGAGCAGGGCACCCAGGCCACTCGTGCGGTGCGGCCGTCGGGCCGCGGAACCGGGAACCCTCAGTCGCAGCCGCTCGGCGAGCCGTTCCACGCTCTGCTCCGGTGTCGTGCTCGGCGGCCGGCCCCGCACCGCCATGTCGCCGTAGGCGATGGCATTGAGCGCCGTCGTCCCTGCCGCGCCGGCGACCGCACCGGCCAGCAACCCCCGCGTCAGTCGATTCATCGTTGTCCCCTCCGCCCGGACCACCAGACAGCGTGCCGCGTCGAGCCGGTCCGACGCAGCGGTTCCGCGATGCCGGGCGGAACCGGGGACGCGCGCGCTCCTACCGCGCCATCATCGACAGGTGGGCGCACGTCGCACGATCGCCACGGTCCGCCACTGGTCCGCGGAGACGGCCTGCGGCGTCCTGGACTCGCCCGAGACGCCGGGCGGCGTGTGGGCCGACGCGAACGTCGTCGAGAACGACCACCCGCTGCGGGCCGGTCAGGTCGTCCACCTGGAGTGGGAGGACCGGCCGCGGGAGGGGTTCTCCTACGTCGCCACGTGCATCGAGACGGACCCGGCGTTGGAGAACCCGGGCGGGTAGGGCACACTGGTCCCCGCGAGGCAGCGCCGACCCGGCGCGCCCGCCCGTCGTGGAGCACCCAGCAGCTGCGGCGCCCCGACCCTCTGCCCGAAAGGCACTCCCTCTTGCACAGCAGCACGCTCGACCCTGTCCGCACGTCCACCTTCGCCGACCTCGGCGTCCCCGCGGCGCTCGTCGACTCCCTCGCGGCCCGCGGGATCACGACGCCCTTCCCGATCCAGGCCGCCACCCTCCACGACACGCTCGCCGGGCGCGACGTCCTCGGCCGCGGCCGCACGGGCAGCGGCAAGACCCTCGCGTTCTCGCTCCCGCTCGTCACGCGGCTCGCCGCCGGTGGCGCGCGTCGCCGTCCCGGCAGGCCCCGCGGCCTGGTGCTCGCTCCGACCCGGGAGCTCGCCAACCAGATCGCCGCGGTGCTCGAGCCGCTGGCGCGCGCCAGCGGGCTGCGGACGACGACCGTCTTCGGCGGCGTCGGCCAGGGCCGGCAGGTCGCCGCCCTGGAGTCGGGCGTCGACGTCGTCATCGCCTGTCCGGGCCGCCTCGAGGACCTCATGGGCCAGGGCCACGTCCGTCTGGACGCCGTCGAGATCACCGTCCTCGACGAGGCCGACCACATGGCCGACCTCGGCTTCCTGCCCGGGGTCCGCCGGATCCTGGACGCCACGCCGCGCGGCACCCAGCGGATGCTCTTCTCCGCGACGCTCGACAACGGCGTCGACGTCCTGGTGCGCCGCTACCTCGATGCCCCGGTGACCCACTCGGTGGACTCGGCCGAGTCGCCGGTCGCCGAGATGACCCACCACGTGCTGGCCGTCGCCAACGCCGCCGACAAGCGGGACGTCGTCACCGAGCTCGCGTCCGGCACCGGCCGCCGCCTGCTGTTCACCCGCACCAAGCACGCCGCCAAGAAGCTGGCGCGGCAGCTGACCACCGCGGGCATCCCCGCCGTGGACCTGCACGGCAACCTGTCCCAGAACGCGCGCGAGCGGAACCTCGCCGCGTTCTCCGGAGGGGGAGTGCGCGTGCTCGTGGCCACCGACATCGCGGCCCGCGGCATCCACGTGGACGACGTGGAGCTCGTCGTCCACGTCGACCCGCCGACCGAGCACAAGGCCTACCTGCACCGCTCCGGCCGGACGGCGCGCGCCGGCGCCGGCGGCACCGTCGTCACCGTGGTGCTCGACGAGCAGCGCGGCGACGTCCGCACCCTGATGCGCAAGGCCGGCATCACCCCGCGGCAGGCCACCGCGGCGCCGGGTGCGCCGGCCGTCGCCGCCCTCGTCGGTGACGTGGCGCCCCGCCAGACGTCCGCGCCGACGGCCCTGGTCGCGCCCCGGACCGCGTCGGCGACGACCGGCTCGCCGCGTCGACGCCCACGTCGCCGCCGCTGACTCCAGGCAGCGACCGCGCCGCACATGCGGCATGGATAGCTCAGCAGCGCCGCATCTGCTGTAGCGTGGCCGGGTGGCCACCACCTTCCGGGTCAGCGAGGCGGCCGCCCTGCTGGGCGTCAGCGACGACACCGTCCGCCGCTGGGTGGACGGCGGGCGGCTGCCGGCCCGCCGGACGTCGTCCGGCCGCATCGAGGTGGACGGCGCCGAGCTGGCCACGCTCGCCCAGGAGCTCGCGGCCGGCACCGAGGGCCCGCCCGGCGGCGTCTCGGCCCGCAACCGGCTGCGCGGCCTCGTCACCAGGGTCACCCGCGACACGGTGATGGCCCAGGTCGAGATGCAGGCCGGCCCGTTCCGCATCGTGTCGCTGATGAGCCGCGAGGCCGCCGACGAGCTCGGCCTCGAGGTCGGCACCCTGGCCGTCGCCAGCGTCAAGGCCACCAACGTCGTCGTCGAGCTGGCCGGGCCGCGGTGACGCCGCTCCGCCGGCACGGCGCCGCCGCGGCGCTGTCGGCGCTCCTGGCGGCCTGCGCCGCAGGAGGCCCCCCGCCGGGGCAGCAACCGGACCGCGTCGAGGGCGACGTCACCGTGCTGGCCGCCGCGTCGCTCACCGACGTGCTCGCCGAGCTGTCCGGCCGGTTCGAGGAGCGCTACCCCGGCACCCGCGTCGTCGTCAGCACGGGAGGCAGCACCGCCCTGGCGGCGCAGGCCGTCGCGGGTGCGCCCGGCGACGTCCTGGTGACGGCGAGCCCCGAGGCGATGCGGGTCGCCGTCGACGGCGGCGCGACGACCGGCGAGCCGGCCCTGCTGGCGCGCAACCGCCTGGAGATCGCCGTCCCCGCCGGCAACCCGGCCGGCGTCGGCGGACTGGCCGACCTCGCGGACCCGGCCCTGCTGGTCGCGCTCTGCGCCCCCGAGGTGCCGTGCGGTGCCGCGTCCGAGGCCCTGCTCGCCGACGCCGGTGTCGACGCCCGGCCCGACACCCTCGAGCGGGACGTGCGCGCCGTGCTGACCAAGGTGCGCCTCGGCGAGGTGGACGCCGGGCTGGTCTACCGCACCGACGTGCTCGCCGGCGGGGGCGACGTCGAGGGGCTCGCCGTGGCCGGCGCGGAACGGCACGCCAACGACTACCTGGTGACCCGCCTGGACGGGGCACCCCACCCCGCGGGGGCCGACGCCTTCGTCGACCTGCTGCTCTCGGAGACCGGGCGGGAGGTGCTCGTCGGTGCCGGCTTCGACGTCCCCTGAGGCGCCTGCCCGTCGGCGCCGCCCACCGACCGCGCGAGTGCCGGTGCTGCTCGCCCTGCCCGCCCTCCTCGCGGTCGCGTTCCTCGGCCTCCCGCTGCTGGCTCTCGTCGCCCGTGCGCCGTGGGGATCGCTGACCGACCGCCTGGCCTCGGCCGAGGTGGCCGCCGCGCTGCGGCTGTCGTTCGGGACGGCCGCAGCGGCGACTCTCGTCTGCCTGGTGCTCGGTGTGCCGATGGCGTGGGTGCTGGCGCGGGCGCACCTGCCCGGACGGCGCGTCGTGCGGGCGCTCGTCACGGTGCCGCTGGTGCTGCCGCCCGTCGTCGGCGGCGTCGCGCTGCTCCTGCTGCTCGGGCGCCGCGGTCTGGTCGGCCAGCACCTCGACGCCTGGTTCGGCGTGACGGTCCCGTTCACCACCACCGCGGTGGTGCTCGCGCAGACGTTCGTCGCCCTGCCGTTCCTCGTCATCTCGGTCGAGGGAGCGCTGCGCAGCACCGACCCGCGCTACGAGGAGGCGGCGTCGACCCTCGGCGCCTCGACGCTCACCACGTTCCGCCGGGTGACCCTGCCCGCGGTGGCGCCCGGGGTGACGGCGGGCGCCGTCCTCTGCTTCGCCCGCGCCCTGGGCGAGTTCGGCGCCACCATCACGTTCGCCGGCAGCCTCCCCGGCGTCACGCAGACCATGCCCACCGCCGTGTACCTCGCCCTGGAGACCGACCCGGACGCCGCCGTGGTGCTGTCCCTCCTGCTGCTCGCGGTGTCGGTCGCCGTCCTCGTGGCGCTGCGGGACCGCTGGCTGACCGGGGCGGCCCGATGACGGCCGAGGGGCTGGACGCCGATCTGCGCGTGCGGCGCGACGCCTTCACCCTCGACGTCCGGCTGGTGGCCCGGCCCGGCGAGGTGGTGGCGCTGCTGGGACCCAACGGCGCGGGGAAGTCCACCGCGCTGCGGGCGCTGGCCGGGCTCCTGCCGCTGGACGCCGGCCACGTCCGGCTCGACGGCCGACCGCTCGACGACCCCGCGGTCGCGACGTTCGTGCCGCCGCAGCGTCGCGGCGTCGGCATGGTCTTCCAGGACCACCTGCTGTTCGCCCACCTCGACGCGACCGAGAACGTGGCCTTCGGCCTGCGGGCCCGGGGCGTCCCGCGTCACCAGGCCCGGGCGCGAGCCCGCGCCTGGCTGGGGCGGGTCGGCCTCGCCGAGCACGCCGCAGCCAGGCCGGATGCCCTGTCCGGCGGGCAGTCCCAGCGGGTCGCGCTGGCCCGCGCGCTGGTGACCGAGCCCGGCCTGCTGCTGCTCGACGAGCCCCTGGCGGCCCTCGACGCGAGCACCCGGGTGCAGGTGCGCTCCGAGCTGCGCCACCACCTGGCCGACTACCCCGGCTGCGCCGTCCTGGTCACCCACGACGCGCTCGACGCGATGGTGCTGGCCGACCGGCTGGTGGTCCTGGAGGCCGGGCGGGTGGTCCAGGACGGCGCGCCGCCCGAGGTCGCGCGCGCCCCGCGCACGGACTTCGTGGCCCGGCTCGTCGGCCTCAACCTCTACCGCGGCACCGCCGGCCCCGAGGGCGTGGCGCTCGACGGCGGGGGCGCGCTGTCGACCAGCGACCCGTGCGCCGGCGAGGTCTTCGTCGCCTTCCCCCCGGCCGCCGTCGCCCTGCACCGGGCCCGCCCGGACGGGTCGCCGCGCAACGCCTGGCCGGGTCGGGTGGTGACCTTGGAGCAGCACGCCGAGACGGTGCGCGTCCGGCTCGCCGGCGTCCCCGACGTCCTCGCCGACGTCACGCCCGCGGCCGTCGCGGACCTGGACCTGCGCGTCGGCAGCGAGGTGTGGGCCGCCGTCAAGGCGACCGAGGTGCGCGGGTACCCGGCGTGACCGGCTGGCGCGCCGTCGGTCTCGACCTGGCGTGGGGCGCCCGCGGGACCACCGGGGCGGCCGTCCTCGACCACGACGGCCGGCTGCTGCACCTCGCGGCCCTGCGGGAGTGCGAGCGCGTCGTCTCGCGGAGGTTCGCGCCCCAGGGATCGGCTGCCCCGCGGGCGCTGGCCGACGTCGTGGCCGTGCCGGTCTCGGTGAGGGCGAGGCGATCAGCCGGAGGCGCGCACGACCAGGCGAGGCGGTAGCACGACCGGCTCCCCGGCCGGCTCGCCCCCGATCTGGCGCAGCACCTCGCGCGTCATGACCCGCGCCTCTTCGGCGACCGGCTGGTGCACGGTGGTGAGGGCGGGGTCGACGTCCTGCGCGAGGGCGATGTCGTCGAAGCCGACGACGGCGACGTCGTCGGGCACGCGGCGCCCGGCGGCGCGCAGGGCCGACAGGGCGCCCACCGCCATGAGGTCGTTCGCCGCGAACACCGCCTCGACGTCGGGCTCGGTCTCGAGCAGCTCGCGCATCGCCGCGACACCCGACTCGCGGGTGAAGCGCCCGTGCACCACCCCGGCCGCAGCGACCCCCGCCTCGTGCAGTGCCTCACGGAACCCCGCGAGACGGTCCGTGGCGGCGGTCATGTCCGGCGGTCCGGCGATGGTGGCGATGCGCCGGTGGTCGGTGGCGAGCAGGCGCTCGGTGGCGAGGCGGGCGCCGAGCCGGTTGTCGACGTCCACGTAGGTGGCGCCGGGCAGCGGGGTCGACGGGCGGCCCCCCATGACGAAGGGGATCCGTGCACGCACCAGCTGACCCGGCAGCGGGTCGTCACCGTGCACCGACACGAGGATGACGCCGTCCACGTGGCCGGCCCGCACGAAGCTGCTCACCTGGGCGTGGTGCTCGTCGTCCTGCGCGAGCATCACGACGAGCTGTACACCGGTGCCCAGCAGGGACTGGCTGGCGGCGACGACGATGCTCGACAGATAGGGGTCCGCGACACCGAACTCGACGGGCTCGCGCACCACGAGGGCGATCGAGTCGGTGCGCCGGGTGACCAGCGACCGCGCGGCCCGGTTCGGCACGTAGCCCAGCTGCTCGATCGCCGACTCGACGGCCTCACGCACGCCCGGCGTGACGTTGGACGTCCCGTTGACGACGCGTGAGACGGTGGCCGGGGAGACGCCCGCGAGCGTGGCGACCGTCGCCAGGGTGGGCTCACGCCGGCGGGGCCGCTGGGCGGTGCTCACGCGGTGTGCTCCTCCTTCGTCGTGTCCGGGACGACGACGCCATTGTGTCGGATCACGGTGCTGAACCAGCGTGCGCTGTCGCGGGGTGTCCGGCGCTGTGTCGCGTAGTCGACGTGGACGAGGCCGAACCGCTGGCTGTACCCCTCGGCCCACTCGAAGTTGTCCAGCAGCGACCACACGAAGTAGCCCCTCAGGTCGACGCCGGCCTCGATCGCGTCGAGCGCGGCGGAGACGTGGTCGTGCAGGTACGCCACCCGGCGAGGGTCCGAGGTGACTCCGACCTGTGGGTCGTCCGGGAACGCAGCGCCGTTCTCCGTCACCAGCAGCGGGAGGCCGGGGGCGTCGGTGGCGAGGCGGACCAGCACCTCGGTGAGGCCGGTGGCGTCGATGGGCCAGCCCATCCCCGTTCGCGGCCCGTCGACCTCGACGAAGACGACGTCGTCGCACCCGGGGTAGGCGGCGGTGCCGGCGTCGACCGTCTCGTCGCACGCACGGGCCCGCACGACGGTGGGCGCGTAGTAGTTGACGCCCAGCGCATCCAGCGACCCGGCCACCAGGGTGAGGTCGCCGTCCCGCACGAAGCTCCAGTCGGTGAGGTGACGGGTGAGCTCCTGCACGTCCACCGGGTACCGGCCGTGCACCAGCGGTTCGAGGAACAGCCGGGCCATCAGGCCGTCGACCCTCCGCGCCGCCTGCCGGTCCGCCGGGGACCCGCTCGCGGCGCGGACGGCGGTCTGGTTGAGCGTCAACGAGATCTCGTTGCCGGCCGGGAGCACCTCGCGCATCGCCCGGGCCGCCAGGCCGTGGCCGAGGAGGAGGTGGTGCGCCGCCGCCAGCGCCGCCGCAGGCTCGGTGCGACCCGGCGCGTGGACGCCTGCGGCGTAGCCGAGGAAGGCCGCCACCCACGGCTCGTTGAGGGTCTGCCAGTGCCGCACCCGGTCACCGAGGTGCGTCGCCACGACAGCGGCGTGGTCGGCGAACCGCTCGGCGGTGTCGCGCAGCGGCCACCCGCCGGCGTCCTCGAGCTCCACCGGCAGGTCCCAGTGGTACAGCGTGACGAACGGGGTGATGCCGGCCTCGAGCAGCGCGTCGACGAGCCGGTCGTAGAACCCCAGGCCCTCGGCGTTGACCGGTCCGCGACCCGTGGGACGAACCCGGGGCCAGCTGACCGAGAAGCGGTACGTCGGCAGCCCGAGGTCGACCATCAGCGCGACGTCCTCGCGGAACAGCCGGTAGTGGTCGGCCGCCACGTCGCCGGTGTCGCCGTTCAGGACGGCACCCGGCCGGCGGGAGAACACGTCCCAGATGGACGGCCCGCGACCGCCGGCGGTTGCGGCGCCCTCGATCTGGTAGGCGGCGGTCGAGGCGCCCCAGCGGAAGTCGTCCGGAAAGGAACGCGAGGGCCGCGTCATCCCTTCACCGCGCCCGTCATGATCCCGCCGATGATCTGGCGGCCGAGCAGGAGGAAGACGATGAGCATGGGAAAGGTGCCGATGACGGCCCCCGTGAGGGTGAGCGAGTAGTCGACCTGGATGCCGCTGGCCAGGTTGGAGATCGCCACCTGCACCGTCGGGTTCTGGGAGTTCAGGACGATGAGCGGCCAGAACAGGTCGTTCCAGTAGGTGATGAAGGTCAGCAGCCCGAGGACGGCTGCGGCGGGCCGCGCCACCGGCAGCACGATGTTCCAGTAGAGGCGCAGCGTGTTGGCGCCGTCCACCCGGCCCGCCTCGATCAGCTCGGTGGGCAGGGCCGTCACCAGGTACTGGCGCATGAAGAAGACGCCGAAGGCGGTGACCAGCGACGGGAGGGCCACGGCCCTGAGGTCGTTCGCCCAGCCGAACCACTGCGTGACCATGATGTAGAGCGGGATGACGCCCAACTGGGTCGGGATGAGCATCGTGCCGACGACGACGCCGAACAGCGCGTTCCGGCCGCGGAACCGCAGCTTGGCGAACGCGAAGCCCGCCAGGGTGCTCGTCAGCAGCACGGAGAGCGTGATGGTGCCGCAGACGAGTACCGAGTTCAGCAGCGCGGTGCCGAAGCTCGCCTGGTCGAAGGCGCGGACGACGTTGTCCCACAGCTGGGACCCGGGCACCAGTGTCGGCGGGTACCGACCGATGGTCGACTGGTCGTTCGACGCCACGACGACGGACCAGTAGAGGGGGAACACCGAGAGCAGGACCAGGACGGCCAGGGCGACGTAGGTCGACCGGCTCGCCGTGTCGACACCGACGCGTGAGCGGCGGACGGGCCTGGTGGTGAGGAGGGTGGTGGTCGTCACGGGATGGCCTCTCAGTCCTCGGAGCGGATGCGTCGTGCCAGCAGGAGGTTCACGGCGACGATGACGACGATGACGGCGAACAGTCCCCAGGCCACCGCCGACGCGTAGCCGTAGCGGCCGTTGAACCAGAACTGCTGGTACAGGTAGAGAACGGCCGTCTGGAACTCCCGGCCGGTGCCGCCGTTGGCGCTGCGGGACGTGTCGAAGAGCAACGGCTCGCCGAACAGCTGCAGCGCGCCGACCGTCGACACGACCATCGTGAAGATGATCGTCGGGCGCAGACCGGGCACGGTGATGTGCCAGAACTGGCGCCATCGCGAGGCGCCGTCCACCGAGGCGGCCTCGTAGAGCTCGTAGGGGATCGCCTGCAGGGACGCCAGGTAGATGAGCGCGTTGTACCCCGTCCACCGCCAGATCACCATCACGGAGACCGCGGTCCAGGAGGCGAGGCGGCCACTGTCCCAGTCCACCGGATCGAGGCCCACGAGCCCGAGGACCCAGTTGACCGGCCCGAAGTCACGGGCGAACAGCTGTCCGAAGATCAGGGCGACCGAGGCCACGCTCGTGACGTAGGGCACGAGCACGCCCATGCGGAAGAACAGCCGGCCGCGGATCCGGTAGTTGAGCAGGTGCGCGATCCAGAGCGCGAGGAGGAGCTGCGGCACCGTGGACAGCACGCCGATGCCGAACGTGTTGATCAGCGCATTCCAGAAGTTCTCGTCCGCGAGGAGCGTCCGGTAGTTCTCCAGGCCGACGAACTCGGCCTCGCTGCCGGGACGACGGGGGTTCCACGCGGTGAGCGAGACGTAGCCCGTGTAGAGCAGCGGGAACACGCCCACGACGGCGAACAGCACGAAGAAGGGCGCCACGAGCACGTACGGCGCGCCGTGGACGTCGAACCGGTGCCGGCGGGACGGACGGCTGCCGGGGACCGCCGGCCCGGCGTCGGGGCCGGGTCGCCGTCGCGCGTGCAGCCGCTGGGTGACCGCCATGGCGGCTCTCCTGTTCATCGGGGGCGGGGGCGGGGGCGGCGCCGCCGGGGTCGGCGGTGCCGCCCGGGGTGGTCAGCCGGCGGTGGCTGCCGCGATGTCGTCGAGGGCCGTCTGCCAGGCCCGGTCAGGGTCCTCGCCCTTCTCCACGGTGTTGAGGGCGTTGTTGAGAGTCACGCCGATGACGCCGCTCTGCGGGCCGAGCACCTGCGGCGGCAGGGACTCGAAGGAGGCGGGGAAGATCGTGCCGACGGGGGCGTCGTTGAAGAACGGGTCCGTCTTCTCGGCGACTGCGGGTGAGTCCCACGTGTCGACGGGGCTCGGGAAGTTGCCGAACGTCTCGAACACCGCGACGGCCTGCTCGGGCGCCGCCAGCCAGCGGGCCAGCTTCACGGCCTCCTCGACGTTCTCACCGGCGGCCGGGACGGTCAGGAAGGAGCCGCCCCAGTTGCCCGAGCCGCCGGGAACCGTGGCGATGTCCCACAGACCCTCGGTCTCCGGGGCGTTGTTGCGGATGTAGGCGGTCATCCAGGAAGGGCACGTGATGGTGGCGAACTGGCCCCGCTGGAAGCCCGTGTTCCACTCGGGGCTGAACTCGGCCAGGGCGGCGGACTGGCCTGCCTCGATCGCCTCGACCGAAAGGTCCCAGGCCTCGCGGACGACCGGGTTGTCCGCGACGACGATCTCGCCGTCCGTGTCGTAGAAGGTCTCAGCCTCCTGCCCGAGCATGCCGGTGAAGAGGTGGCCCGCGCCGTCCATCCAGCTGACGCCGTCCGGCGCCGACTCGAGGAAGCGGCTGCCGGTTGCCACGTAGTCGTCCCACGTCGGCCACAGCGCCGAGACCTCGTCCCGGTCGGTGGGCAGGCCGGCCTGCTCGAAGAGATCGGTCCGGTAGCAGATCGCCAGACCGCCGATGTCGGTGCCGAGACCGATGAGGCTCTCGCCGTCCGGCGTCGACGCCTGCTGGATCTTCGCGTCGTTCCACTGGGAGGTGTCGACGCCCTCGTCGAGGAAGTTCACGAAGCGGTCGGCCTGGCCGATGAAGCCGGCGATCTGCCCGACCTCGATGAGCTCGACGTCCGCGGTGCCGGATCCGGCGGCGAGGCGGGCCTGCAGGTTGTTGTGGTGGGTGCCGTAGTCCGCCCGGTTCTCCGTGATCGTGACGCCGGGGTTCTCCTCCTCGTACTGCGCGTACAGCTCCTCGGGGAAGGAGTCCCCGAAGACGTTGATCGTCAGCTCGACGGGCCCGGAGCCGCCTGCCGCCTCGTCGTCGCCGTCCGCGGGCCCGCTGCATGCGGACAGCAGGACGGCGGTGGCGGCCAGTGCCGCTCCGCCCACCAGGGTCGTTCGCTTCCTGTCCATGCCACACCTCTCGTGACGGCGCCGCGAAGCCGCGACCCGTCCGGTCCGGAACCGAATGATGAAAGCGCTCTCACACGCTTGCTCGAAGCCTGACGGTGCAGCACACTCCCTGTCAAGAGAGCGCTTTCAGAAGTGTCTCCGGCGCTCCCGACACCAGGAGGTCCCATGCACGGTACGTACGACGGCCACGCGCTCCGACCGAGCCGGCGCAGCGTCCTGCTCGGTGCCGCCGGCGTGATCGCCGGCGGCTCGCTCACCGCCCCACCTGCCCGGGCAGAGCCACACTCCGCTGCGTCGGTGCAGGAGTCGCTGCGCCGCGCGACCGGTTTCCTCGGCGCGATGCTGGACGCCTACCCGGACGTCAACGGCAGCGGCCCCAGACTGGCCCAGAGCTACGCCGACGAGCTCGGCCTGTTCAGCACGGCCTTCGTGTACGACAACGCCCTCGCGATCTGCGCCGCTCTGGCGGCCGACGATGTGGACCTCGCCCGCGCGGCGGGGGACGGCCTGCTCTTCGCCCAGCAGCACGACCCGGCCTACGGAGACGGGCGGCTGCGCCAGGCCTACAACGTGGGCCCGTACGTGTTCTACGACGGGTCCCCGCAGCCCTACGGCCTCGCCATGCCGGACGGCAGCGCGAACATCGCCTGGCAGTTCGGCTTCCTCGGCACGGCGGTCGGTGACATGGCCTGGCCCGGCATCGCCCTCGTGCGGCTGTACCGGCGCACCGGCGACGAGCGCTACCTGCGCGGCGCCCTGGCCATCGCCGGCTGGATCACGGACCGGGCCGAGTCGACGGGGTCGCTCGGCGGCTTCGCGTTCGGCGTCACCGGCGACGACCGGCCGATCCCCAACGTGTCCACCGAGCACAACGTCGACTGCGTGGGGTTCTTCGGGCAGCTCGCCGCGGCGACCGGTGACGACTCGTGGCGGGAGAAGGCCGGGCACGCCCGCGACTTCGTCGAGCGCATGTGGGACCCGACGGGAGGGTTCTTCTACACCGGCAGCAACGACGGCGACACCGTCAACCGCTCACCGCTGCCGCTGGACCCGCAGACCTGGAGCTGGTTGGCGCTGCGCGAGCGGCGCTTCGCCCGCTGCCTGGACTGGGCGGCGGCCGAGCTCGCTGCCACGGACTCCTCCGACCAGCCGACGAGCCAGCTGCCCGAAGGGGTCTCGGTCTCCGGGGTGACCTTCAGCTCCGCGAGTCTCACCTCGACGGCCGCCTACAACGGGACGACCGTGCACCCGACCGGGGTGTGGCTGGAGGGGACGGCGCAGCTCGCCTGCTCGATGGGCGACCGGTCATGGGGCGGCCACGACCGCCGGCTGGTCACGTCACTCCTCGAGCAGGTCGCGGTGGCCCAGCGGGTGCTGGGTGCCGGGCAGCACGTCGGTGGTCGCCCGCTGCCGCCGTCGTCCGGCGTCGTCGCCGCCTCGAGCCTGATCGACACGGGCTTCGGGTTCGGCTACTTCCCGGTGCAGCACGTCGGGGCGTCCGCGTGGTACGTGATGGCCGGGTCGGGGGTCAATCCCCTGCGCTGAGCACCCGGCTGCGCTGGTCGCGGCCCGGGCCGCCGTAGGGGTAGTCCGCGGCGCCCGGGTCGCTGGCCGCGTCCAGCGCCGCGGTCTCCTCGGCCGTCAGGTGAAGCCCGGCCGCGCCGAGATTGTCGGCCAGCTGGTCGATCGTGCGGGCCCCGAGGATCACCGACGTGACGCCGGGGCGGTCGACGAGCCATGCCAGCGCCACCTGCGCCATGGGGACGCCGCGGGCGTCGGCCACGCGGCGCACCGCCTCCACGACGTCCCAGGTGCGCTGCTGCGTCGAGCGGCGGTCGTAGGCCTCGACGCCGCGGTCCGGGTCCTCGCCGAGCCGGGTGGCGCCGGTGGGCCGCCGGTCCGGGGAGTACTTGCCGGTGAGCCAGCCGCCCCCCAGCGGGGACCACGGCAGCAGACCCAGGCCGGCGTCCAGCGCGGACGGCACGACCTCCCACTCCAGCTCGCGCACCAGCATGTTGTACTGCGGCTGCAGGGTCACCGGACGCTCGAGCCCGAGCCGCTCCGCGAGGCCGACGAGCTTCTGCAGCTGCCACCCGGTGACGTTCGACAGCCCCACGTACCGCACCTTGCCGGCGCGCACCATGTCGTCGAGGGTGCGCAGCGTCTCCTCGACCGGCGTGACCGGGTCCCACGCGTGCACCTGGTAGAGGTCGACGACGTCCACGCCGAGCCGTCGCAGCGACGCGTCGAGCGCCCGCTGCAGGTGCCGACGCGACAGGCCGACGTCGTTGACGTCGGGGCCGGTCGGGAACCGGCCCTTGGTGGCCAGCACCACGCGGTCCCGCACGTCGCTGGGGCGCGTGGCGAGCCACCGCCCGACGATCTCCTCGGACGTCCCGCCCGCGTAGACGTCGGCGATGTCGACGAGGTTGCCCCCCGCCTCGACGAAGGCGTCGAGCTGGGCGAGCGAGCCCTGCTCGTCGGTCTCCGCGCCGAAGGTCATCGTTCCGAGGCTCAGCGTCGAGACGGCGCAGCCCGAGCGGCCCAGGGTCCGGTACTCCATGCCCGCACTCTGTCACGCCCCGGTCCGCCCGGATGCGCCACGTCCCTGCGGGCACGAGGGTGGGGTGATGGCCCAGCACCTGTCGCCCTGGATCGCCACCGCGCCGCCCTCGGGGCTGCCCCCGTCCGAGCTGCCCCGCGACGCGGACGTCGCCGTGCTCGGCGCCGGCGTCGTGGGACTCACCACGGCGGCGCTCCTGCAGCGGGCGGGGCACCGCGTCGTCGTCGTCGAGGCGGGGCGCGTGGGCCGCGGCGTCACCGGCCACTCGACCGTGAAGGCGACCGTCGCGCAGGGCACCGTGCTGACCCGCATCGGTCAGCGGCTCGGGGACGACGCCGCGCGGGTCTACGCCCAGGCCAACGCCGCCGGGCTGCGGCGCATCCGCTCCCTCGCCGACGAGCTGGACGTCGAGTGCGACCTCGCGACCGGTCCGCACGTCCTCTACGCGCGGGGGCCGCAGTCGGTGGACGCCGTGCGCACCGAGGCCCGGGTCGCCGCCGCCTGCGGCCTGGCCGTCGAGGAGACCGACGAGGTGCCGCTGCCCTTCGAGGTCGCGGCGGCCGCCTCGTTCCCCGACCAGGTCAGCCTCCACCCGGTGCGCTACCTCCTCGGTCTGGCCCGGGCGGTCGTGGACGCCGGCGGTACCGTCGTCGAGGGTGCGCGGGCCACCGGCGTCCGGGACGACGACCCGTGCGTCGTCTCCACCACCGCGGGCGAGCTGCGGGCCGGCCACGTCGTCGTCGCCACGCACGTCCCGTTCCTGGACCGGGGACTGCACTTCACCAAGCTCGCCCACCACCGGGCGTACGGCGTCGCCGCCGTGCTGCCGGACGGCGTGGACGTCGGCATGACGCTCGCGGTCGACGAGCCGACCCGCTCCACCCGGACCGTCGAGGTGGACGGCGAGCGGCTGGCCGTCGTCGTGGGCGAGGGGCACCACGTCGGGGAGGGCGGCGACACGTCGCGCCGGTGGCGGGCACTGGGCGACTGGGCGGCCCAGCACCTGGGGGCCGGGCCGGTGCGCTACACGTGGTCGACCCAGGACGCCTCGACCCCGGACGGGCTGCCCTACGTCGGGCGCCTCACGCCCGGCACCGACCGGCTGCTGCTCGCGACCGGCTTCGCCGGCTGGGGGATGACGAACGGCACCGCCGCAGCGGAGGTGCTCGCGGACCAGGTGGAGGGCCGCGTCAACCCGTGGGCCGAGGCGCTGGACGCGCGCCGGTTCACCCTGTCACGCACCGCAGGGCCGCTGGCGGCGCAGAACGCGAGGGTCGCCGCGCACGCCGTCGGCGACCGCCTGCGCCACCTCGCCGCGGGACGGCCCCAGGACCTCGCGCCGGGCCAGGCCGCCGTGCTGCGGGTCGGTGCCCGTCACCTGGCCTGCTACCGGGACGACGACGGCGCCCTGCACGTGGTGGCGGCCCGCTGCACCCACCTGGGCTGCCTCGTCGCCTGGAACGACGGCGAGCGCAGCTGGGACTGTCCCTGCCACGCCTCGCGGTTCGACCACACGGGCACGGTGCTGCAGGGACCGGCCGTCAGGCCGCTGCCCCCCGCGTCCCGGTACGCCTGACGGTGGCTGCGGCGTCCGGGCGGCTCCCGCCGGCGCCGACCCGCTCGAGCACGTCGATGCCCGCCACCAGCAGCGCCGTGAGCCGGTCGTCGCGACGGGAGTCCGGTGGCCCGCACGCCGCGAAGCCGATCGCGTTGACGGCGCGGGACGCCGGCCCCTCCCGGTAGGCGAAGTCGACGACTTCCCGCAGGCGGGCCAGGAGGGGGCCGGCCGGGCCCCGTCCGGCGATGCGGCGCAGACGCAGCTGGGCGCGCCGCCGGTGCCAGCGCAGTGACGGGCCCTCGACGTCGCGCGCCTCCGCCTCGTCGACGAGCCGCTGCACGAGCAGCGCCGCGACGCGCGGGTCGTCGCTGGTGCGCCCGATGACCGCCGGCACGAGCGGGAGCAGACGCTGCCGGCCCGCGTCGCTGACCGAGTCGTTGACCATGCGGGCCAGCTCCGCGAGCAACGGGTGCGTACAGCCGGGCTGGTCGCTGAAGGGCTCGCCGGCCAGGAAGGAGGCGTACTCCATGAAGCACGCTCCCTCCTCGGGGCCGAGGTGGCTCCCGCGCGACAGGCGGGGGAGACCTTCTGGTGTCTGGGGGATCCGGCTCATCGCGGCCACCGTCCTCGTCGTGCCTGTACCCACGACGGTAGGCACGCGCCGCGCCGCGAGACAAGCGGTCTGCGGGTTCTCGCGGTCGGCGCTGGCCGGTGCGCCGGTCCCGACGTAGAAAGGAGACGTGCGCCATGTCGAGATCGAGCCCCTGCCCCTCGAGCGACTGACGGGGCTGCTGACCCCCGAGCGCGCGCAGCGCCTGATGGCCACCGCGGAGGCTGCGCGTCGCCTGCTCGGTGACCGGGTCGTGTGGAACGTCAACGCCACCGCCCAGGGAGGCGGGGTGGCCGAGATGCTCCAGACCCTGCTGGCCTACGCCCGAGGTGCGGGCGTCGACACCCGGTGGCTCGTGCTGCGGGGAGACCCGGCGTTCTTCGCCGTCACGAAGCGTCTGCACAACGTGCTGCACGGTGAGCCCGGCGACGGTGGCCCGCTCGGTGACGCAGAGCGGCGGCACTACGAGGCCGTCCTGGACGACAACCTGCAGGCCATCGTGCACGAGGTGCGTCCCGGCGACATCGTGCTGCTGCACGACCCGCAGACCGCCGGCCTCGTCGACGGGCTGCTGGCCACCGGCGCACACGTCGTGTGGCGCTGCCACGTGGGCCGCGACGAGCCGAACGAGCAGACCGACCGCGGGTGGGAGTTCCTGCGGCCCTACCTCGCGAAGGCCGAGGCCCACATCTACTCACGACGGCAGTACGCCCCGGCCTGGGTGGATCCGGACCGCCTGTGGGTCATCCCCCCGTCGATCGACCCCTTCACGGCGAAGAACCAGGACCTCACCGCCGAGGAGGTGGTCGGCGTCCTCTGCACCGCCGGCCTCGCCCGCGGCGGCGAGTGCCCGCCGCTGAGCTTCCGGCGCCGCGACGGACGGGACGACGTCCTGCGCCGGCACCACGGCATCCTCGTCGACACCTCGACGCCCCCACCCGTCGACGCACGCCTCGTCGTCCAGGTCAGCCGGTGGGACCGGCTCAAGGACATGGCGGGCGTGATGGCCGCCTTCGCGCGGCACGTCGGGGACCTGCCGGACGACGTCCACCTCGTGCTCGCCGGCCCCGAGGTCGGCGGCGTCAGCGACGACCCCGAGGGCGCCGAGGTGCTGGCCGAGTGCATCGCCGCGTGGCGCGCCCTCGACCCCGGCCGCCGGGAGCGCGTTCACCTGGCGACGCTGCCGATGGACGACGTCGACGAGAACGCCCTCATGGTCAACGCCCTGCAGCGGCACGCCCACGTGGTCGTCCAGAAGAGCCTCGTGGAGGGCTTCGGGCTCACGGTGGCCGAGGCGATGTGGAAGGGCCGTCCGGTGGTGGCGAGCGCGGTCGGCGGGATCCAGGACCAGATCCGCGACGGGCAGGAGGGGCTGCTGGTGCACGACCCGCGGGACCTCGACGAGCTGGCGGCCGCCCTGCGCCGGCTGCTCGGCGACCCGGAGCTCGCGCACCGCCTGGGCGAGGCGGGGCGCGAGCGGGTGCGCGACCAGCTGCTGGGCGACCGCCACCTGATCCAGTACGTCGAGCTGTGCGGCGCCCTGCTCGACTGACCCGCCTCAGACCATCTCGGGCACGTGCAGGTGCGCGAGCACCAGCTCGAACTCGGCGACCTCGATGATCTCGCCGCGGGACTCGTCCTTGACCTGCTGCCGCAGGCGGTCGGCCTCGGCCCGGCTCGCGACCATGGCCTCGCGGTTCTCCCAGACGGTCGAGGCCGCGCCGATGCCACCGTCCCGGTCCACCAGGAGGCTGGCGCTGACGAAGCCGCCGATGTGGTCCAGCTTCGGCAGCGTCACCATCCGGAAGACGTCGACGGCCTCGGCGATGCCCTCGGCGCCGGCGCGGAGCCACGTGACCCGCGCGCACGCGCCGTCCGGGGCCTGGTGGTCACGGTGCAGCGCCGCGATCTCCCACTCCTGGACCCGTGGCATCCCGCCGAAGATCTCCGAGCCGCGCCGGCGCAGCGGCTCGATCCGGGCGTCGCTCGCCCGCATGGCCTCCTGCGTCGTCCACGCGCTGGTGGCGATGCAGCGGCCGGACGAGCGGTCCGCCAGACAGGAGAGGCCGATGCAGCCGTCGATGGCCGTGACGGTCGGCAGCACCTCCTCGCGGACGAAGGCCAGACCCGCGTCCAGCCTGCCTGACCCGCCGGTGAACTCCGTGGTGCGTGCGTACATGGCTCGACCTCCGCGTCGAGTGGCGGCACCCGGTGGCACCGCCGGTCGCGTCCACGCTCCACCCGTGGGCCGCGCCAGGCAATGCCGAGATCGAGCCCCCGTGCGCTCCAGGAGCCGGGGCCGGCCGCCGTGCGTCGACGTCCGTCGGCGCGTCGGAGACCGAATGACGACGTCACCGGTGCTCCTCGTCCCTACCGTGGAGTCGTGAGCACGCGGGGGGCGGTGGCGAGGCGCCACGACCATCAGGTGGTGGGGGCAGCCCCAGCACCGGTCGTCGGGCCGCCGGGCTCGTCCGCACCGCGCGCCGGCCGGGAGGCTGGCCAGGTGACCGCGCCCGTCCTCGCCGCACCGCCGCCGGCTCCGGCCGCCGGCCGGTCCCGGTGGTACAGGGCCGTCGTCGCGGCCCTCGTGGCCGTCGTCCTGCTGGCGATGACCGTGCAGCTCGCCGCCGTCGACCTCGAGCCGCTGCTGGCGCGGGTCCGGTGGTGGGCGGTCCCCGCCGCCGTCGGGGCCACCGCCGCGTCCCTGCTCGGGGCCGCCTGGAACCTCGTGGGCTTCAGCCCGGTGCCGCTCACCCTCCGGAGGGCGCTGTCGGCGCAGCTCGCGGGCACCGCGCTCAAGGTGGTGACACCGGCCTCGGTGGGTACCGTCGCCGTCAACGCCCGCGTCGTGCAGCGCTCGGGAGCGGGCGCCGCACCTGCGGTCGTCGCGGTGGCCGCCAGTCAGGTCGCCCAGGTCGCCGTCACCGGCGTGGTCCTCGGCGCCGTCGCCCTGCTCCCGGTCACCGGACCGGCGCCGACCGTCGAGAGCACCCGCACCCCGCTCACCGTGGCGCTGGCCGTCGGGGCCGCCGCGGTCGTCCTCGCCATGACGCGACGGTGGTGGTGGCGGCTCGTGCCGCTGACCACCGCCGTTCGGTTCGCCGAGGTGCGCCCGCAGCTGCTCGCCGTCGTGCGCCGCCCGCGCCGGCTCGTCGCCGGTCTCGGTGGCTGTGTCGTGCTGACCGGCGGTCTCGCCGGGGCGCTGTGGGCGTCCGTGCAGGCGGTGGGCGGCTCGCTGACGCCGCTGGCGGTGGTCGTCGTCCTGCTCGCGGGCTCGGCCGTGGGCAGCAGCGTGCCCACCCCCGCGGGTGTGGGAGGCGTCGAGGCGGCGATGACCGCCGGGCTGGTGGCGGCCGGCGTCCCGCTGGCGCAGGCGGCGCCGGCCGTCCTGCTGTACCGCCTGGCCACCTTCTGGCTGCTGGTGCCGCTCGGCGCCCTCGCGGCCGGGGGGCTGCGGCGCCGAGGGCTGCTCTGACCCGTACCGCCCGCACGGCGCGCGGCTAGTCTCGGCCCAGGTGATCATTGCCGGTGAGGACGACGGAGCCGTGCCGTGGAGCTGACGGACGAGGTGCGCGAGCCGCTCGAGCTCGCCCGCGGCCTGGGCGGGGTGCTCCACCTCGCCCCCCTCGACGGCTACGCCGACGCCATGACGCGGGCGACGTCGCGCCTGCTCGACGACGGCGCCGACGCCCTGCACGTCACGCAGGCGGTCGCCGCCGTGAACGACGTCCTCACCTCGCGGCTGCTCGCGCTGGCGGAGGCCCACCTGGGCCCGCCGCCGTTCGCGTACGCCTGGCTGGCGCTCGGGTCGCACGGTCGCGGCGAGCAGGTGCTCTCCAGCGACCAGGACAGCGCGCTGGCCTACGGCGGCCCGCGGCTGCACGGCGGCCCGCCCCGCGAGTACTACCCGGCGCTGGCCGCGCTCGTCGTGGACGGCCTGGCCCGCGCCGGCATCCCGCGGTGCAGCGGCGGCTACATGGCCACCACCTGGTGGCACCCGCTGGAGGAGCTCGCCGAGCTCTTCCGCCGCTGGGTCGACCACCCGCTTCCCGCGGCGCTGCTGAGGGCCGAGGTGTTCCTCGACGTCCGGCCGGTGCACGGCGACCTCGACGTCGCCGTGCTGGGCGACCTGCTGGTGCGAGGCGGCGGGGACGGCACGTTCGTCCTGCAGATGGCCCGGGCAGCGGTGTCGTTCAGGCCGCCGCGGATCATCTTCGGCCGCCTTCACACCGACCACGGCGTCCTCGACGTGAAGCGGGCCGGCACCGCCGCCATCGTCCTGCTCGCCCGGCTCTACGCGCTCGCCGCCGGCTCCGCCGCCCGGACGACGACCAGCCGCCTGGAGGCGGCCCGCGAGGCGCGCGCGCTCAGCCCCTCCGGCGTGGAGCAGCTGACCGACGCCTACCGCCTCCTGACCGAGCTGAGGCTGCGGCACCAGGTGCAGCAGGTCCGCGCCGGCCAGGTGCCGGACAACCGGGTGCGGGTCGACGCCCTCTCCCGCGCCGACCAGCGGCGTCTGCGGGACGCGGTGCGCACGGTGCGTGTCGTCCAAGAGGTGACCGAGAACCGCTACGCCACCCATACGGTGACCTGAGAGGAGGTCGGCGTGGGCGAGGAGGCACGGACCGCGCGGCTGGTCGCGCTCGCGGTGACCGCCGTGCTGCTCTTCGGCTACCCCGTCCTCGCCGTGTTCGACGTGGCCGTGCTCGTGCTCGGCGTGCCGCTGGTGTGGCTCTACCTGTTCGGCGTCTGGCTGGCCGTGATCGTCGTCGCGGGCCTCACCGTGCGAGGTCGTTGACGTGGTCGCCACCTGGGTCGTGGTCGCCGTCTCGGTGGCGTACCTGGCGCTGCTGTTCGCCATCGCGTTCTACGGCGACCGGCGCGCGGACGCGGGGCGCAGCATCATCAGCAACGGCTACATCTACGCGCTCTCCATCGCCGTCTACGCCACCTCGTGGACCTACTACGGCAGCGTCGGCACGGCGTCGACGAGCGGGGTGGCGTGGCTGCCCATCTACCTGGGCCCCACCGTCGTCGTCGTCCTGTGGTGGGTGGTGCTGCGCAAGATCATCAGGATCTGCAAGCGCGACCGCATCACCTCGCTGGCGGACTTCGTCTCCGCCCGTTACGGCAAGAGCCAGGTGCTCGGTGGCCTGGTCACGGTCGTCGCGGTGCTCGGTCTGGTGCCCTACATCGCGCTGCAGCTCAAGGCCATCTCGACGACCTTCTCCATCCTGCGCGGCGGCACCGGCCCGCTCGGCACCGGCGTCACCGCGTCGGTGCCGGTGGTGCAGGACACCGCGCTGTACGCGGCCCTGCTCCTGGCCGCCTTCACGATCGTCTTCGGCACGCGCCACCTGGACGCCACCGAGCGGCACGAGGGCATGGTCGCGGCGATCGCCTTCGAGTCGCTGGTCAAGCTGGTCGCCTTCCTCGTCGTCGGTTCCTGGGTCACCTTCGGGCTCTTCGACGGCTTCGCGGACGTCGTGGGCCAGGCCGCCGAGCGAGCCGACCTGGCCGAGCTGCTGACGCTGGAGTCGACGACCGGCTACGCGTCGTTCTTCTGGCTCACGGTGCTGTCCATGCTCGCGTTCCTGCTGCTGCCGCGGCAGTGGCAGGTGGCCGTCGTCGAGAACGTCGACGAGAACCACGTGCGGACGGCGACGTGGGTCTTCCCGCTGTACCTGCTGCTCATCAACGTCTTCGTGCTGCCGATCAGCCTGGCCGGGCTGCTGCGCCTGCCGGAGGCGGACGCCGACACCTTCGTGCTCGCGCTGCCGATGGCGGACGGGCGCCCCCTGCTGGCGCTGCTGGTCTTCGTCGGCGGTCTGTCCGCCGCGACCGGGATGGTCATCGTCGAGACGATCGCCCTGTCCACGATGGTCTCGAACTCGTTGGTGATGCCACTGCTGCTGCGCAACCGCGAGGCGCTGCGCGGTCGCACCGACCTGGGCGCCGTCGTCCTGCTCGTGCGCCGCGTCACCATCGTCGTCCTGCTGCTGCTGGGGTTCGCGTACTTCCGGATGGCCGCGGACGCCTTGGGACTCGTGCAGATCGGCCTCGTCTCCTTCGCGGCCGTCGCGCAGTTCGCCCCCGCCGTGCTCCTGGGGCTGTACTGGAAGGGGGCCACCCGGGCCGGCGCCGTCACCGGCCTGGTCGCCGGCGTCGCCACCTGGGCGTACACCCTCCTGCTGCCCTCGTTCTCGGAGTCCGGCTGGCTGCCGGCGTCCATCCCGGGCGAGGGTCCGTTCGGCGTGCGGCTGCTGGCGCCGTACTCCCTCTTCGGACTCGACGGGCTCGACCCGGTCAGCCACGCGATGCTGTGGAGCCTGCTGGCCAACGTCGGGCTGCTCGTCGCGGTGTCGCTGGCGGGGCGTCGCGACCCCGTCGAGCACCTCCAGGCCGCGGTCTTCGTCGACGCGATGCGGCGGCCCAGCCCCGAGCGCGGCGCGGCCCTCTGGCGGGGGTCGGCCACCGTGGGCGCCCTGAGCGGTCTGCTCGAGCGCTTCGTCGGGCCGCACCGGGCCGGCCAGGCCCTGCAGGAGTACGCCCGCAGCACCGGTGCCGACGTCCGCGCCGGGGCGGCCGCGGACGCCGGCCTCATCCACCACGTCGAGGCCCTGCTCTCCGGCTCGGTGGGCACGGCGTCGGCGCGCGTGCTCGTCTCGTCCGTGGTGGCCGAGGAGCCCCTGGGACTGGACGAGGTGCTGGACATCCTCGACGAGGCCTCGCAGGTGCGCGCCTACAGCCGCGAGCTCGAGCGCAAGTCCGCCGAGCTCGAGCGGGCCACCGCCGACCTGCGGGCCGCGAACGAGCGGCTCACCGAGCTGGACCGGCTCAAGGACGACTTCATGTCGACCGTCACCCACGAGCTGCGCACGCCGCTCACGTCGATCCGGGCCTTCTCGGAGATCCTGCTCGACAACCCCGATCTCACGGTCGCGGAGCGGCAGGCCTTCCTGGGCCCCATCGTGGAGGAGACCGAGCGGCTCACCCGGCTCATCAACCAGGTGCTGGACCTGGCCAAGCTGGAGTCGGGCGCGGGGGAGTGGCACGTCGAGCCGATCGACCTGCGTGACGCCGTGGAGGCCTCCACGCACGCCACGGCACAGCTGTTCGCGTCCCGCGGGGTCACGCTCCGCACCGACCTGCCGGACGTCGTCCCGCCGGTGCGCGCCGACCGCGACCGGGTCGTCCAGGTGATGGTCAACCTGCTCGGCAACGCGGTGAAGTTCGCCGACCCGCAGGACGGGCAGGTGACGGTGGCGGTGCGCCCGGAGTCGGACGTCGTGCGCGTCGACGTCCACGACAACGGGCCCGGGGTGCCACCGGCGGACCGTGACGTCATCTTCGACAAGTTCCGGCAGGGGGGCGACGTGCGCCGCAACCGCCCGGCCGGCACCGGGCTCGGCCTGCCGATCAGCCGGGAGATCGTCGACCACCTCGGCGGGCGGCTCTGGGTCGACGACGGCGCGGCCGGCGGCGCGACCTTCTCGTTTACACTCCCGCTGGCCGGGACGGAGGACTGATGGCGCACCGGGTGCTCATCGTCGACGACGAGCCGAACATCGTGACCTCGCTCGAGTTCATCCTGCGCCGCAAGGGGTTCGAGACCGCGGTCGCCCGGGACGGTGAGGAGGCCCTGGCCGAGGTCGAGCGCTTCCGACCCGACCTGGTGCTGCTCGACACGATGATGCCGCGCCGCGACGGCTTCGAGGTCTGCCAGCAGCTGCGGGCGTCCGGGCAGACCGACCTGCGCATCGTCATGCTGACCGCGAAGGGCCGCCCGCCCGAGGTGGCCAAGGGCCTCGCGGTCGGCGCCGACGCGTACGTGACCAAGCCGTTCTCCACGCGCGACCTGGTCGACCTCGTCGGCCGTCTGCTCGCCGGGGACGCTTGATGCCCGGACGCACGGCGCTGCGGCCCCTGGACCTGCGGCGTCGGCAGTGGCTCACCGTCGTCGCGGTCGCGGCGTGCGTCGTCGTCGCCGCGACCGGGCTCGCCGCGCTCGTCGCCGTCGGCGCCGACCCGGTCGCCGTCGCGGTGCTCGCCGTCGTCGCGGTGGGGGCTCTCGTCCTGACGCTCGCCCGCGTGCTCGACCGGACGTCGTCCACCGCCCGCCGGCTGGCGGCCGAGACCCGGGTGATCGTCGACGTGAACCCGTCGCTGCGCCTGGACCCCGTGGGTGCCGGGGAGCTGTACCTGCTCGCCGCGTCGGTCAACCGGCTGGCGGAGCGCCGCGAGGCCGCCGAGCGGGACGTGGCGGGGCAGGTCGCGGTCGCCCGGCGGGAGGTGGAGGCCGAGCGGAACCGGCTGGCGGCGCTGATGGCCGAGCTGAGCGTCGCGGTGGTGGTCTGCAACACCGAGGGGCGGATCCTGCTCTACAACGAGGCAGCGCGTGACGTGGTCGGTGACGACACGCTGCTCGGACTGGGCCGGTCGGTGTTCGGCATCGTCGACCGGGGTCTGGTCACCCACGCGATGGACCGCATCGGCTCGGGCACCGAGCCGGCGCCGGCCGCCACGACGGTGCGGGGTGATCGGCTGCTGCACGTGCGGGTCGCGCTCGTCCGCGACCCCGGCGCCGACGCCGCCTCGGGCTTCGTGCTGGTGCTCGACGACCTGACGGCGCAGGTGCGGGCCGGCCAGCGGCGCGAAGCGCGGCTACGGGAGCTGACCGAGGCGACGCGCGCGTCCCTGGGCAGCATCCGTGCCGCGGTCGAGAGCATCCTGGACTTCCCCGACCTCCGACCCGAGGAGCGGCGGGGCTTCCTGGAGATCGTGCACGACGAGGCCGAGCGGCTCGGCTCCCGTGTCGACGGCTGGGCGGCGGAGTGGGCCGAGCCCACGGACGACCGGGTGCGCACCGACATGACCGGTGCCGACCTGCTGACCCTCCTGGGGCAGGAGCTGGGGCGCGGCGCTCTGCCGGTGCGCCTCGCGCCGGTGGCCGAGGACCCGTGGCTGCGGGTGGACGGGCACGCTGTCTCGCGGGTGCTCGTCCACCTCGCGACCCGCTTGCGCGAGCGGGTCGTGCTGGACGACGTCACCCTCTCGCTCGCCGAGGGCGCCCACGGTGTGCAGCTCGACCTGCGGTGGCGCGGCGACCCTCCCGCCATGGCGGACTTCGCGCAGTGGTCGGCCGAGCCGCTCGCCGGGCCCGGGTCGGCGACCGCGCGGGACGTCGTCGACCGGCACGGTGGCGAGGTCTGGTCGGCCACCGACGTCGGGGGCACCGCCTACGTGCGGCTGCTGCTGCCGGCGTCCGAACGCCGTCCGGTCGCGCCGGCCACGGGGCGCCGGACTCCGGCGAGCCGGCCGGAGTACTACGACTTCGACCTCTTCTCGGCGCGGCCGCAGGCGGACGGCTGGCACGAGCGCCGGCTCGACGAGCTGTCGTTCACGGTGCTCGACACCGAGACCACCGGCCTCGACCCCGCGGCCGGCGACCGCGTGGTGTCCCTCGCCGCCGTCCGGGTGGTACACGGCCGGCTGCTGCGGCACGAGACGTTCGAGCGCCTGGTCGACCCGGGCCGGCCCGTGCCTGCCGCCTCGACGGCCATCCACGGGATCACGGACGCGATGGTGGCCGGCCAGCCGCGGCTGACCGACGTCCTGCCGGCCTTCGCGGCCTTCGCCCGCGACACGGTGCTCGTGGGGCACGACGTCGGTTTCGACCTGAGGTTCCTGAGGTCCGCGGAGGGCGCCGCGGGCGTCCGGCTGGACCAGCCGGTGCTCGACACCCTGCTGCTCGACGCCGCCCTGCACCCGGACCACGACGACCACACGCTCGAGGCGATCGCCGAGCGGCTCGGCGTCAGCGTGGTGGGTCGGCACACCGCCCTGGGCGACGCGCTGGTGACCGGCGAGGTCCTCGTCGGGCTGCTCGCGCTGCTGAGGCGGCGTGGGGTGACGACACTCGGCGAGGCGGTCGAGGCGACGCGGGAGACCTTCCGCGACCGCGTCGACGAGGTCCGCTACGGGCGCTGACGCCAGAGGCGCACCGCGGCGGACGCGGCGAGGACACCGCCGCCGAACGTCATCACGAGGCCGGGACCGGGCAGCCACCCGCCGAAACCGACGAGGCCGACCAGGTGCAGCAGCTGCCACAGCGTCAGGACCACCGCGACCGACCCCATCAGGGCGGCGTGGGCGGCGGCGACCCGGGGGGCCTTCACGATGGCTCCGGCGATGCCGAGACAGGCGGCGTACAGCGTCCAGATGCCGGCCCCCCGGACGCCGGGCACCGTCCCGGCCGCGGTCGACACCCAGGGCAGGAACGCGCCGACGAGGATCATCAGCGCGGCGCCGAGGACGTGCAGGCTCGCGCGGCTGCGGCGCCGCGCCGGTCGTCGCGCGGCGGGTCGGGCAGTGACGGCGTCCATCCCGGCAGGGTAGACGGGCGTCACCGGGGCGGGGCGTACCGCGCGATGAGTGGCGGTCGGCGTGCGCCGAGCGGTCCCCCGCGCAGGCACCACGCAGGCGGGTCGCCGGGCGCAACGGGCCGAACGGTCCCCCTCGACCGCTGGGCGCGACACATCGACCGTCCGCCGATTGCTGTGAGCCAGGTCACCGCGCGTCCTTGACCCTGGTGCCGCGCCTTTGTTTGTCTCCGCGTCGGCCCTTCTCACACCTGGGAGACCTCCATGGACGACACGCAGCGCCAGGCGTACTGGCGCAGAAACCTCCGCCTCATGGCGGTTCTGCTCGCGGTCTGGGCGCTGGTGTCCTTCGGCGCCGGGATCGTCTTCGTCGAGCCCCTCAACCAGCTGAGCATCCTGGGCGTCCCGCTCGGGTTCTGGTTCGCCCAGCAGGGCTCGATCCTCACCTTCGTCGTGCTCATCGCCATCTACGTCTGGCGGATGGACAAGCTCGACGACGAGTTCGGCATCACCGAGTACGAGGAGGAGGTGCACCACTCGTGAACGACATCCAGCTGTGGACCCTCGTCTTCGTCGTCATCACCTTCGGGCTCTACATCTACATCGCGTACGCCAGCCGGGTGAGCACCACCTCGGGCTTCTACGTGGCCGGCGGCGGCATCCCCGCCCCGGCGAACGGGGCCGCGATCGCCGCCGACTGGATGAGCGCCGCGTCGTTCATCTCCATGGCGGGCCTCGTCGCCTTCGCGCAGAACGGGTACGCCGGCTCCGTCTTCCTCATGGGCTGGACCGGCGGCTACGTCCTGCTGGCGCTGCTGCTCGCCCCCTACCTGCGAAAGTTCGGCAAGTACACGATCCCGGACTTCGTCGGTGACCGGTACAACGAGAGCGCCCGGCTCGTCGCGGTCGTCGCCGCGATCGTCATCTCGTTCGTCTACGTCGCCGGCCAGATGTCCGGTGTCGGCGTGGTGTTCCAGCGCTTCCTCGGCGTCGACACCACCGCGGGCGTCGTCATCGGCATGGTGATCGTGTTCTTCTACGCCGTCCTCGGCGGCATGAAGGGCATCACGTGGACCCAGGTGGCCCAGTACAGCGTGCTCATCGTCGCCTACCTCATCCCGGCGTTCGCGATCTCCCAGCAGCTGACCGGCATCCCGGTGCCGCAGATCGGCTGGGGCCAGCTCGTCTCCGAGCTGGACGGGCTGCAGCAGGACCTCGGGTTCGCCGCGTACACCGACGCGTTCACCCAGACGAGCATGGCCAACATGCTGCTCATCACGGCGGCGCTGATGTTCGGCACCGCCGGCCTGCCGCACGTCATCGTGCGCTTCTACACTGCCAAGAGCGTTCGGGCGGCGCGGTTCTCGGCGCTGTGGGCGCTGTTCTTCATCTCCCTGCTGTACCTGACGGCGCCCACCATCGGCGTGTTCAGCAAGTACAACTTCATCGACCAGATCGCGGGCACGCCGGCCGACCAGGTGCCGGAGTGGTTCACGAACTGGGCGAACGTCGGGCTCATCACCTTCAACGACCTCAACGGCGACGGCGTCATCGACTACGTGCCCGGCGAGGCGGGCGAGCTCGTCATCAACAACGACATCATCGTGCTCGCCACGCCGGAGATCGCCGGTCTGCCCGCCCCGATCGTCGGCCTCGTGGCCGCCGGTGGTCTCGCGGCGGCCCTGTCGACGGCGTCCGGCCTGCTCCTGGTCATCTCGTCGGCCGTGGCGAACGACGTCTACTACAAGAAGATCAACCCGCAGGCGAGCGAGGCCCGACAGCTGATGGTCGGCCGCATCGCGATGGCGGGCGCGATCGTGGTGGCCGGCTACCTCGGCATCAACCCGCCGGGCTTCGTCGCCCAGGTCGTGGCACTGGCCTTCGGACTGGCGGCCGCCAGCTTCTTCCCGATCCTGGTGCTCGGCATCTTCTGGAAGAAGACCACGGCGGCCGGCGCCGCGGCCGGCATGATCGCCGGCCTGGGGACGACGTTCCTCTACATGCTGTGGACCATCGACATCTACGGCAACAGCGCCGGCATCCTCGGCATCCCCGAGACCGGCTTCGGCACCGTCGGCATGCTGATCAACTTCGTGGTGACGATCGTCGTGTCGCAGTTCACCACGAAGCCCTCGCCGCTCATGCAGGAGCTGGTGGAGGAGATCCGCTACCCCGGCAAGACGCGGCTCGTGGCCGCCCACGCCGAGGGGCACCTCGAGGACGTCGAGCGCGAGGGGCCGCCACCCGGCGCCGCGCACTGACGTCACCGCGAGCCACAGGGGCCGCCCGCCCGCACACGGTGGGCGGTCCCTGTGCGTGCTGCACCTACGCGGTCATCGACCGACGTGAGTAGCCTGCCGGTCGTGCGGGAGGTGCCGATTCGCGACGACAGCATCCGGCTCGGTCAGCTCGTCAAGCTGGCCGGTCTGGTCGACTCCGGCGGGGACGCGCGCGACCTGCTCGCGGCCGGGCTGGTGCGGGTGAACGGCGAGCCGGAGGACCGGCGCGGACGGCAGGTGCGGCGCGGTGACGTCGTCTCCGTCGAGGGTGCGGAGGAGATCCGCGTCAGCTGAGGCCGGGGGCGAAGGTCTCGAGCACCTCCTCGGCGTGGTCGCGGGACGCCCCCGGGTCGGCGTCCGGCGAGCCGACGGCCGGGTGGAAGTTCAGGTCCAGGAAGACCTCGGTGACGCCCTGCTCCCCGAGCCGGCCGAGGTCGTCGCGGATGGCCTCGGCGCCGCCGGTGAGGGGACGTCGGTCGCCGTCCCGCGACCGTCGCTCCTCCCCGAGGTGCACCACGCCGCGGACGACGTAGCGCAGGGCGGCGGCGTCCCGCCCGGCGTCCTGCGCCGCCGCGCCGACGGTGGACACCGCCTCGCCGACCCGCCGCAGGTCGTGCCGGCTGGCGCTGATCCACCCGTCCGCGATGCGCCCGGCCCGCCGCAGGGCCGCCTCGGCCGTGCCCCCGAGCAGGACGGGCGGCCGCGGCCGCTGCACCGGCTTGGGCAGCACCTCGCTGGGTGGGACCGTGACGAGCTGCCCGTCGAAGCGCACCGGGTCCGGGGCCCACAGCGCCGTGAGGCAGCGGACTGTCTCGGCCAGCCGCGTCACGCGCCGCTCCTCCGGTACGCCGAGCGCGACGAACTCCTCGTGGGCCCAGCCGAGGCCGAGGCCGACGTCCAGCCGTCCGTCGCTGACGACGTCCAGCGTCGCCAGCTGCTTCGCGAGCAGGGCCGCCGGGGTGTACGGCGCGTTGAGCACCGCCACCCCGAGCCGGGCTCGGCGGGTGACCGCCGCCACGTGCGCGAGGGAGACCACCGGGTCGAGCACCGACCGGTAGGCCTCTCCCCAGGGCGCACCCACCGGGGACAGCACGCGCTGGAAGGTCCACAGGGACGCATAGCCCAGGGCCTCCGCCCGCTCCGCGACGTCCCGAAGCGTCGTCGGGCCGGCCCAGGAGCCGGAGACCGGCAGGCCGAAGCCGAGGGCGGGGGAGCGGTCAGGCACGTGGGCCCGCCGTGCCGTCCGGGGAGAGCCGACGCTGCATGGTCACCACCGTGCCGGCGCCCGTGGAGACCTCGACGGCGTCCATCAACCGCTCCATGAGCAGCAGCCCGTGGCCGCGGTAGCTCTGGCTCGGGGTCCGGTCCCAGCCGCCAGGGTTCTCGACGCGCAGCGTGAGCGTGCCCGCGTCGAGGACGCCGCGCACGGTCACCGAGGCGTCCGGGGTGCCCTGGAGGCCGTGCTCGAGCCCGTTGGCCACGGCCTCGGAGCAGGCGAGCACCACGGCGTCCGCCGTGCGCCCGTTCGCGCCCTTGTCCAGCAGCCACGAGTGCAGGTCACGGCGCAGCTCGCGCAGTGCGTGCCGGTCGTCGGTGACCGTGTGCTGGAAGACGGGGAGGCGCGCAGGAGACGCCGCGGGTCGGTCCGGCCCCGCGGCGCCGCCCGGGGTCTGGGGGTGCGCCACCCGTCGAGGGTAGGGCTGACGGGCCCGCGGCGCCGTCCGGCGTTCCCCGGCGACGCCGGGAGGCGGGCGTGGCAGGCTGCCGTGCATGCCTCACGACGCCACCACCGCGGCCCTGGACGGTGACAACCCCTTCGCCGCAGCGAGCCCGCTGCCGTACGGCCTGCCGCCGTTCGACCGGATCGCCGACGAGCACTTCGGGCCGGCCTTCGACGTCGGGATGGCCGAGCACCGCCGGGAGGTCGAGCAGGTCCTCGCCGACCCGGCGGAGCCCACGTTCGGCAACACGGTCGAGGCCCTCGAGCGCTCCGGCGCCCTGCTCAGCCGGGTGAGCCGGACCTTCTTCAACCTCACCAGCTCGCACGCCGGCGACACCCTGCGCTCGCTGGAGGAGGAGCTGGCGCCGCGCCTCTCGGCCCACCAGGACTCGATCTCCCTCGACCCACGCCTGCTCCAGCGCCTGGAGCACCTCTGGTCGCGCCGCGACGAGCTGGGGCTGGACGCCGAGCAGGCTCGGCTCCTCGAGCGGTACCGCACCGACGTGCGGCGGGCCGGCGCGGCGCTGGGTGAGGCGGAGCAGGAGCGGCTCCGAGCCATCAACGAGCGGCTCTCGACGCTCGCCGCGACGTTCAGCCACCGGCTGCTGGCCGAGACGAACGACCTCGCCGTGCACGTCACCTCCGCCGAGGAGCTCGAGGGGCTGTCGGAGGACGCGGTGGCAGCCGCGGCCGAGGCGGCCCGGGGTCGTGGCCTCGACGGCTACCTCCTGACCCTCGTGCTGCCCACCGGGCAGCCGGCGCTGGCGTCGCTGCGCAGCCGTGCCCTGCGCGAGCGGATCCACCGTGCGTCGGTCACGCGCGGACTGCGGGGCAACGGCACCGACACCCGGGAGCTGCTCACCGAGATCGTCCGGCTCCGTGCGGAACGCGCGGCGCTGCTGGGCTACGCCGACCACGCCTCCTACGTCGTGGAGGACCAGACGGCCGGCTCGGTCGACGTCGTCCTCGACATGCTCGGCTCGCTGGTGGGCCCTGCGGTCGCCAACGCGCGGGCCGAGGCGGCGGAGCTCGAGAGGGCCCTGCTCGCGGACGGCGAGGAGGGTCCGCTGCAGGCCTGGGACTGGGCGTACTACGCCGAGAGGGTGCGCGCAGAGCGGTACGCGGTGGACGGCGCGCAGCTGCGCCCGTACTTCGAGCTCGAGCGCGTGCTGCACGACGGCGTCTTCCACGCGGCGAACCGGCTGTACGGGCTGACCTTCACGCCGCGGCCCGATCTGCCGGTCTACCACCCGGACGTCCGCGTGTTCGAGGTGCACGACGCGGACGGCTCGGCGCTCGGGCTGTTCCTGTGCGACTGGTTCGCCCGTGACACCAAGCAGGGGGGTGCCTGGATGAGCAGCTACGTCGAGCAGTCGCACCTGCTCGACGAGCGCCCCGTCGTCGTCGTCAACCTCAACGTGCCTCGTCCGCCGCGCGGTGAGCCTGCGCTGATGACCGTCGACGAGGTGGACACGGCGTTCCACGAGTTCGGTCACGCCCTGCACGGGCTGCTCTCCGACGTCACGTACCCGCGGTTCTCGGGCACCACGGTGCCGCGGGACTTCGTGGAGTTCCCCTCGCAGGTCAACGAGATGTGGGCCTGGTGGCCGGCCGTGCTGGCGAACTACGCCGTCCACCACCGCACCGGCGAGCCGCTGCCTGCCAACCTCGTGGAGCGGCTGCTGGAGTCGCGCAGCTACGGCGAGGGCTTCGCCACCACCGAGTACCTGGCCGCCGCACTGCTCGACCTGGCCTGGCACCGGCGCGGTGCGGACGCCGAACCGGTTGCCCCGCAGGACGTCGAGGCGTTCGAGCGCGAGACCCTGGAGTCGCTGGGCATCGCCATCGACGCCGTGCCCCCGAGGTACCGGACGTCGTACTTCGCGCACATCTTCGCAGGCGGCTACGGGGCCGGCTACTACTCCTACATCTGGAGCGAGGTGCTCGACGCCGACACCGTGGAGTGGTTCCGCCAGAACGGCGGACTGCGGCGGGAGAACGGTGACGTCTTCCGGCAGAGACTGCTGTCCCGCGGAGGCGCCGTCGACCCGATGGAGGCCTTCACCGCCGTCCGCGGGCGGGGCCCCGACCTGGCCCCGCTCCTGAAGCGGCGCGGCCTGACCGCGCCGGCGTGACGGGACCGACGGCTAGAGCCACCGCTTGAGCGGCTGCACCGCGACCTCGAGGGCGCGTTGCGGCGCCCCGCGGTTCTCCCACCGCGACAGGTCGATCTCGCGGCAGCGTTCGACGTCCTCGGCGAAGTGCCGGTCGAGGACGTCGACGGTGGGACGGTCGAGGACGACGAGCGCGACCTCCTCGTCGTGGTCGAGGGAGCGGCGGTTGACGTTGCTCGACCCGATGAAGGCGCAGTGGTCGTCGACCAGCATGACCTTGGTGTGGAGCATCGCCGGCTGGAAGCTCCAGACCCGCACTCCCATGGCCGTCAGCTCGGCGTACGCGGCCTCGCCGGCGAGCTGGGAGACGCGCTTGTCCCAGTGCGGCCCGGGGACCATGACGTCGACCTCCACACCGCGGTCCCGGGCCTCCCGGAGCTTCGTCATCAGGGCACGCTCGGGCGCGAAGTAGGCGGTCTGCAGCTTGATGCTGTGCCGGGCCGACTCGACGAGCACGAACCAGGCGCGCTTGAGGTCGTCGTACCCGATACTCGCCGACCCGCGCACCACCTGGACGACGGCGTGGCCGGGTCTCGGCTGGTCGGGGAAGCGGTCGCGCTCGTCGTACAGGGGGGCGCCGGTCTCCGCCCAGTCCTGCGCGAAGGCCGCCGCGAGTCCGTCCACGGCGGGCCCGCGGAGGCGGAAGTGCGTGTCGCGCCACTCGTCCGGCGTCCGGGCGTCGCCGCACCACTCCTCGGCGATGCCGACGCCGCCGGTGAACGCGACGTCCTCGTCGACGACGAGGACCTTGCGGTGGCAGCGGTGGTTCTGCTTGAACGGCGACTTCAGCCACGGCTTGCGGAACCACTCGACGTGGACGCCCGCGGCCTCCATCACCTCGACGCAGCCCTCCTCGATCTGCCAGCCACCGAAGGCGTCGATGAGCACGCGGACCCGCACGCCGTCGCGTGCCCGGCCGGCGAGCGCCTCGGCGAACTCGCGAGCGGGCCGACCCTTCCAGTACACGAAGGTGAGGAAGTCGACGGTTCGCGTCGCGGCGCGGATGGCGTCCAGCATCGCGGGGAAGATCTCGTCGCCGTTGCGCAGGACGTCGATGCTGTTGCCCTCGGTGAACGGCACGCCGATGAGGCACTCGAGTCGGCGACGAAGAGCGTGCTGGTCGAGGTCCACGGGCCCAGTACTACCAGGTGGCGGCGCCCTTGCACGGCGGATCGGCCGGGCGATACACTCGAACGTATGTTCGAGTCCCGTTCGGTGAGCGCGGTGCAGGGGTGGCTGCTGCGCTCTCTGCTGGGGCCGTATGTGCACGGGGTGGTGGACGAGGCGCTGGTGGCGGGGGTGCGGGCGGTATCGGCGGCCGGCTCGCGGCGGCCGTGCCTGGACGACGCGGGGCTGCTGGACCTGGTCGCGGACGTCGACGCGGTGGTGGCGCGGCTGCAGGGACTGCAGGTGCGGGCGCTGGCGGAGCTGGCGTCCCGGTTCGAGGGCGAAGGGGCCGGCGAGTTCACCGCCGACGAGGTGGCGTTCCGGATGCGGTGGGGGACG
>JBKHXE010000020.1:0-18108 GCA_046566185.1 Actinomycetes bacterium | reverse complement strand
CCACGAAGAAGGCGCCCTCGGGACGGCGGCTCGTCATCGTCGAGTCCCCCGCGAAGGCCCGCACGATCGCCGGCTACCTCGGCGAGGGCTTCGAGGTCGAGGCCAGCGTGGGGCACATCCGTGACCTGCCGCAGCCGTCCGAGCTCCCGGCGGACATGAAGAAGGGACCCTTCGGCAAGTTCGCCGTCGACGTCGAGGGCGGCTTCGAGCCCTACTACGTCGTCAACCCGGACAAGAAGAAGAAGGTCTCCGAGCTCAAGCGGGCCCTCAAGGACGCGGACGAGCTCTACCTCGCCACCGACGAGGACCGCGAGGGCGAGGCCATCGCCTGGCACCTGCTCGAGACGCTGCAGCCCCGCATCCCGGTCAAGCGGATGGTCTTCCACGAGATCACCCGCGAGGCGATCCAGCGGGCGCTCGAGGCGACGCGCGAGATCGACACCCGGCTGGTGGACGCCCAGGAGACCCGGCGCGTGCTCGACCGGCTCTACGGGTACGAGGTCTCGCCGGTGCTGTGGCGCAAGGTCCGCGCCGGGCTGTCGGCGGGGCGGGTGCAGTCGGTGGCGACGCGTCTCGTCGTCGAGCGCGAGCGCGAGCGGATGGCGTTCCGCGCCGCGGAGTACTGGGACGTCCAGGGCGAGTTCTCCCCGCGCGGCGACGCGGGGTCCGCGTTCTCCGCCCGCCTGGTCGCCGTGGACGGTGCCCGCGTGGCCACCGGCCGCGACTTCGACGACCTCGGCACCCTCACGACGTCCGGCGCGGTGCGCCTCGACGAGGCCACCGCGACGGCGCTCGCCGACGGGCTGCAGGGCGCGGACGTCGCCGTCCGCAGCGTCGAGACCAAGCCGTACACGCGGCGTCCGGCGGCCCCGTTCACCACCTCGACGCTGCAGCAGGAGGCGTCGCGCAAGCTCCGCTTCTCCGCGCGGCAGACGATGCGCGTGGCGCAGTCGCTGTACGAGAACGGCCACATCACCTACATGCGGACCGACTCGACCGTCCTGTCCGACCAGGCGGTGCGGGCCGCGCGGCGGCAGGCCTCCGAGCTGTACGGCCCCGAGTTCGTGCCCGAGCGCCCCCGCGTCTACGCGTCGAGGTCGAAGAACGCGCAGGAGGCGCACGAGGCGATCCGGCCCGCGGGCGACTCCTTCCGGACGCCGGCGCAGGTGGCGGGTGCGCTGCGCGGTGACGAGTTCCGGCTCTACGAGCTGATCTGGAAGCGCACCGTCGCCAGCCAGATGGAGGACGCCAAGGGCTCCACCGCGACCGTCCGGCTGGGTGGGCGCGCGACGACCGGGCAGGACGCCGAGTTCTCGGTGTCGGGCACGGTCATCACGTTCCGCGGCTTCCTCGCCGCGTACGAGGAGGGCCGCGACGAGGAGCGCAACCGCGACGACTCCGAGGGCGAGCGCCGCCTGCCGGAGATGGAGACCGGCCAGCCCCTCGACGTCCTGCGCCTCGAGCCCGACGGCCACCGCACCTCGCCGCCGCCGCGGTACACCGAGGCCTCCCTGGTCAAGGCGCTCGAGGAGCGTGGCATCGGCCGCCCGTCGACGTACGCCGCGACGATCGCGACCATCTCCGACCGCGGCTACGTCGTGCACCGCGGCTCGGCCCTGGTGCCCACGTGGCTGGCGTTCGCCGTGACGCGCCTGCTCGAGGAGCACTTCGGCCGGCTCGTCGACTACGACTTCACCGCGGCCATGGAGTCCGACCTCGACCGCATCGCCGCGGGCGAGGAGGAACGCGCCGAGTGGCTGGCGCGCTTCTACTTCGGGCAGAGCGACCAGGGCGGCGGCGAGACCGCGGCCGAGGGCCTGAAGCGCCTCGTCGACGACCTCGGCGAGATCGACGCCCGCGACATCAACTCGGTGTCGATCGGCGAGGGCATCGTCGTGCGGGTCGGCCGCTACGGGCCCTACCTCGAGGTGGCCGGCGAGGACGGCGAGGAGCCCCGGCGGGTCAGCGTGCCGGACGACGTCGCGCCCGACGAGCTGACCCCGGCCCGGGCCCGCGAGCTGATGGAGTCCCAGGCCGAGGCCGACCGCGAGCTCGGCACCGACCCGGAGACCGGCAACACGATCGTGGCCCGCACCGGCCGCTACGGGCCGTACGTCACCGAGGTGCTGCCGGACGACGCCCCCAAGAGCGCCAAGCCGCGCACCGGGTCGCTGCTCACGAGCATGCAGCTCGACACCGTCACCCTGGACGACGCGCTGCGCCTGCTGTCGTTGCCGCGCGTGGTCGGCACCGACCCGGAGACGGGTGAGGAGATCACGGCCCAGAACGGGCGGTACGGCCCCTACCTCAAGCGGGGCACCGACTCCCGGTCGCTGGAGACGGAGGAGCAGATCTTCGACATCACGCTCGAGCAGGCGCTCGCGATCTACGCCCAGCCGAAGCGGGGGCGGGGGGGACGGGCCGCCGCTGCTCCGCTGCGCGAGCTCGGGGACGACCCGGTGTCCGGCAGGCCGGTCGTCGTCAAGGACGGGCGGTTCGGCCCGTACGTGACGGACGGCGAGACGAACGCGACGCTGCGCAAGGACGACGCGGTCGAGTCGGTGACGCTGGAGCGCGCCGCCGAGCTGCTCGCGGAGAAGCGGACCAAGGGCCCGGCCAAGCGCGGGGCCAGGAAGACGGCCGCGAAGAAGACGGCCACGAAGAAGACGGCCACGAAGAAGACGGCCGCGAAGAAGACGGCCCCGTCCGCGAGGGCGGCGACCGAGCAGCAGTGACGGAGGGCGTCGTTAGGCTGGCGACGTGACCATCCCCAGCCCGTTCGAGGCGCAGCACGCCGACGCGCCCGACCACGACATCCGGGGCGTGCTCGCCATCCGGCCGTTCCGGCAGCTGTGGCTGTCGCTCGGGCTGTCGAGTTTCGGCGACTGGCTGGGGCTGCTGGCGGTGACGGCCTTCGCGAGCCGGCTGGGCGGCGAGTCGTCCTACGCGGCTGCCAACCTGGCCGTCGCCGGCGTCCTCATCCTGCGACTGGCGCCTGCCGTGCTCTTCGGGCCCCTGGCGGGCGCGATGGCCGACCGCTTCGACCGCAAGGTCACCATGGTGGTCGGCGACGTGCTGCGGTTCGCCCTCTTCGCCTCCATCCCGCTCGTCGGCACGCTGTGGTGGCTGTTCGTCGCCACCGTATTCATCGAGATCATCGGCCTGTTCTGGATGCCGGCCAAGGACGCGACGGTGCCGAACCTGGTGCCCCGCAGGCGGCTCGAGGCGGCGAACCAGCTGAGCCTCGCCACGACGTACGGCAGCGCGCCGGTCGCGGCTCTCCTGTTCTCCGGCCTGACCCTCGTGTCGGGCGCCCTGAGCTCTGTCGTCGCCTTCATCGGCGGGCCGATCGACCTCGCGCTGTACGTCAACGCTGTCACCTACCTCGTCGCCGCCGCGGTCATCGCGCGCCTGGACATGCCGCGCCGTCCGGCGGTGACGGACGCCCGTCCCGCGCACGCCGGGGTCTGGCGCACCATCACCGAGGGCTGGCGCTTCGTCGGCACGACGCCGCTGGTGCGGGGCCTCGTCATCGGGATGCTCGGCGCCTTCGGCGCGGGCGGGTTCGTCATCGGGGTCGCGCCCACCTTCGTGTCCGACCTCGGGGCGGGCGCGCCCGGCTACGGCATCCTGTTCGCCGCCGTGTTCACCGGACTGGCGGGCGGCATGTGGGTCGGCCCCCGTCTGCTCGCCGAGCTTCCTCGCTGGCGGCTGTTCGCGGCGTCCGTCGTCGTGGCGGGCGGCTTCCTCCTGCTCGTCGCGCTCATCCCGAACATCGTTCTCGCGACCCTGTTCACCGCCGCCCTGGGTGCCGGGGCCGGGGTGGCCTGGGTGACCGGCTACACGATGCTCGGCCTCGAGGTCTCCGACGAGCTGCGCGGCCGCACCTTCGGCTTCGTGCAGTACGCCGCCCGGATCGTGCTGATCGCGGTGATGGCCCTCGCCCCCGCCCTCGCCGCCCTGCTCGGCGAGCACGACCTGCGGTTCACCGACGACGTCTCGCTCACCTACAACGGTGCCGCGCTGACCCTGCTCGTCGCCGCCGTCCTGGCCATCGGCATCGGCGTCCTGTCCTACCGGCAGATGGACGACGGGTCCGGCGTGCCGTTCCGGGAGGACGTCGCGCGGGCGTGGCGGCGCCGGCACGTCCCGCACCCGCCGGCCCGGCCGCGCACCGACGGCGGCTTCTTCGTGGCGCTCGAGGGCGGCGACGGCGCCGGCAAGTCGACCCAGGCGCGTCTGCTGGAGGAGTGGCTCCGGGACGAGCTGGGGCACGAGGTCGTCGTCACCCGCGAGCCGGGGGCGACCCCCCTCGGACAGCGGCTGCGCGACGTCCTGCTGCACGGCGAGCAGCTCGACGCCCGGGCCGAGGCTCTGCTCTTCGCGGCCGACCGGGCGCAGCACGTCGCGACCGTCGTGCGCCCGGCGCTCGACCGCGGCGCCGTCGTCGTGAGCGACCGGTACAGCGACTCCTCCGTCGCCTACCAGGGCGGGGGCCGCGAGCTGGACGCCGACGACGTGGCCTCCCTGTCGCGGTTCGCGACGCAGTCCCTCGTGCCCGACCTCACCGTCGTCCTCGACCTCCCCCCGGACGTCGCGCGGTCGCGGGTCGGCGAGGACGCGGACCGGCTGGAGCGCGAGTCCGAGGCCTTCCACAGGTCGGTGCGCGAGCGCTTCCTCGACCTCGCGCGCCGGCACCCGCGCCGCTATCTCGTGGTCGACGCGACGCAGGCCCCCGACGTGGTGCAGGCGCAGATCCGTGAGCGCCTCGAGCCGGCCCTCCCGCTGTCTCCTCGCCAGCGGGCGGAGGCACAGGCGCGTGCCGAGGCGGAACGGCTCAGGCTCGAGGCGGAGCGCGCGCAGCGCGAGGCCGAGGAGCGGGCCCGGCAGGACGCGGCCGAGCGAGCTCGCGCCGAGGCCGAGGAGGCACGGCGCCGTGAGGAGGAGGCCCGTCGGCTGGCGGCCGAGGAGGCGCGTGCGCGACAGGAGGCCGAGGCCCGGCTGCGGCGACTGGCCGAGGAGCACGCGCACGCCGAGGCGCTGCGACGCGGCCGCACCGGCCAGGACGACACGTCGACCCGCTCGATGCCGGCCGTGGATCCCGCGCCGACGCGGCAGTTCCAGCTGGCCGACGAGATCTTCGGGCCGCCGGACGACGAGGACGACGGGCGGGCCGAGGGCCGGTGACGGTCTGGGACGAGGTCGTCGGGCAGGACGCGTCCGTCGACGTGCTGCAGGCCGCGGTGCGGTCGGCGAACGAGGTGCTCGCCGGGCGCCCGGGCCCAGGGATGACCCACGCCTGGCTCTTCACCGGTCCGCCGGGGTCGGGGCGGTCGGTCGCGGCCCGGGCCTTCGCGGCCGCGTTGCAGTGCGAGCGCCAGGGCTGTGGCACCTGCCATGCCTGCCGCACGGTCCTGGCGGGCACGCACGCCGACGTCCACGTCGTGGCGACGGAGCGGCTCATCATCACGATCCAGGAGGCGCGCTCCCTGGTGCAGACCGCGCACCGCCACCCCTCGCAGGGGCGCTGGCGTGTCGTCCTCGTCGAGGACGCGGACCGGATGGTCGAGCGGACGTCGAACGTGCTGCTCAAGTCGGTCGAGGAGCCGCCGGAGCGCACCGTCTGGATGCTCTGCGCCCCGAGCGCCGAGGACATCGTGCCGACGATCCGCTCGCGGTGCCGGTCGGTGCGGCTGCGGGTGCCGCCGGTGCAGGCGGTGGCCGACCTGCTGGTGCAGCGGGACGGCGTCGACCGGGCGATGGCGTCGTTCGCGGCGCGTGCGGCCCAGAGCCACATCGGGCTCGCCCGTCGCCTCGCTCGTGACGAGGGAGCCCGGATCCGGCGGCAGGAGGTGCTGCGCATCGCGCTGTCGGTGTCGGACGTCGCAGGAGCGGTCGTCCAGGCCGGCAACCTAGTCGAGGTCGCCACCGACGAGGCGACTGCCGCCACCGAGGAGCGCAACGCCACCGAGAGGGCGGCGCTGCTGCACTCGCTCGGTGCGGACGCGGCGAGCCCCACTCTCCCGCCCGCCCTGCGTTCCCAGCTGAAGGCGCTCGAGGACGACCAGAAGCGGCGGGAGAAGCGGCTGCGTCTCGACGTCCTGGACCGGGCGCTGCTCGACCTGCTGTCGGTGTACCGGGACGTGCTGGTGTTGCAGGTCGGTGCCGACGTCGACGTCGTCAACGCCGAGCTGCGCCAGGACCTCGAGCGACTGGCCGAGCGCTGGCGACCCGAGCAGACGCTGCAGCGGATCGAGGCGATCGGCCGCACCCGTGCCGACATCGCCGAGTTCCCCAACGCCAACCTGCTGCTGGCGGTCGAGTCGTTGGCCCTGCGGCTGGTGGCCGCGTCGTGAGGCGGCCCGCGAGCATCGCTCCGGCGCTCGGAGTCGCCGTCCTGCTGTCGGCCTGCAGTCTCGGCAGCGGCGGGCAGGCGCCCGACGGTGGCCCGCCGACCACCCTGCCGGAGCCGACGACGTCCGCGGCCCCCGAGGAGCCTGCCACCGACCCGGTGCTCGCCCGGTTCTACGAGCAGGAGCCCGCCTGGGAGTCGTGCGGTGAGGGTGTCGAGTGCACCGAGGTGACGGTGCCGGTGGACTGGGACGCCCCGGACGGCGAGACGCTCGACCTCGCCGTGGTGCGCCGTCCGGCCGAGGGCGAGCCGGTCGGCTCACTCGTGATGAACCCGGGCGGGCCGGGGGCGTCGGGCGTGGACTACGTGGCCGACCACGGGGTCTCCGCGACGACCCGGACCCTGCGGGAGGCGTACGACCTCGTCGGGTTCGACCCGCGAGGCGTGGGCGACTCCGAGCCGGTCGACTGCCTGGACGACGCGGAGCTGGACGCGTTCCTGTCGCTCGACGTGGACCCGACAACCCCCGAGGGTCTCGCCGAGATGCGCTCGGTCGCAGCCGATTTCGCCGCTGGCTGTGCCGAGGACGCCGGTGGGCTGCTGGGCAACGTCGACACGCCCAGCGCCGCCCGCGACATGGACGTGCTGCGCGCGGTCCTGGGCGAGGAGCACCTGGACTACCTCGGCAAGTCCTACGGGACGCTGCTCGGCGCGACCTACGCCGACCTCTTCCCGCAGCGCGTGGGGCGGATGGTGCTCGACGGGGCACTGGACCCCGCGCTGTCCTACGTGGAGATCAGCATCGGGCAGGCGGCCGGCATGGAGCGCGCCCTGACCGCCTACGTGACCGACTGCCTGGAGCGGCGCGGCTGCCCGCTCCGGGGCGACGTGGAGGACGGTCTGGCGCAGGTGCGGTCGATGCTCGGGTCCGTGGAGGAGCGGCCACTGCGGACCGACGACCCGGACCGGCCCCTGACGACGTCCCTGGCGTTCTACGGGCTGGTGGCGCCGCTGTACGACGACGCCAGCTGGCCGGCGCTCGACGAGGCGCTCGAGCTGGCCCTGGCCGGGGACGGCAGCGGTCTGCTGCGCATCGCGGACCTCTACGCGAACCGCGAGGAGGACGGCACCTACGGCAGCAATCTGCTCGAGGTGTTCAACGCGGTCAACTGTCTCGACTACCCGGTCGACGCCTCTCCGAAGGCGATGGCGGACGTCGCGGAGCGCCTCGAGGCGGCGTCCCCGACGTTCGGGTCGGCGCTCGCCTACGGCGAGGTGCTGTGCGGCGCCTGGCCCGTCGGGCCGGTCCGCGAGCCCGCCCCGCTGGACGCCGCCGGGGCACCGCCGGTCCTCGTCGTCGGGACGACCGGCGACCCGGCCACCCCCTACGAGTGGGCGGAGGCCCTGGCGTCCCAGCTGGACGCAACCCGGCTGCTGACCTGGGAGGGCGAGGGGCACACCGCGTACATGCGGGGGTCCGTCTGCGTCGACGCGGCGGTCGACGCCTACCTCGTGGACGGCGTCCTGCCGGGAGTCGGCGCGACCTGTTGACGGCCGCGCGGCGTCGGCCCACCGTGCTAGGATTCGAACAGGTGTTCGAGAGCGGCAGGTGGTTCCGATGGCGGTGGCCGAGCGGCGCATGAGGGCGCTGCTGCCTGGGCGGCGCGTTGACCTGCTGCACGAGCAGGGTCACGCCGTCGAGCTGGTGGACCGCACCCTCGGGCACGACGAGGCGGCACGGGTGCTCGACGAGATCGCTCGTCTGGAGCGCCGGGTCGCCGCGCTCCAGGCGCGGCAGGTCGAGCTGCTGGCCCGCTTCGAGCGGATGGGCGACGGCGGCGGTCCGCGGGAGTTCGCCACCGACGAGGTCGCCGCCCGGATGCGCTGGACGGCGTGGACCGCGCAACGGCGGATGGCGGACGCCGAGGCCCTCACGAACCGGCTGCCCCGAACCCTCGAGCTGCTCGCGTCCGGCCGCCTGGACTACGCGCGCGTGCGAGCGGTCGTGTCGGGAACGGCCGAGCTGGACGACGCCTGCGCCGGGGCCGTCGACGCGGCGGTCGCGACGGTCGCCCCGGATCTGACGACCTCGCAGATCGCCGAGCGGGTGGCGCTCGAGGCCCTCGCCGTGGACGCCGATGCCGCCGCGCGACGTGCGGCGCGGGCCCGACGGGGTCGCCGGGTCGGCGCCACGCCCCTCCCGGACGGGATGGCCCAGCTCGTGGCCGAGGGTCCGGCCGAGGACGTCGCCGTGATCCTGCAGGGGCTGACGCGGGCCGCGGCGGCTACGGCGGACGCGGACGACGAGCGCGGTGTCGACGCCCGGCGCTTCGACCTGCTCGCCGACTGGGGCCGCTCGCTGCTGGTGGGCGCCGACACCCCCGCCACCTCGGGTGACTGGCGGCCGGTGGTGCTCGTGACGATGTCGGCTGCCGCGCTGCTGGGTCTGCGGGACGACCCGGCGCACCTGCAGGGCTACGGGCCGCTGCCGGCATCGGTCGCCCGGCAGATCGCCGCCAGGGGCCGACTGCGCAGGCTGCTGACCGACGACGTCACCGGAGCGGCCATCGGCCTCGACGGCCACGACCACCCCGGTGCCGAGGTGCTCGCCCAGCTGTCGGCGCACCGGAAACCACCCGACGAGGACCCGCCGGACGACGGCCCGCCGGACGAGGACCCACCGGGTGGCGTTCCTCCCGGTGGCCCGTCACCCGCTGGAGCACCGCCACCCACCCCCGCTCGTGATCACGCAGTTCCGGCACCCTCGACCGGCGGCGGAACGCGGTGCCCGACCGCCGCCCGGGGCGGCGGGCGGTACCGGCCCCGGCGGCTGGTCGACCTGCTGGTGCGCCTGCGCGACGGCACGTGCACGATGCCGGGCTGCCGCCGGCAGGCCGTGCGCTGCGACGTCGACCACCTGCTGCGCTGGCCGGAGGGCCCGACGTGCCCGTGCAACCTGCACCCGCTGTGCCGCCGGCACCACCGCCTCAAGCACGACGGTGGGACGACGGTGCAACGGGCGCCCGACGGCACGACCACGTGGCGGCTCCGCACCGGCCACGAGTACGTGCGCCCGCCGCGGCCGGCGCTCGCGATGCCGACCGTCCGCCCGGTGGCGGGCGGCAGACCGGGGGGCGTCGACCGCGCGGTGCTGATCTCCCTGGAGCACGACCGAGCGGCCGGTGACCTGGCCCGGCTGACAGCTCCGCCGCCGGCTCCCGCGGAGCCGCGCGACGACCCGCCGCCGTTCTGAGGGTCGGACTCGACCGGATTCGGTCGCGCCGCCGCGCCCTTGCTATCCTCCCTGACCGCGCCGCCTTAGCTCAGTTGGCCAGAGCGATTCACTCGTAATGAATAGGTCGTGGGTTCGATTCCCACAGGCGGCTCCACTGGAAGCCCCGGACCGGAGGAACGTTCCCTCGCCCGGGGCTTCGCTGTTCGTCACAGGCCCTCGTGTCATCATCTGCGTATGAACGCAGGTAACGAGGTGGTCGGTCCTCCCGACGAGGACGTCGACGTCGTCGTCGAGGTGTTCCGGATGCTGGCGGACCCCACCCGGGTCCGGCTGCTGCTGGCGCTGGGCGAGCGGGAGCTCTCGGTCAACGAGCTCGCGGAGCTGGTCGGCAAGCCGGCCCCGGCGGTCTCCCAGCACCTGGCCAAGCTGAGACTGGCCCGGCTCGTGCAGACCCGCCGCGAGGGCGTGAAGATCTTCTACCGTCTGGAGAACCAGCACGTCATGCGGCTGGTCACCGACGCCGTCCACCACGCCGATCACCTCGGCCCGGGGACACCGCGCCACCACCGCGAGGAGCCAGCATGAGCCACGGCCACGGCCACGGCCACGGGCACGGGCACGGCCACGGCGGCGCGCACGTGCACGACCACAGCCAGGCGATCCAGACCGCCGAGGAGGCGAGCGGCCTCGGCATCCGCGCGGCGTGGATAGGGCTGGCCGGCATGGGCGCCACCGCGCTGCTGCAGGTCGTCATCGTGGCGGTCAGCGGCTCGATCGCGCTGCTCGCTGACACGCTGCACAACGTCGGCCACCTGGTGACGACGATCCCGCTGGTGATCGCGTTCAAGCTGGGCCAGCGTCCCCCGACGCGGCGCTACACCTACGGTTACCGGCGCGCCGAGGACCTCGTCGGTCTGCTGATCGCCGGGGTGATCGCGGTGTCGGCGGCGGTGATCATCTGGGAGTCGGTCCGTGCGCTGACCGACCCGCGGCCGTTGACGAACCTCGGCTGGGTGCTCGCCGCCGGGGTGGTCGGGGCCCTGGGCAACGAGCTGGTCGCGGTCTATCGGATCCGGACCGGGCGGCGGATCGGGTCGGCGGCGCTCGTCGCCGAGGGCCAGCACGCCCGCATCGACGGGCTCACCTCGGTGGCGGTGGTCGTCGGCGTGTTCGGCGTCTGGTTGGGCTTCCCCCAGGCCGACGCGATCGTCGGGCTCGTCATCGCCGCCGTGATCCTGTGGATCCTCGTCAGCTCCGCCCGGGTGGTGGTGCGGCGGCTCATGGACGGCGTCGACGAGCACACCGTCGAGACCATCGAGACCGTCGCCCGGCAGGTGGACGGCGTCCACGGCGTCGACCTGGTGCGGGCCCGTTGGTGCGGCCACCGCCTCGAGGCAGAGGTCGACATCGCCGTCCGCTCCGACCTCACGGTGGAGGCCGCGCACCAGATCGCCGAGCACGTGCACCACGACCTGCTGCACATGGTTCCCCACACCCAGCACGTCGCCGTCCACGTCAACCCCGACGGCCGGCCGGACGCCCACGAGCTCACCGGCCATCACGCGAGCGCCGCGGCGCGCCGGCGCTACCGGCAGGCCACCGGCCCGGTCGGGGCAGGCCATCCCGGCGGTCCCTCGGAGAAGACGCGACGACAGGCCGGGCGAGCGGGCGACCGCATGCGTCCCAGAGGTCCTTCGTAGGACGACCGCCCTGTCGTCCGACCGGCGTCCCGGCCCATGCTGCTGCGTGGCACCGGGCAGCGCATGACGCGAAAGCGTCAGCTACTCGTTGTCACCCGCGGTGTCCAGCACCCCGGCCCCGTGGCCCGCCCCCTCGGCGTCCTCGTCGGCCGAGCTCTGCCACTGCCACGACGCGATCTCCGGCATGTCCTCCCCGTGCCGGCGCACGTACCGGCGGTGCAGCAGGATGCGGTCCGCCAGCTCCTGCCGCGCGTAGGCCGCGCCGTCTCCCAGACGCGGGACGCGGTCGATGACGTCGATCGCGAGAGAGAAGCGGTCGATGTCGTTGAGCACGCACATGTCGAAGGGCGTCGTGGTGGTGCCCTCCTCCTTGTAGCCGCGCACGTGCAGGTTGTCGTGGTTGGTGCGCCGGTACGTCAGCCGGTGGATGAGCCAGGGATAGCCGTGGTAGGCGAAGACGATGGGCTTGTCCTTGGTGAACAACGAGTCGAACTCGTTGTGGGACAGGCCGTGCGGGTGCTCGGAGGCGTCCTGCAGCCGCATGAGGTCGACCACGTTGACCACGCGGACGCGGATGTCGGGGAAGAGCTCCCGCAGGATCGAGACCGCTGCCAGGGTCTCCATCGTCGGCACGTCACCGGCGCAGGCCATCACCACGTCCGGCTCGGCTCCCTGGTCGCTGCTCGCCCAGTCCCAGATGCCGATGCCCTTGGCGCAGTGCAGCGCAGCCGCCTCGGCGTCCAGCCACTGGGGAGCCGGCTGCTTGCCGGCCACGATCACGTTGACGTACTGCTTGGTGCGCAGGCAGTGGTCCGTGACCGACAGCAGGGTGTTGGCGTCCGGCGGCAGGTAGACCCGAACGACCTCGGCCTTCTTGTTGACGACGTGGTCGATGAAGCCCGGGTCCTGGTGGGAGAAGCCGTTGTGGTCCTGCCGCCACACATGGCTGGAGAGGAGGTAGTTCAGCGAGGCGATCGGCCGCCGCCACTCGATGCCGTTGGTGACCTTCAGCCACTTCGCGTGCTGGTTGACCATCGAGTCGACGATGTGGATGAACGCCTCGTAGCACGAGAAGAACCCGTGCCGGCCGGTGAGCAGGTACCCCTCGAGCCATCCCTGGCACGTGTGCTCGGAGAGGATCTCCATCACCCTGCCGCCGCGTGCCAGCTTGTCGTCCTCGGGCAGCAGCTCGGCGTTCCACGCGCGGTCGGTCACGTCCAGCACGTCCTGCCAGCGGTTGGAGTTGTTCTCGTCCGGTGAGAACAGCCGGAAGTTGCGTGTCGACTCGTTGGCCGCCATCACGTCGCGCAGGAACGTCCCCATGACTCGGGTGGCCTCGGCGGCGGACGCGCCGGGCGCCGGGACGTCGACGGCGTGCGAGCGCCAGTCGGGCAGGCGCAGCGGCTCCAGGAGCAGGCCGCCGTTGGCGTGCGGGATGGCGCTCATCCGCTTGTCGCCCGGCGGGTGCAGGTCGCGGATCAGGGGCACGGGCCGGCCGTCCTCGTCGAACAGCTCCTCCGGCCGGTACGAGAGCATCCACTGCCGCAGCGCCTCGAGATGGTCCGGGTTCTTCCGGGTGTCGGCGAACGGCACCTGGTGGCTTCTCCAGTAGCCCTCGACCTTCTTGCCGTCGATCTCCTTGGGCCCCGTCCAGCCCTTCGGCGTCCGCAGCACCACCATCGGCCACGTCGGACGCCGCGTCTCCCCCTCGTGCCGGGCGGCGTGCTGGATCGCGGAGATCCGGTCCATGCAGGCGTCCAGCGTCGCCGCGAACGCCTCGTGCATCTCCTCGGGGTCGCTGCCGGCCACCACGAACGGCTCGTAGCCGTAGCCGCGCATCAGCGACACCAGCTCCTCCTCGGGGATGCGCGCGAGCACGGTGGGGTTGGCGATCTTGTAGCCGTTGAGGTGGAGCACCGGCAGCACCGCGCCGTCCCGTGACGGGTCGAGCCACTTGTTCGAGTGCCAGGACGTCGCCAGCGGCCCGGTCTCGGCCTCGCCGTCACCGACGACGCAGGCCACGACCAGGTCGGGGTTGTCGAACGCGGCCCCGTACGCGTGCGACAGGGCGTAGCCGAGCTCGCCGCCCTCGTGGATCGACCCGGGCGTCTCCGGCGCGACGTGGCTGGGGATGCCGCCGGGGAAGCTGAACTGGGTGAACAGCCGCTTCATGCCGGCGGCGTCCCGGGTGACCTCGTGGTAGACGTCGGAGTACGTGCCCTCGAGCCAGCATGCCGACACGATCGACGGGCCGCCGTGACCGGGGCCGATGACGTACATCATGTCGACGTCCCGCTGCATGATGACGCGGTTGAGGTGGGCGTAGACGAAGTTGAGCCCCGGCGACGTGCCCCAGTGCCCGAGCAGGCGCGGCTTGACGTGCCCGGCCACCAGCGGTTCGCGCAGCAGCGGGTTGTCCATCAGGTAGATCTGCCCGACCGACAGGTAGTTCGCCGCCCGCCACCAGGCGTCGATCGCGGTCAGCTCGTCGGGCGTCAGGGCACGAGCACGGTCCTCCGTCGGCGTCATGGCGACCAGCCTGGCCCAGGTCGGTTCCGGAAGCGAGGCCTACGCTGCCCCCGTGGTGCGAAGCGCCGGCCTCCTCCTGCACCGCCGGACGCCGGACGGCGAGCCGGAGGTCCTCATCGGCCACATGGGGGGCCCGTTCTGGGCCGGCAAGGACGCCGCCGCCTGGTCGCTGCCCAAGGGCGAGTACTCCGGCGACGAGGAGCCGGAGGCGGCCGCGCGGCGCGAGTTCGCCGAGGAGCTCGGCCTGCCCGTCCCCGCCGGTCCGCTCGTGCCGCTCGGGGAGGTGCGCCAGCCCAGCGGCAAGCGGCTGTCGGTGTGGGCGCTGGAGGCCGACCTCGACCCCGCGGACGTCGTCCCCGGCACCTTCACCCTGGAGTGGCCGCCCCGCAGTGGACGGCTCCACGAGTTCCCGGAGATCGACCGCGTCGAGTGGACCCCTCTCGACCTGGCACGCCGACGGCTGGTGCGCGGCCAGCTGACCTTCCTCGACCGGCTGGTCGCCTCGACGGGCGCCGAGTGACCCCCGGGGCCATCATCGCCGGATGACGACGCTGGGTGGAGCGGCAGGAGCGGCACGCGGTGCCGCGTCGAGCGACAAGCTGACCCTGGTGGCCCGCGTCGGGTACGCGGTCAGCGGGGTACTGCACCTGCTCATCGGCTGGCTGGCCCTGCAGTCCGCGCTCGGTGGCGGCGGGACGAGCGCCGACCAGTCCGGCGCCCTCTCCCGGATCGCCGCCCAGCCCTTCGGTGAGCTCCTGCTGTGGGTGGGCGTGGCGGGCTTCGTGGCGCTCGGCCTGATCTACCTCTCCCAAGGTGTCTGGACCTCGCAGCGCACCGGCGAGCGCGTCAAGGACGTCGCCAAGGGGGTCGTCTACGTGGCCCTCGCCTGGACGACGTACGGGTTCGCCTCCGGGGCGGGCTCGAGCAGCAGCGAGCAGAGCGCCGACGCCACGCGGCGCCTGATGGAGATGCCGGGTGGCCGCCTCCTCGTCGGGGTCGTCGGGGTCGTCGTCCTCGGCGTGGCCGGCCACCACGTCGTCAAGGGCGTCCGGAAGAGGTTCCTCGAGGACCTCCAGGGCGGCGGCACCGCCGGCCAGCTCGGCCCGGCCGTCGTCCGGCTCGGCACGGTCGGCTACGTCGGCAAGGGCGTCGCCCTCGCCGTGGTCGGCCTCCTCTTCGGGGTGGCCGCGTGGCAGGCCGACCCGTCCGAGGCCACGGGGCTGGACGGTGCGCTGGACGAGTTGCGGCAGCAGCCCTTCGGCGTGGGGCTGCTCGTCGTGGTCGCCGCCGGCCTGATCGCCTACGGCCTCTACTCGTTCGTCCGCGCCCGGTACGGACGCCTTCGGGGCTGACGGCCCGGCCCGGGGGACCTTCGCCCCTCGCGACGGACCACGCCCGCGGCCGACCATCGCTGCACCGACGGGTGTGGCGGTGAGGAGGCGACATGAGCGGGACGACGGGCACCACGCTGAGCGGGCACGTCCGGGCGATGGTCGAGGCGGCGCGCCTCGCGCCGTCCGTGCACAACACCCAGCCGTGGTCCTTCCGTGCCCTCGAGCACGGGATCGAGGTCCACGAGGACGCCTCGCGGAGCCTGCCGGTGCTCGACCCGGCAGGGCGCCTGCGGACGATCTCCTGCGGGACGGCGGTGCTCAACGCCGCGGTCGCGCTGGCGGGCCGCGGCGTCCGGCCCCGTGTCCGCCTCCTGCCCGACCCGGCTGACGCGACGCTGCTCGCCGTCGTCGAGGAGGGGTCGGCGCACCCGCCGTCCGTGGACGACCTCGCGGACGCCGCGGCGGTGCCCACCCGGCGCACCCACCGGCGGCTGCACAGCGGCGAGGCGGTCGACGCGGAGACGCTCGGCGACCTGGAGCGCTCGGTCACCCGCGAGGGTGCGCGACTGACGGTCGTCGACCGTGCGGGGCGGCACGCGGTGGCGCGGCTGCTGACGCGAGCGGTCCGCGGTCAGTCGGACAGCCCGGCGTTCCTCCGCGAGGTGGAGAGCTGGATCCGGCACTGGGGGCCGGAGGAGCCGCCGGTCGACGGCCTGCCGATCGGCTCGCTCGGGACCGCTCCCTACCCCGTGGACTCCCTCGTGCAGGAGCAGACCGAGCCGGTCCGGGAGGAGGACGTCGACGAGGTGCTCGACCGCTCGACGCTCGTCGCGATCAGCACCGCCGGCGACCGCCGGCAGGACTGGCTGGTGGCCGGGATGGCCCTGCAGCGTCTGCTGCTGCGGGCCACCGGCGCCGGGCTCGTCGCCACGTTCGCCGACCAGGCGACGCAGGACGCCGGGACGCGGCGCGAGCTGGCCGACGTGCTGGACCTGCTCGACCACCCGCAGGTCGTGCTGCGCCTCGGTCACCCGCTCGTGAACGTCCCGCCGACACCGCGCCGGCCGCTGGCGGACCTGCTGGGATGACCGGCCGCGGCGCGCTCAGGCGAGCCCGAGGGCGTGCGCCTCCTCCCACAGCTCGTCCCGGACGTCCGGGTGCGCGGCGTGCTCGATGAGGTGGCGGGCCTGCCCGCGCTCGTCGTGTCCCCACACCTGCGCGACGCCCTGGTCGGTGACGACCGCGCTGGGCTGGAAGGAGGTCACCGGCTCGTCGACCAGCGGCACGATCGTCGAGCACCGCGCCTTGGGGTGCCACGACCGCAGCGCCATCAGCGCCTGGCCCCCCTCGGACTGCAGCGCCCCGACGATGAAGTCCGTCTGCCCGCCGAAGCCGGAGTAGATGCGGGTGCCGATCCGCGACGCGTTCGCCTGGGCGAACAGGTCGACCTGCAGCGCGGTGTTGACGCTCGTCATCGCGGGGTTGCGGGCGATCGCTCCCGGCGCGTTGGTGCGCTCGGTGCGCAGCACCCGCACGCGCTCGTTGCCGTCGAGCCACGCGTAGAGCTCGGCCGACCCGAAGACGAAGCTCGTCGTCAGCGGGGTGTCGGGGTCCAGCGCGCCGGCCGCGTCGAGCGCGAGGACGCCGTCGCTGAACATCTCGGTCCAGACCCGCAGGTTCCGCCGGCCGGTCAGCGCCGCCAGCGTGGCGTCGGGGACGGCGCCGATGCCGGTCTGCAGCGTCGCGCCGTCCCCCACCCGGGCGGCCACCCGCTCCCCGATCGCCGCCGACGTCGCGTCGACCGGCACCGGTGTGTGGGCGGCCAGCGGCTCGTCCACCTCGACCGCGAGGTCGACGTCCTCCAGGGGCAGCACGGCGTCGCCGTAGGTCCACGGCATGCGGGGGTTCATCTGCGCCATGACGAGGCCGCCGCGCTGTCGCGCCGCCTCCACCGCGGCGGGCAGCACGTTGACCTCGGTGCCGAGCGACACCGCACCGTCGCGCGGGGTGGTGGTGTGCAGGACGACGACGTCCGGCGGGAGAGTGGTGGCGAACAGCCGCGGGACCAGCGACAGCCGGCTGGGCACGTAGCTCAGCCGAGGGTGGCGGCGCTGGCCGGGGCCCACGAACGCCGTCTCCGGCACGACCCCGTCACGGTCCGGCAGGCCCGGCTGGCCGTTGAGGGCGAAGAGCCGGTAGGCGGGCAGCGCCGCGTCCACCGCCGCCAGCAGCGTCGCCGGCGTGGCGAAGTTGCCGCTCACGACCACGCGGGGGCTCGGGGGGACGCGGCCCAGCAGCGAGGGGACCGCGTCGACGTCCACGGTCCTCACCGCGGCACCCGCCAGCGCAGCGTCGTCCCGCCGCGCTCGCCCGGCACGGACTCGAACTCGCCGCCGTGCGCGGCCGCCCGGTCCGCGAGGTTCGCCAGGCCGCTGCGCCGGGTCGGCTCCTGCGGGATGCCGCGGCCGTCGTCCGACACCTCGACGAGGATCTCGGACCCCACCCGCACGTCGACGACCACCCGCTTCGCCGAGGCGTGGCGGGCGGCGTTCGACAGGGACTCGCGCAGGACGGCGACGAGGTCCTCCGCGATCGGCGCCGGCACCGACGACAGCGGCCCCTCGACCCGCAGCCGGGGAGCGAAGCCCAGGGCGTCGCCGGCCTCGGTGACCACCGACTCGATGTCCTGCCGCAGGCCGCCTGCGGGATGGCGTGCCTGGAGCTGGAAGATCGTGCGGCGCACGTCCTTGATCGTCTCGTCGAGGTCGTCGACGACGTGCTCGAGCCGCTCCGACACTTCAGGGTTCACCGTGCGGGCCGCCGACTGCACAGACAGTCCGACGGCGAACAGCCGCTGGATGACGAGGTCGTGCAGGTCGCGGGCGATCCGGTCCCGGTCCTCCAGCACGGCGAGGCGCGCGCGGTCCTGCTGCGCCGCGGAGACCTCCAGTGCGAGCG
>JBKHXE010000019.1:0-20342 GCA_046566185.1 Actinomycetes bacterium | reverse complement strand
GAGCCGCGGCGTGACCCCGGCCCGGGTTCGCCGTTGAGCCGACATGACCGACCACGTCGTGCTCAGGCTCTCGGACGGCGCGCCGCCGCCGCCCGCCGAGCTGCGGTTGCTGCTCGGACGCCCGCTGGACCACGAGGTCGTCGACGGGGCCTCCGACGGCGACCACCCCCTGCGGCTGTGCGGCTACCTCGCCGTCCCGGCCGGCACCTCCACGTGCGTCCGCGGGGAGACCGCGGACGTCCTGGAGCTGCGCCCCGGCTGAGCGACCGGTCAGCCCTGCAGGACGTCGCGCAGCCGGCGCGCCTCGACCGCCAGGCGCCCCCCGCCGGTGGAGTCGGCCAGGTCCCCCAGCCCCGGGACCACGCCGCGGACGCCGACTGCGGCTGCGGTCTCGGCGGCGAGCCCGACGAGGTCGGGCAGCCCCCGCCGCCGGCTGGGCAGGGCCAGGGGCAGGGCTGCGGCGAGCAGCTCCCACACGAGGCGCCGCGCCGGCACCGGGCCGCGGGCGACCTCGGCGAGCACCGCGTGCACGCGACCCGGCTTCACCGGCGAGCCGGCCAGCCGCCCGCCGAGCACGACGCCGGCGGCAGCGGCGTCGAGGCCGCCCCGCACGGCGAAGCCCTCCAGGGCGTCGACGGCGGCGGTGCGCGCCGCGGCGTCGGCGTTGGCGGCGGTGTAGACCAGCGCGAGGTGGGTGGCCAGGCCGGTGGGGCCCTCCGCCTCGGGCAGCAGGCCGACCGCCTCCCGGGCGGCGTCCGGCAGCCGGTGCTCGGTGCCGACCGCGTCGGCGACGACGTACCCGGCCGCGACCTCCCGGTGCGAGGGCAGCGTGAGCAGCACCTCCAGCGGGGAGCGGCGCGGTCCCTCCCACCACTCGACGGCGGCCTGGTCGGCGAGCGAGGGCACCGCCACGGCGCGCTGCACCAACGACCCCGAGCCGGGGTCCGCCAGGCCCGGCCATGCGACGTCCACGACCAGCTCACCGGCCAGCTGGGTCGGGACGGCGCGCCCCCACCGGTGACGAGTGACGGGCACGGCCGCCGGAGTGACCACCGGGTCGGGCAGCGTGCCCCCGACCAGACGGGCGCGGAGCCAGCCGGCCGCCGGCGTCGGGACCCGCGCCAGCCGGTCGAGCAGCGCCGACGGCACCTCGCCGCGAGGCACCCGGAGCCAGGCCTGCTCGAGGTCCCACTGCCACAGGTCGTGCCCTGCCGCCGCGGCGCTCTCGACGGCCGCGACCAGCGCCTCGAGGTCGACGTGACCGCAGCCGGTGGCCGGCGTGGCCAGCAGGGGCTGCGCCCCGCCGCGCCGGACGTTCTCGAGGAGCTCGCGGACCCGCGCGGTCCGGGCGCCCTCCGGGCCGGCCGGGTCCGGCCAGTACACCCGGTGGTCGGGCTGCCGGGCCCCGAAGCCGAGCAGCCGCCGCGCCGGGGCGGGTGGCGGGTCGGTGATCAGGGCGTGGAGGAGGCCGTGCACCGGTGCCCGCCCGAACCACTGGGCGGCCGTCCCGGAGCCCTGCTCGTCGGGCACGACCCGGCTGCCCAACGGTGCGAGGGCGGCCCGCAGCTCCTCCCGGTGCGGCGCGCCGAGGCGGGCCACGCCGTCCATCACGCGCTCGGCGATCAGCGGGTCGGGCCGGGCCAGGTAGGTGGCGGCCACGGACACGAGGTCGTCCACCGTGCCGACCGGCGGCTCCACCGAGCGGGGCGGCGGGACGACGAGGAGCGGCTCGGCCGGGTCGTCCGCCGGCGCCAGCGGCCCGACGACGGCCTCGGCGCGCGGCCGGAGGGTGACCGGCAGGTCGGCGGCGCGGGCCCGGACGGCGTCCAGCACGGACTCCGGGAGCGGCCCCGACGCGCTCAGCCCCTCCAGGACCGCCAGGACGCGCTCCGCGACGTCCCGTCGCTCGTGGGCGAGTCCGTCGGCGACGGCGACCGCGAGGTCACCGACCGCGTCGGGACGTCGGCGAGCGACCCGCTGCACCCACGAGAGCTGGGCGGTGGCCAGCCCCTTCTCCCGCCGAGCGAGGGCCGCCCGCGTGGCGTCGGCGACGACGTCGGCGTCCAGCCTCCCCGCGGCGTCCAGGCCCTTGAGGAACCGCTGCGCGAGCGTCGCCGCCGGGCCCGCGCCCGACGCGAGCAGGCCGGTGTACGTGCGCAGCCGGGCGGCGACCTCGTCGTCCGTCGGCGCGAGCGCGTCGTGCAGGCCCACGAACCAGCCGACGTGCTCCCGCTTGCCGCCGCGCAGGAGTGCGCCGAGGCAGAGGTCGAGCACCTCGGACCGGTCGAGCAGCCCCTCCGCCGTGAGGGCGACCACCGCCCCGCACCAGGTGCGCTCCGGCGCCCGCGCCCGCGTCGTCCAGCGCCCGCCGTCCTGCACGGACTCGACGTCGGCGACGGCGAGGGTCGATCCGACGTCGGGCACCTCGAGCAGCGCCGGCACGAGGTCACGCAGGCCGGGGTCACCGCGCAGCTCGGCGAGCACGTCGCCCCGCACGGGCTCGCTCGACCACGGCGGGGTGAGGTCCTGCACGACGCCGACGAGGTAGGCCGGGGTGCTCGGCCGGGGCAGGCCGAGGTGCCGCCGCAGGGCCTCGGCCACCGGCCACGGGCTGTTCCAGAGCTCGGAGGTGTCGTCGGCCACGAGCCGGGCGACCACGCCGTCCAGCCACGGCGGCGACCGGTCGACGAGCACCCCGACCACCAGGTCGTGGACGCGCCGACCGTACTGCCGGCGCACCAGGGTGGCGACCGCCGCTGCGCCACCGGTGACGCCGAGCCGCGCGGCGAGCAGGGCGTCGGCCGCCGCCGTCAGGCGCTCGGGCGAGAGCCGTTGCGCGGGAGGCCACCCGTCGCGGCCGGCGAGCTCCTTGACGAGCGGCACGCAGGCGCGGCGCTCGGCCTCGTCGGCGCCCGCCAGCACCTCGCGCACCCGGTCGGGGTCGCCCCGCTCCACGGCGGCGCGCAGCGCCTCGGGAGTGAGGGTCACGAGATCGCCCCCTGGGCGATCCGGGCGGCGAGCACGTGCTTGCACGGGCCGCGGCGGCCGCCGTAGCGCGCCCACCACGGGCACGTGCAGGTCCAGCCGGACGGCGCGCGCCGCACGTGCTGCTCGTGGTCGTCGAGGCGGACGACGACGAGGTCGCCGTCCGCGTGCAGCCGGTTCTCCTCGATCAGCGCCCGGGCGGCGCGGAGCCGCGGGTTGTTGGCGTCGGCGGCCGCCGCGTCGTACGGCAGCTGGCGGTGGAACCAGCGGGCCTCGGCGACGTCGTAGCCGACCCGGCCGGACGAGCCGAGGGCGGCGAGGGCGCCGCGCACCCGGGCCGGCGGCAGGCCGGTGTCCTCGGCGAGCGACGCCACGTCGTCTCCGGCGGTGAACGCCAACGCGTCCAGCACGAGGTCCGCGTCGTCGGCGGCCCGGTCGTCGGCGAGGTCGAGCAGCAGGCCCCCCTCGCCGGAGAAGCCGCGCGACAGGTCCGGGGAGACGGTGAGCGTCAGCCTCCCCCCGGGCAGCACGATCTCCCACGCGCTCGCCACGGGTGCGCCGTCCACGGCCGGGCCGTAGACGCGCAGCCCGGTGGCGAACCGCAGCACCGGGTCGAGCTGGGCCAGCCGCTCCGGCCCGGCCAGGCAGACCGCACCGGCCGCCGGTCGGGTGGTCAGCCGGAGGCTCCGACCGCTCGCGACCGCCCAGAGCACGCCCCGGCTGCCGCCTCGCGGCAGCGAGCGCAGGAAGCGGCGGGCCTCGCCGGGGGCCAGCTCGGCGCGCAGGTCCATGCCCGACGTGGCCGCCGGCACCTCGGCGAACCCGCGCGCCCAGCGTGGCGGCAGCGTCACGCGGCGCTCGACGACGGCGTCGTCCAGCGTCGTGACGGTGAGGTCGTCGGGCCCGACCGACAGGTGCAGCGGCTCCCGCCCGCCGACCCGCGTGAGGGCCTCCTGGAGGGGACCGTTGACGTCCACGTTCGTCGTGCCGCGGTCGAGGACGTCGCCGTCCATGCCGTCGGCGAGGACGTCGTACCGCGCGTAGACGCCGCAGCAGCCGGAGAAGGACTCGAACCGCAGGCGCTCGCCGTCGCTCGTGACGACCGGGTCGAGGATCGCCTGGAGGCGCTGCGACGTCATCGGGACGAAGTAGCGGGATCGGGCCACCGCCGCGACGGCGAGCAGCGCCTGCGCGCCCTGCTCGGGCTCGGTGAGGAAGCCGGCGAAGAAGCGCGGGTTGGCCTGGGCGCCGAGGGTGCTGGTGCCGCCCGAGGTCTCGAGCGTCAGCCGGTCGCCCACGAGCGCCGAGGGACGCCGGTAGGCCAGCAGGGCGTCCCCGGTCACGCCGTCAGGCTAGGGAAGGCCGCCGACGCCGCGGCACGGATCGAGGGCGAACCGTCCGTTCGGGCGATGCTCGGCATGACGCCGTCGTTTGCGACGCCACGCCACGGCCTCACCTCTCACAGGTAGCGGCAGACCGCCCGCGCGTCGCAGGCGTCGTCGCCCTCCGGACCGGCGGCGGCACGCAGCGCGGCCACGGCCTCCCGCAGGCCGGCCAGCTCGGCGATGCGGGCGTCGAGGTCCTCGAGCCGGTCGTCCAGCAGGTGCCGGACGTGCGAGCACGGCGCCTGCCCGGCGTCCCTCACCGCCAGGACCTCTCGCACCTGGGCCAGGGCGAGGCCGGCCCGCCGGGCGCGCGCGATGAACTCCAGGCGCGACAGCACGTCGGTGGGGTAGTCCCGGTAGCCGCCCGGCGTGCGGGACGGCGGCGGCAGCAGGCCCTGCTGCTCGTAGAAGCGCAGCGCCTTGGTGGTGGTCCCGGCGGCGCGGGCGACCTGACCGATGAGCACGACTTGACCTTCCCCTGCGGTGGAAGGTCAAGTGTGGCCGACATGGGTGGTGCGGAACGTGGCGAGGTCGACCTCGTGGTGGTCGGGTCGGGCGGCGCGGCGATGGCTGCGGGGATCGCGGCGCGGCGCCAGGGCGCGAGCGCCGTCCTCGTCGAGAGCGGGACGCTCGGCGGCACGTGCGTCAACGTCGGCTGCGTGCCGTCCAAGACGCTGCTCGCCGCGGCGGGCACCCGGCACGCGGCGCAGGTCAACCCCTTCGACGGCGTCCCGACGAGCGCCGGTGGGGTCGACCTCGCCGCACTGGTCGCGCAGAAGGACGCCCTGGTGCAGGGCATGCGGCAGGCCAAGTACGCGGACGTCGCTGCCGCGCACGGGTTCTCGGTCCGCCACGGGCAGGCACGGTTCCGCGACCCGCTCACGCTCGAGGTGGACGGCGAGACGCTGCGCGCGAAGGCGTACGTCGTGGCCACCGGCGCGGAGCCGGCACGGCCCGACGTCGACGGACTGGAGGACGTCCGCTGGCTGACCTCCACGACGGCGATGGAGCTCACCGAGCTGCCCCGCTCGCTGGTCGTCGTCGGCGGCGGCGACGTGGGGCTGGAGCAGGCGCAGCTCTTCGCGCACCTCGGCAGCGACGTCACCCTGGTCGGGCGGGTGGCGCCGCGGGCGGAGCCCGAGCTCGCCGCCGCCCTGCGCGCCGCGCTCGCCGGCGACGGCATCACCGTGCTGCCGGAGCACGCCGTCCGCGTCGCCGAGGACGGCGGCGGCGTCGCCGTGACGACCGTCTCCGGGACGACGGTGCGCGGCCAGCGTCTGCTGGTGGCCACCGGGCGCCGGCCACGGACCGGCGGCCTGGGCCTGGACGCCGCCGGGGTGGCCACCGACGAGCGAGGGTTCGTGGTGGTGGACGCCGAGCAGCGCACGAGCAACCCCCGGGTGCTGGCGGCGGGCGACGTCACCGGCGCGCCGCAGTACGTGTACGTGGCGGCCGCCGCCGGCCGGGTCGCGGCACTCAACGCGCTCGACGCCGGCCCCGCACGGGTGGACTGGACCGGCCTGCCCTCCGTGGTCTTCACCCGACCCCAGCTGGCGTCGGCGGGCCTCACGGAGGCCGAGGCCAGGGCGCTCGGCCACGACACCGACAGCCGGGTGCTGGCGATGTCCGCCGTCCCCCGAGCGCTGGTGAGCCACGACGCCCGCGGCGCGGTGAAGGTCGTGGCGGACGCCGCGACGGGCGCCGTCCTCGGGGTGCACGCGCTCGCCGACGGCGCCGGCGACATGATGCTGGCCGCCACGTACGCGATCCGCGCCGGGATGACCGTGGACGACGTGGCCGACACCTGGGCGCCGTACCTCACCACCGCCGAGGCGCTGCGGTTGACGGCCGGGCTGTTCCGCGACCGCATGCCGACGTCCTGCTGCGCCTGAGACGCCGGAGGGACCCGGTGCGGCAGGAGCCGCTCACCGTCGACGTCCGGTAGCCGTCAGCCGTCGACCACCTCGGCGTGGACGAGGACCAGCGTGTCGACCTTCAGGAACGGAGCCTGCAGCCCCACACCTCCCAGGACGGCGCCGGGCAGGGTGACGCCGCGCCGGGCCCACTCGGGGGCGAACGTGTCAGGAGGCACCTCGCCGTCCGGGGTGACGAGGGTGACCCGGTAGGTCGCGTCCGGGCGCAGCCCGGGCAGGGAGCAGCGTCCCGCCGGCCAGACGAGGCTGTGCTCCAGCATCGAGAGCTTGTAGAGGGCCTCGCTGCCGTCCTGGGCGACGACCCCGTCGAGCTGGACGGCGGGGTTGGCGGTGTCCGCGTGGACGACGACACCGCGGTGCAGCAGGTGCCGGTGCCGCTTGTGCAGGGCGACCCAGGCCTTGAGCCGCGCCAGCTCGGCCGGCTCGGCGCTCGTCAGGTCCCACTCGATCCCCATGTGGCCCCACAGGGCCGTGCCGGCACGGAAGTCGAGCGCCAGGTGACGGCCCGTGGTGTGGTCCCCGCCGGCTCCCACGTGCGTCCCGAGGAGCTCGGGAGGAGCGATCAGACCGGTGAACGGGTTGAGCCGGTGCCGCTCGTGGGCGTCGATGCAGTCGGACACCCAGAAGCGGTCGGTGACCTCGACGGTCGCGAGGTCGATGCGCGCCCCGCCGCCCGCGCACGACTCGATCTCGAGCCCGGGGTGGCGCTCCTTGAGCTCGGCCATGAGACGCAGGACCGCCCCGCTCTGCTGGTGGACGCCGGGCGTGCCGGACGGCGAGTGGCCGGCGTCGACCAGGGGCCGGTTGTGGTCCCACTTCAGGTAGGCGATGTCGTACTCGGTGACCAGGGAGCTGATCCGCTCGAGGATGTGCCGGTACGCCTGGGGGTGGCCGAGGTCGAGGACGTGCTGGTGACGGGAGGCGATGCCCGGCCCGTGCGGGGTCTGGAAGAGCCACTCGGGGCGCTGCCCGGCGAGCTCGGAGTCGAGGTTCACCATCTCCGGCTCGATCCACAGGCCGAAGTCCATCCCGAGGGCATGCACCCGGTCGACGAGCGGACGCAGCCCCTGCGGCCACACGTCCTGCGCGACGACCCAGTCGCCCAGCCCCCTGGTGTCGTCCCGTCGGCGGCCGAACCACCCGTCGTCCAGGACGAACCGCTCGACGCCGATCTCGGCGGCCCGGTCGGCCAGGTCCAGCAGGTGGTCGAGGTCGTGGTCGAAGTACGCGGCCTCCCAGGTGTTCAGCAGCACCGGCCGGGGAGTGGAGGGGTGCCGAGGACGGGCGCGGAGCGTGGCGTGGATGCGCGCCGAGGCCTCGTCGAGCCCCTCGCCGGAGGTGCCGACGAGCCACGGCGACGAGTAGCTCTCTCCCGCCCCGAGGACGACCTCACCGGGCAGCAGCCGCTCCCCGCCCCGCAGCAGCCGCCAGTCGGTGGTGGTGCGCTCGGCGTAGACGACCTGGTTCCCGGCGCAGGCGAGGTGCACGCCCCACACCGGGCCCCGGCGGTACCCGAAGCCGGTGGCGCCGGCGACCAGCAGCGTGGCGGCGTCGTGCCCCGGCCGACCGCCCCACGACTCGCGCACCCAGGCCCCGATGTCGAACGGGCGTCGCTGCGGGTGCCGCTCGCTGGAGTGGCGGCCGGTGAAGTCCAGCAGCTCCACGGCCTGCGACGGAACGGCCAGGGCGGGTTCGAGCTGGGTCACCTCGAACGGCTCGGCGCCGGCGTTGCGCACGGTGGCACGAAGCCGCACGAGGCCGGTGTCCAGCAGCTCGACGTCGGTCCCGACGACGAGGCGGGAGGCGTGGTCGACGGCCTCGGACCTCAGCCGGACGCCGGACGGCTCGGCCGCGGTGGCGTCCGTGCGGACGTCGTGGCGCACCGAGTCGAAGGCGGGGCTCCAGTCCCGGCCGTTGCGGTGGCCGAGGAGGCCCGGCCTGCCCAGCCAGCCGCTGCTGTGCAAGGGGAGGACGCCGACGTGCTCCTGCGTGGTGATCACGGAGTCCGTGACCGGGACGTCGAGCGCGCGCAGCACCTCCGCCGGGTCCGTCGCCCCGGGGAGCGCCGGGCCCCAGTACACGACGCCCGGGAGTGTCCGCGGTCCGAGGCGGAGCAGCAGCGTGGTGCCGCCACGGGTGAGAGCGACGACCGTCTCCCGGTCGTGGCCGACGGGCGTGGACGGCACGGGGACGGGCGAGGCGGGCGTCGAGGCGGCGACGGTCACGGGACAGAGCTCTCCGGGTACGTGGTGGTCGGTGGTCGTGGGCCCGGCGTCGTCCGCCGAGCCCGAACGCGAGCCCGGGCCCGCCGAGGGGCCCGGGCTCGGTCAGGTCACTGGAACAGCGCGTTGACCTGGTCGTTGGCGGCGGTGAGGGACTCGACGTCCGCCGTACCCGAGAGCACGGCGTCCATGGCAGGAGACATGATCGCGTTGATGTCGGAGGCGTGGTCGGTGATGGGGAACAGGAAGGTCGTCCCGTCCTCGACGTGCTGGGTGAACGCGGTGACGTCGACCCCCTTGGCCTCGAACGCCTTCTTCGCCTCGTCGATGCCGGACTGGATCGCCGGGAAGACGACGCCGGCCTTGCCGACCAGGTCCTGGCACTCGGCCGACCCGAGGAAGGCGACCCACTTGCCGGCGGCCTCCTTGTCGTCCGTGCCGGCGAAGATGGAGTCGGCCAGACCGTTGAACATGCTCGCGCGCTCGCCGCTGGGGCCGACGGGGGTGGGCGCGATGCCCAGCTCGACGCCCTCGTAGCCGGCGTAGGAGCCGATCATCCAGGAGCCGTTGGCGTTGATGGCCGACTTCCCGGCACCGAAGTTGTCGTTCATGCTCGCCCCGACGGTGGTCTCGAGGGCAGGCATGTACCCCTTGTCGATGAGGCCCTTCCACCAGGCGATGGCCTCCTGGAAGCGCGGGTCGTCGAAGTTGTAGCTCGTCCCCCACGGGTTCTCGTCGGTGTGGGTCCAGCCCGTGGTCTGGGTGAAGTAGCTCCACTCGGTCTGGCCGTTGGCGCCACCGGAGCCCGGCAGGCCGAGACCGTAGACGGCCACCTTGGTCTTGTCGAAGCCGGCCTCGTCACCACGCTTGCCGTTCTCGTCGACGGTCAGCTTCGCGATGACGTCCTCGTAGGTTCCGCCGTCGTTGGGGTTCCACGTCAGGTTCTGCATCTCCTCCTCGGTGATGCCGGCGGCCTCGGCCATCTCCTTGTTGTAGAAGAGCGCGACGGTGTCCCAGTCCTTCGGCAGGCCGTAGCGCTTGCCGTCCTGGGCGACCCAGAGCTCGGCGAGGCCCGGGGCGTACTGGTCGGTGTCGATGTCCGGGACGACGTCGTCGAGGGGCAGGAGCACGTTGTTCTGCACGAACTCCGGGTACTTCGACAGGTGGTCCGTGAACACGTCGGGGGCGGTGTCCGACTGGAAGCCGGTGGTCAGGGTCGCCCAGTAGTCGTCCCAGCCGCGCTGGGTGATCTCGACGGCCAGGCCGGGGTTGTCCGCCGCGAAGGCGTCGGCGCACTGCTGGTACGCCGGCTGCTGGTTGGCGTCCCAGAGCCAGTAGTCGATGGTCGTGACGTCGGAGTCGGAGCCTGCTGTGGCTTCGCCGCCACCACTGCCGCAGGCGGAGACGGTGAGGAGCGGGACGGCCGCCATCGCGGTGACGAGCCAGGTCTTGGTGCGGTTCATTGCTGTCCTTCCTGGGCGGACCGGTGGTCCGAGGGGTGATGAGGGAGGCCTACTTGATGCCGGTGAAGCCGATGGAGTTGACGATCCGCCGCCCGAAGATCGCGTAGAGCACCATGATCGGAAGGGCGGCGATCAGGGTCGCGGCCATGAGGCCGGCCCAGTCGGGGGAGCCCTGGGGGGTCTGCGACTTGAAGACCCCGAGGGCGACGGTGAGGACTCGGGACCCGTCGGTCTGCCCCACCAGCAGCGGCCAGAAGTAGTCGTTCCAGGCCGCGATGAACTGCAGGATGGCCAGCGTGACGACGGGCGCGACCGACATCGGCATGACGATGCGGAAGAAGATCCGCAGGTGGCCGGCGCCGTCGATCATCGCCGCCTCGTCGATCTCGCGCGGGATGCCCAGGAAGAACTGGCGGAGGAAGTACACCGCGAAGGGCGTCATGAAGAACGAGGGCAGGACGATGCCCGGCAGCGTGTTGAGCAGCCCGAGTGACTTGATGGTGAGGAAGTTCGGCAGGCTCGTGAAGATCGGCGGGACGAGGAGAGCCGAGAGGAACAGGCCGAACACCCTGTCGCGACCGGGCCAGCGCAGCCGCGCGAAGGCGTACGCCGCCGCCGCGCTGAAGACGATCTGGCCCACCGTGATCGCCGAGGCGACGACCAGGGAGTTGCGCAGGTAGAGCCAGAAGTGGATCGACGCGCCCGAGCCCCCTTCGGCCAGGGCCTCCTCCACCGACGCGAGCCCGAGGACCCGCTTGAAGGCGCCGAGGGTGAAGTCCGCCGGCAGCAGCGAGCTGGAGGCGCCGGCCAGCGCGCGGTTGTTCGAGAGGCCGGTGCGGAGCATCCAGTAGAACGGGAAGATCGTCAGGAGGATGAACAGCCAGAGGACGACCCAGGACAGGACGCGGCCCCCGTTGACTCGGCCGAGTCGGCCGGGAAGGGAGTCCGATCGGTACGCGGTGACGTCGGTGGCCATGTCAGCTCCTCAGGCGAGGTCGGACTCGTTGCCGCGCAGGAACCGGTTCTGGGCCCAGGCGACGGTGGCGAGGATGACGAACAGGACGACGGAGAGGGCGGCCGCGTACCCGAAGTCGCTGCGCTCGAAGGCCCGCTCAACGATGTAGACCTGGATGACGCGGGAGGCGTTGACCGGACCGCCCCCGGTGGTGACGGCGACGGTGTCGAAGACCTGGAACGAGCCGGTGACGGTGACGATGAGGACCAGGACGAGGACCGGCCGCAGGAGCGGCAGGGTGATGCGCCAGAACGTCTTCCACTCGTTCGAGCCGTCCACGGCTGCTGCCTCGTAGATGCTCGCGGGGATCGTCTGCAGCCCGGCGAAGATGAGCAGCGCCGTGTACCCCATGTGCCGCCACACGTTGACGAAGGCGATGGTCGGGATCGCCCAGTCCTCGCTGCCGAAGAAGGGGATGCGGGACAGCCCGACCCAGTCCATCAGCGTGTTCACGATGCCGATCTGGTAGTCGAGCATCCAGAACCAGAGGAGGGCGACGACGACGTTGGCGATGAGGTAGGGCAGGAGGATGGCGCCGCGGATCAGGCCGGACGTGGTCAGCCGGTGCATCAGCACGGCCAGGCCGAGGGCGATCGCGGTCTGGAAGCCGATGTTGAGCACGACGTACCACACGGTGACCTTCATGGAGTTCCAGAACAGGGCGTCCTGGGCGATGGCGGTGTAGTTCTCGACCCCGATGAACTCGGGCGCCCCGAACAGGCTGAACTCCGTGAAGCTCAGGTAGATGCCGCGGATCGTCGGCCACAGGTAGAACGCCACGAATCCCAGGGCGGCCGGCGCGATGAACAGCAGCGCCGCGCGAAGGTCGCCCTTGCGCGGGCCTGGCTGAGGCCTCGCGGGGCTGTTGCGACGACCGGTGCGGGTCGGCGCGGGCAGGGCCGGTGCCGTCATCTGTCCCTCCGGGTCCGTGGCCGACCCTGGTCGGGGAAGGCGGCGTACTGACGCTTTAACGAAACACTGATTTAACGAAACATGGCAGACTGGCGTCGTGGCGTCAAGGGTTCTTCCACGATCTGGTCCGGCCCGGCTCGGTGGACGACGGGTGGACGGAGCCAGCGGCGCCGTGGCTACGCTGCCCCCCGCACGGTCCGGGAGGCCCGTGAGCGACGTCGATGGGGTGGGGCGATGAGTGCCAGGAGTTCTGCCAGACGGCCGCGGATCGTGGACGTCGCGAAGGCAGCCGGCGTGTCCGCGCAGACCGTGTCGAACGTGATCAACGGGCGGCGCGGCTTCACCGAGCCGACCCGCCTCAGGGTCGAGCGGGCCATCGCCGAGCTGGACTTCCAGCCCAACCGCTACGCGCAGAGCCTTCGTTCACGGCGGACGGGCCTCATCGGGTTCGACATGGTCCGCCGTCAGCTCGACATCTCGAACCCGTTCACGGTGGGGCTGCTCCACGCCCTGGTCCCTGCGGCGACACACCACGACCGCCGGGTGCTGGTGTTCACCCACGACGAGAACCGCCCGGAGGAGTTCCGCGCGACGGCCGCGGCGGGCCTCGTCGACGGCTTCATCCTGTCCGACTCCACCGCCGGCGACCCGCGCGCTCGGGTCCTCGAGGAGCAAGGCGTTCCGTACGTCGTGATGGGCAGGCCCGACATGGGGCCGACCGTGGCTGCGCTCGACATCGACAACGCCGTGGCCATGCACGAGGCGGTCGAGCACGTCCTCGCGCAGGGCTGTCGGGACGTGGCCTACGTGGGGTACAGCCAGCCGGCGCACTGGAACGTCGAGCGCCGCCGCGGCGTACGGGAGGCTCTGAGACACCACGGCATCGGCCTACCTCGCCATCGCGTCCTGACGGGCGCGTCCCTCCCGTCGATCAAGGGTCGGCTGCCGGAGTTCCTGACGCGCCACGGCGTGCCTGACGCGGTCGTGACGTCCAGCGACTCCATCGCCGTGGGCGTCGTGGCCATCGCGCAGGTGCTGGGGATCGCTGTCGGCACGGACATGGCTGTCACGGGGTTCGACGACAGCCCGCTCGCCTCGATGGTGAGCCCGGAGATCACGAGCATCTCGGTGCCCGTGGAACCCATCGCCGAGCGCCTGCTCGACCTGCTCGACCTCGTGCTCGACGGCGGACTCCTCCCGGCCGGCGAGACCGTCGCGACCAGGCTGGTGGTGCGCGGCAGCAGCGGGTTCGGTCGGGTGAGCTGATCTCACACCCTTGCCGGCGGGGTCGTGCCCGGGCAGGTGCAGCGTGAACTCAAGGTACGAAATGTTGCCCACGTCACATCTGGTCTCGCAGACTGCGCTGCGTTCGGAGTCGCTCGCATCTCGAAAGGGCCAGATCATGAGCGTGCAACGCCAGCAGCAGGCCGCCGCCGGCCGGCGGCAAGCCGGACGACCGCTCCGCCGTCACCGGGCTGTGGCCGGGGTCGCCCTCGCGGGCCTCGCCCTCGCCGGGTGCGGCGGCGGCTCGGGCGGCACGAGTGACGAGGACGCCGAGGGCTACCCGGACGGCGACATCACCTTCGTCGTCCCCTTCGCCGCCGGCGGGCCGACCGACACAGTCACCCGGCTGATCGCCGAGCCGATGAGCGAGGAGCTCGGCCAGCCCGTCGTCGTCCAGAACGTCGAGGGGGCCGGCGGCACCATCGCCGCCGGTGAGGTCGCGGCCGCGCAGCCCGACGGCTACACCGTCCTCATGCACCACATCGGCATGTCCACGGCGCCGTCGCTGTACGCCGATCTCCCGTACGACCCGCTGGAGGACTTCAAGACCGTCGGCCTGGTCACCGAGGTGCCCATGACGATCGTCGCCCGGTCGGACTTCGAGCCGGAGACCTTCGAGGAGCTCGTCCAGCACCTCGAGGAGAACGCCGAGAACGTGACGCTCGCCCACGCGGGCGTCGGCGCCGCCTCGCACCTGTGCGGTCTGCTGCTGCAGGACGCCCTCGGCGTGAAGCTCACCGAGGTGTCCTACGAGGGGACCGGCCCCGCGCTGACCGACCTCGTCGGTGGCCAGGTCGACGTCATGTGCGACCAGACGACCAACACGACGGGTCAGATCAAGGGCGGTGAGGTGAAGGCCTACGCGGTCACGACGCCGGAGCGGGTCGAGAGCCTCCCGGACCTGCCGACCACCGAGGAGGCCGGGTTCGCCGAGCTCCAGGTGGGGGTGTGGCACGGCCTGTACGTGCCGGCCGAGACCCCGGACGGGGTCGTCGAGAAGCTCACGGCCGCCCTCCAGGTCGCGCTCGAGGACCAGAACGTGGTCGACCAGCTCGCCGACCTCGGCGCTGCGCCGTCACCGAAGGAGGACGCCACGCCGGAGGCGCACTCGGAGCGACTCAGCAGCCAGATCGAGCTGTGGCGGCCCATCATCGAGGAGGCAGGGGTCTCCGCGAGCTGAGGCACGGGCGGTGGGGTGGCTGCGCCGCCCACCGCCCGCCTCCGACACAGAGGAACGTCATGGATCTGAGAGACGCACGCAAGGACCTGCTGGCAGGCGCGATCTTCGTCGGCTTCGGTCTCGCCTTCGCGATCACGTCCGCCACGTACGAGATCGGGACGCCGCTGCGGATGGGGCCGGGGTTCTTCCCCCTGCTCCTCGGTGGTCTCCTCGTCGTCCTCGGGGTCGCGATCACGATCAAGGCGTTCACGGCCGGCGAGGGCGGTGACATCGGCACCGTGCCGTGGCGGTCGCTCGCGTTCCTCGTCGCCGCCATCGGCTTCTTCGGCTACACGGTGCGGGGCCTCGGCCTGGTGCCGGCCCTGCTGGTGACGCTCGTCCTCGCCGCACTCGCCGGTCGCGGCGTCCGCGTCGTGCCGGCCCTCGTGATCGCCGCCAGCCTGACGGCCCTGAGCGTGCTGATCTTCGTCGTGGCCCTCCAGCTGCGGCTGCCCCTCGTCGGCGACTGGCTGGGGGGCTGATCGCGGTGGACGTGATCGACAACCTCCAGCTCGGGGTCGAGACGGCCTTCACCCCGGTGAACCTGCTGTTCTGTCTCATCGGGGTCGCCCTCGGCACCGCCGTCGGCGTCCTCCCCGGCATCGGTCCGACCGCCACGATGGCGATGCTCCTGCCGATCACCTTCGGCTTCGACCCCGTCACCGCCCTGATCATGCTGGCCGGCATCTACTACGGCGCCCAGTACGGCGGGTCGACCACGGCGATCCTCATCAACCTGCCCGGGGAGTCCTCGGCCGCCGTCACGGCGATCGACGGGCACGAGATGGCCAAACGGGGCCGAGCCGGGCCCGCACTGGCCACTGCGGCGCTCGGCTCCTTCTTCGCCGGCACCGTGGCGACCGTCGTGGTCGCCCTGTTCGCCGGCCCGATCGCCGGCGTGGCCCTGAAGTTCGGCCCGGCCGAGTACTTCTCGCTCGTCGTCCTCGGTCTCATCGCCTCCATCACGCTGGCGAGCGGCTCGACGCTCAAGGCCCTGGCGATGATCGTGCTGGGCCTCCTGCTCGGCACGGTGGGCCAGGACATCGCCACCGGCACGCCGCGCTTCACCTTCGGGCAGCGGGAGCTCTACGGCGGACTCAACTTCGTCTCCCTCGCCGTGGGCCTCTTCGGGGTCGCGGAGATCCTGCGCAACCTGGAACGCGACATCACCCGGCGCGTGGCGGTGAAGAAGGTCGAGAACCTCTGGCTCACGCGAGAGGACTTCCGGCGCATCCGGATGCCGGTGCTCCGGGGAACCGCGATGGGGTCCGCGCTGGGCGTGCTGCCCGGCGCCGGTCACGTCCTCGCGTCGTTCGTCTCCTACACCGTGGAGAAGCGCTCCTCGAAGCGTCCCCAGGAGTTCGGCCGGGGCGCCATCGAGGGCGTCGCCGGGCCGGAGTCGGCCAACAACGCGGCCGCGCAGACGTCCTTCATCCCGCTGCTCACGCTGGGGCTGCCGGCGAACTCGATCATGGCGCTGCTCATCGGTGCGCTGATCATCCAGGGCATCACTCCCGGGCCGAACGTCATCAGCGACGAGCCGGAGCTCTTCTGGGGGCTGATCGTCTCGTTCTGGATCGGCAACGTGTTCCTGGTGCTCCTGAACCTGCCGCTGATCGGGCTGTGGGTGAAGATGCTCACCATCCCGTACCGGGTCCTGTTCCCGGCGATCGTCGGCTTCGCCACCATCGGCACGTACTCGCTGGGGCAGAACGCGTTCTACGTCTACGCGATCGCGTTCTTCGGTGTCCTGGGCTACGCCCTCGTGAAGCTCGGGTGCGAGCCCGCCCCGCTGCTGCTCGGCTTCGTGCTCGGGCCGCTGCTGGAGGAGTACCTGCGGCGAGCCCTGACCATCTCCCGTGGCGACGCCACCGTGTTCCTCACCCGCCCGCTGTCCCTCACGCTGCTGGTCCTCGCCGTCCTCGCACTCGTGGTCGCCGTCCTGCCGGCGGTCCGGCGCAAGCGCGAGGTGGTCTTCGAGGACGAGGACGACTGACGCAGGGGCACACTGTCCCTGATGCGCCGTCCCCACCTCTCGCTCCGACACCTGTCAGCGTCGCCCAGCCTGGCCCGCCAGCTGCTGGTGCTGCAGGCCCTCGTGGTCGCCGTGATCGTGCTGACGGCCACGGCGGTCGCCTACGAGAGCGCTCGGCGGACGGCGGAGGAGGAGGCCGCGGTCCAGGCACGCGCCATCGTGGCAACCCTGACCACCTCGCCCCTGGTGCTCGACGCGGTCACCGGTCCCCGCCCGACCGAGGCGCTGCAGCCGTACGTCGAGCGGGTCCGCCGCGAGACCGGCACCTCCTTCATCACCGTGATGGCTCCCGACCGCACCCGGTTCACGCACCCGAACCCGTCCCGCATCGGCGGCCAGTTCCTCGGCACCATCGAACCGGCACTCGACGGCCGCACCTTCACCGAGACCTTCACCGGCACGCTGGGCCCGTCGGTCCGGGCCACGGGGCCCGTCGTCGACGCGGACGGCGAGGTCGTCGCGCTCGTGTCGGCCGGCATCACCCTCGACGCCATCGGAGCCGACTTCGCCCGGTCGCTGCCCGGCGTCCTCGGCACCGGGCTGGTCACCCTCCTCGCCGGCACCGTGGGGAGCTGGCTGATCAGCCGCCGGCTGCGCCGACAGACCCGGGGCCTCGGTGCACCGGCCCTGGCGCGGATGGTCGACTACCACCACGCCGTCCTGCACGCCGTCCGCGAGGGGCTGGTGCTGGTCGACAGCGACCGGCGGGTCCGGCTCGCCAACGACGAGGCCCGCCGCCTCCTGGCCCTGGACGGCGACCCGACCGGCCGGCACGTCGACGAGCTCGGCCTCTCGGAGGAGCTGGCGGACCTGCTGCGACGCCAGGAGCAGACGCTCGACGAGGTGCAGGTCAGCGGGGGCCGCGTGCTCGTCGTCAACCAGTCGCCGGCGGAGGCATCGGGCCGCGCGGCGGGCGTCGTGGTGACCCTGCGCGACCACACCGAGCTGCAGACGCTGACCGGCGAGCTGGCCGGCCTGCGCGCCTTCGCCGAGTCGCTGCGCGCCCAGGCCCACGAGGCCGCCAACCGGCCGCACACCACCGTCTCGCTGATCGAGCTGGGCCGCGAGCAGGACGCCGTCGAGTTCGCCACTGCCGAGCTGGTGTCGGCGCAGCGGCTGACCGACCGCGTGGTGGACGCCGTCGAGGTGCCGGTGCTCGCCGCGCTGCTGCTCGGCAAGTCCGCCACGGCGCACGAGCGTGGCGTGCGGCTCGAGATCGACCCGGGCACGGCCGTGGCGGACACCGGCATCCCGAGCGGCGAGCTCGTGACCATCGTCGGCAACCTCCTCGACAACGCCATCGACGCCGCCCTCGCCGGCGACCCGCCGCGGGAGGTCCAGTTCGCCGCGTGGGCGGACGACGAACGCCTCGAGATCCGCGTCGAGGACAGCGGCCCCGGTCTCAGCGAGAAGGCGCTGCCTCGTCTCTTCGAGCGTGGGTGGACGACGAAGAGCGAGGCCGGCGCCGCGCCCACCGGCTCGGGCTGGGGACTGGGCCTCACCCTGGTCGCGCAGGCCGTCCGCCGCAACGACGGGACCATCACCGTGGACCCGGGCCCGGGCGCGCGCTTCTGCGTCTCCCTGCCCCTGCCCGCGTCGGCCAGGGCGACGTCCCGGGAGGGCGCGCCGTGATCCGGGTCCTCGTGGTCGAGGACGAGCCGGTCGCCGCGGAGGCGCACCGCACCTACGTCGACGCCACACCGGGTTTCGTCACCGTCTCGGTCGCCGGCACGGTGTCGGCTGCCCTCGGCACGCTGGCGCGCACGCCGCTCGACCTCGTCCTGCTCGACATGAACCTCCCGGACGCCCACGGCGTGGACCTGTGCCGGCGCGTCCGCGCAGCGGGCCTGGACGTCGACGTCCTCGCCGTCACGTCGGCCCGCGAGCTGGCCACCGTGCGAGCCGCCGCCGCGCACGGCGTGGTCGGCTACCTGCTCAAGCCGTTCACCTCGACCGCGCTACGAGACCGGCTGCAGGCCTACGCCGACTACCGGTCGCGGTTGCGGGCCGACGGCGAGGCCACCGGCCAGGAGGCGGTCGACCTCGCACTGGCCGGTGCCCGGCCGCAGCGGCAGGCACCGCTCCCCAAGGGCATGCACCCGCAGACCCTCGACGCCGTCATCGGCGCTCTGCGCGCGGCGGACGGGCTCTCCGCCGCCGAGACGGCGTCCGCGCTCGGCACCTCCCGGATCACCGCTCGCCGCTACCTGGAGTACCTCGTGGACACCGGCGTGGCCACCCGCACCCCCCGTTACGGCGGCGCCGGTCGCCCGGAGACCGAGTACCGGTGGCGGTGAGCGAAGGGGAGGCGACTTCCGCCGAGTCCTCTTGCCGGTGACCCCCGACAGGCCTAGTCTCCGGGGCCACACCGGACGCAACGGCGCGTCCCGGCGCACTCGGAGGCGTCGATGTCGCACACCGATCGACCCACGACAGAAGAGCTCGCGCACGAGCTGCCCAGCAAGGCGCTACCAGCCGTCCCCTACGCGGACCTTCCGGAGCCCCTGCCGCTCAAGCGGGTCCTGGGGCCGAGCGTCCTGCTCCTCGCCGGCGCCATCGGCTCCGGCGAGTACGTGCTGTGGCCGTTCATCACGTCCCAGGTCGGCCTGGCCGTCGTCTGGCTCGTGGTCGTCGGCGTGCTCACCCAGTACTTCCTCAACATGGAGATCGAGCGGTACACGCTCGCCACCGGCGAGACGGCGGTCACCGGGTTCACCAGGCTGTGGAAGCCCTGGAGCTGGTTGTTCATCGGCATGACCGTGCTGCCCTGGGCCTGGCCGGGCTGGGCGACCGGCGGCACCACGACCCTCAGCTACGTCACCGGCTTCGACGCCGGGCTGGTGCCCTACGTGACCATCGGCGTCCTGGTCCTCATCGGCGCCGTCCTGACGGTGTCACCGGTCGTCTACCAGACCGTGGAGAAGATCCAGTTCTTCATGGTGGGACTCATCGTCCTCTTCATCCTGTACACGCTGGTCGTGCTGCTCGGCGGCGAGGGCTACGCCGCACTGGCCGGGGGCCTGGGCGCCGTGGGCGAGATGCCCGCCGCGGTGAACCAGATCGGGACGGCGACGCTGCTCGGCGCCATCGCGTTCGCCGGAGCCGGCGGCGCGCTCAACCTGGTGCAGTCGAACTGGGTGCGGGACAAGGGCCTCGGCATGGGGGCTCGCCTGCCCAAGGTCGTCTCCCCGTTCACCGGCGAGGAGGTCGCGGCACCGACGACGGGCTTCTTCTTCCGTCGGGACGCCGAGAACATGCGCCGCTGGAACGGCTGGTGGCGCGTCGCCGACCGCGAGCAGTTCCTCACCTTCTTCGTCATCGGCCTGGTGACCCTGCTGACCTTCATGACGCTCACCGCCGTGACGATCGGGACGTCGGCCGGCGCCGACGCCGAGGGGCTCGAGTTCATCCGCCTGCAGGGCGAGGCGCTGGCGGACCGGCAGGGACAGTGGCTGGCCACGACCTTCTGGCTGATCGGCAGCGTCGTCCTCTACTCCACCAACCTGGCCGTGCTGGACATGGTCGGCCGGGTCACGGCGGACGTGCTCAGGACGGGTCCGCTGCGCGACAGCACACGCTGGTCGGAGAGCCGGATCTACTTCGTCGTCGTGTGGACCGAGATCGCTTTCGGCTCGGTGATCCTGCTGTCGGGCGTCACCCAGCCGATCGTGCTGCTCGTCATCGCCAGCTCGCTCAACGGGCTCGTCATGTTCGTGTACTCCGCCCTGCTCATCCAGCTCAACCGCGGGACGCTGCCCAAGGAGATCCGGACCGGCGGCGTGCGCCTCGTCGCGCTCGCCTGGGCGGTGCTCTTCTACGGCTTCTTCTCGGTGATCCTGCTCAAGGACCAGATCTCCACCCTGCTCGGCGGTGGCGGCTGACGACGGC
>JBKHXE010000018.1:0-5572 GCA_046566185.1 Actinomycetes bacterium | reverse complement strand
CTCGACGTGCTTGATGCAGTCCTGCGCGAGCCGGGCGGCGGGGCCGCCGATCGAGCCGAGGTAGAAGCCGCCGTGGGCGGCGCAGGCCTGCGTCACGGCGGCCGACCGGTTGCCCTTGGCCAGCATGACGAGCGAGCCGCCGGCGGCCTGGAACTGGTCGACGTAGGAGTCCATCCGCCCCGCCGTCGTCGGCCCGAACGAGCCGGAAGCGTAGCCCTCGGGGGTCTTGGCCGGCCCGGCGTAGTAGACCGCGTGGTCGCGCAGGTAGTCGGGCATCGGCTCCCCGGCGTCGAGCCGCTCCTTGATCTTGGCGTGCGCGATGTCGCGCGCGACCACGAGCGGCCCCGACAGCGACAGGCGGGTCCTCACCGGGTAGTGCGACAGCTCGGCCCGGATCTCGGCCATCGGTCGGTTGAGGTCGATGCGGACCACCTCGTCGCTGTCGTCGAGGTGGTCGTCGGTGGTCTCGGGCAGGTACCGCGCGGGGTCCGTCTCGAGCTCTTCGAGGAAGACTCCCTCGGGGGTGATCCGGCCGAGGGCCTGGCGGTCGGCGGAGCACGACACCGCGATGGCGACCGGGCACGACGCGCCGTGCCGCGGCAGCCGGACGACGCGGACGTCGTGGCAGAAGTACTTGCCGCCGAACTGGGCGCCGATGCCGAAGCCGCGCGTCAGCTCCAGCACCTGCAGCTCGAGGTCGAGGTCGCGGAACCCGTGGCCGGACGGCGACCCGGACGTCGGGAGCGCGTCGAGGTACTTGGCGCTCGCCAGCTTCGCGGTCTTGAGGGCGTGCTCGGCGCTCGTGCCGCCGACGACGACGGCGAGGTGGTACGGGGGGCACGCCGCGGTGCCGAGCGAGCGGAGCCTCTCGTCGAGGAACGCCAGCATTCGCTCGGGGTTCAGCACCGCCTTCGTCTCCTGGTAGAGGAACGACTTGTTGGCGCTGCCGCCACCCTTGGCCATGAACAGCAGCTCGTACTGCGTCTCGTGCCCGGGCTTGGTGTCGCTGTAGATCTCCACCTGGGCGGGCAGGTTGGTGCCGGTGTTGCGCTCCTCCCACATGGTCAGGGGAGCCATCTGCGAGTAGCGCAGGTTGAGCCGCGTGTAGGCGTCGAGGACGCCGCGGGAGACCGCCTCCTCGTCCGGGCCGTAGCCGTCGCCGGCGGGGCGAAGCACGTGCTGGCCGCGCTTGCCCATGACGATCGCCGTCCCGGTGTCCTGGCACATCGGCAGGACGCCGCCGGCGGCGACGTTCGCGTTCCTCAGCAGGTCGAGCGCGACGTAGCGGTCGTTGGCGCTGGCCTCCGGGTCGTCCACGATGCGCCGCAGCTGGGCCAGGTGGGCGGGGCGCAGGTAGTGGGCGATGTCGTGCATCGCCGTGTCGGTGAGCAGCCGCAGCGCCTCGCCGTCGACCTCGAGGAACGTGCGGCCACCCGGCCCCTCGACGGTGCGGACGCCCTCGGTCGTCAGCAGCCGGTAGCGGGTGGTGTCCTCGCCGAGCGGGAGCAGGTCGGTGTACGGGTGAGCTGCGTCGGTCACGACCCGTCAGACTACCCGCGGCCCTCCGGGCATCCGGCCCTCGTCCCGCTCGCCGAGCCACCAGGCGGCGTACGGGGGCAGGGCGAGCTCGTCGCCGCTGGCCCCGGGCTCGGTGGCCGGCGCGAACGAGGACAGGTGCTCCCAGAACCGCTGAAGTCCGGCGGACCTCACCCGGCCCGCGGGCACCCGCTGCCAGTCGGGCGTGAGGTTGTAGAGCTGCACGAGGCCCCCGGCGGGGTGGCGCCGGGCGAGCGCCAGCACGGCGTCGTTGCCGACGTCCCGCGGCTCGCTCTCGACGGCCCCGTGCAGGCACGCCAGGCCGGCGCGCACCCGGGCGAGGTGGCGGACGCCGGCGAAGACCTTCCCGACGACCGACTCCTCGTCGTGCCGCTGCTCCGCGACGTCCCAGGGCAGCCGTGGCCGGTGCACCCAGCGGTTGTCCGCCTCGTGGCCGGGCTCGGACGCCCAGGATGCGTCGTTGAGCAGCGCCAGCTCGTCGCCGCTGTACAGCAGGGGGATGCCGCCGAACCCGTAGACCGCCGCGTGGAGCATGAAGATGCGGCCCAGGGCGAGGTGGACGGCGTGGAGGTCGCCGGACTGCAGGGCCGACTCGAGCCCGGCCAGGCTGGCGGTGGACCCGCTGATCCGCGAGTCCCCGGTGGCCGGGTTGTGCTGGAAGACCAGGCCGCGTGCGAACGTGCCGGGGTGCCGGCCGGAGTAGAACGCCGACAGGAACGACCGGTGCGCGTACCCCTGCAGCCCGACGGCCGCGGCGTCGCCGTCGTCGATCGCCCAGCCGATGTCGTCGTGGCACCGGACGTAGGTCGCCCAGCCGGTCGACACCGGCTTCGGGGGGCGGTTCGACAGGGCGCGCCGCGTGAGGTCGGCCCGGCCGGTGGCCAGGGCCGACCACAGCTGCACCATGAACGAGTTGTGGTAGGCCAGGTCGCTGACCCGGCCGGCGTGGCGACCGGTGCCCAGGTAGGCGGTGAGCTTGTCGGGCGCCACGATCGCCTCGGCCTTGAAGACGACGGCCGGCGCCGCGACGCGGGTGGCCGCACGCAGCGCCTGCACGATGGTGTGCACCTCAGGCTGCCCCTGGCAGTCGGTGCCCATGCGCTTCCAGATGAAGGCGATCGCGTCGAGACGGAGGCAGTCGACGCCGAGGTTCGCCAGGTGCAGGACGACGTCGAGCATCTCGGCGAACACGTGGGGGTTCGACCAGTTGAGGTCCCACTGGAAGGTGTTGAACGTCGTCCAGACCCAGCCCCCGCGCCCACCGAGCAGGTCGGGGTCCTGGGAGAACGAGCCGGGGGCGAAGTCCGGGAAGATCTCGGGCAGCGTCCGCTCGTAGGCGGCCGGCGTGGTGTGGTCGGGGAAGACGTGGAAGTACCCCGCGTACCGCTCGTCGCCGGCGCGAGCCGCGACGGCCCACTCGTGCTCGCGGGCGACGTGGTTGAGCACCAGGTCGACGGTCAGCGAGATGCCGGCCTCGTGCAGCCGGTCGGCGAGGTCGGCGAGGTCGCGGGTGTCACCGAGATGCGGTCGTACCCGACGGAAGTCGGCGACGGCGTACCCGCCGTCGTCCCCGCCCCGGGCCTGCGGGTCGACGTCCGTGCGGGTGGCCAGCAGCGGCATGAGGTGCAGGTAGGTGACCCCGAGCTCGCGCAGGTAGTCGACGCGCTCCCCGACGCCGGCGAGCGTCCCGGCGAACCGGTCGGCGTAGGCGACGTAGCCGACCTGGTCGGGCAGCTGGAACCAGTCGGGCTGCAGCACCCGCTCGGCGTCCCGCCGGCGGAGCGGGGGACGCCGGGCGCGGACGGCGCCCGCGACCCGGGCGACGACGTCCTCGACGAGCTCGTCGGCCCCGGAGGGGTAGACCTCGTGCAGGGCCCGGACGAGGTCCGGACCCCAGCGCCGCCACCGCGCGCCGACCTCGTCGACGACGTGGTCGGCCTCGTCGGACAGGTGGGCGCGCAGCTGCTGTTCTGCGAGGTCCGCCACGGCCCGGACGGTAATGGTCACGCGCCTGGTCGGTAAAGCGAGGTCCCTGCGGGCGTCAGTCTCGTAAAGGGGAACCGACCACCTCGAACCGGAACCCGCCCATGTCCCCGGTCAGGAGCGGGCGAGCCTCTCGGATGGCCGCTCGCACGCTGTCCAGCTCCAGCGAGCCCTGGTGCGCTGCGGCGGAGGTCCACAGCTCTGCAACGAACACCGTGTCCGGCTGCTCGTCGCTGACTCCGACCTCGTACAGAAGGCAGCCGGCCTGCTCGAGATCGACGCTGCGGCGCGTCAGGATCTCGACGAGGCGGTCGCGCCCACCGGGTACGCATCCCAGGGTCCCCACGTTCGCGTACGTCACGAACGGCGACCTTACCGACACGGCGAGGTCAGTCCGACTCGTCGCCGACGCGCCTGTACCGCTCGTAGACGACACGTGAGCCGAACGTCCTGGTCTCGACGAGGGCGAGGCGCAGGTCGTGGGTGACCGGCGGCAGGAAGGGCGTGCCGCCACCGACGACGACCGGGTTGCGGAACATGCGCAGCTCGTCGACGAGGTCCAGCTCGATCGCTGCCGCGGCCAGGCCGGCCCCGCCGATGGCGACGTCTTTGTCGGGGTCGTGGAGCGCCGCAGCGGCTTCCTCGGCCAGCGATGCCTCGGCGAGCCGGGCGTTGCCCTGGACGCTGTCGAGCGTGCGGCTGAAGACGACCTTCGGGAGCCCGCACCAGGCGTCGGCGAACTCGGCGCCCAGCTCGTCGCCGCGCATCGAGGGGTCGGTCTCCCACGGCAGCATGGTCTGGTACAGCCTGCGGCCGCACAGGAAGCCGCCGAGCTCGAGTGTCTGCGCGATGTGGAACCTGAACTGCTCCTCGCTGGGAACCGTCCAGTCGAACCTGCCCCCGCGGTCCGTGACGAAGCCGTCCACAGAGACGCCCATGGAGTAGATCAGCATGGCTTCCGTCCAGTCCCGTCCCGTCGCGCCGGACCGACCGGCAGGTGCGCCGCTGCGCTAGCGGCCACGGTCGTACCAGTCGAGCACCCGCAGTGCCCGGAGCGTGTTCCACCGGCTCGGACGGCGGTCGCCGTCCTCGAAGTCGAGCTGGGTGTCGCCCGGGTGCGTGTTCTCCAGCAGCCAGGTGCCGTCGGGCTGCCGCTTGTCGCGGACCAGCCGCGCCGCCTCCTCGACCCGCGCGTCGGGGGCGTCGCCGGCCCGGCGGAAGTGCTCCAGCGCCCTCAGGACGTCGTAGTGCCAGCGGGGCGGCCACGAGAGCTGCAGCCAGCGCTCGGCCGGCACCTCGCCGGTGCTCCGGCGCCTGAACAGCCGGCGCTGCAGCAGGTACTCCTCGCCGCGTCGGCGCGCCTCGGCCACGGGGACCCGCCCGCCGGCGAGCTCGTACTCGAGCAGGCCCTCGATCACGCAGATCGTCGAGTCGAAGGAGGACACGGTCGCGCCCTGCTCGGTCCAGCAGTTCCAGCCGCCGTCACCGAGCTGGCTCTCGAGCAGCCTGGCGGCGAGCCCGTCGACGTCCGCGCCGAAGTAGGCGCCGATCGACAGCGTCCGGCCGTTGATGCACGCCTCGACCTCACCGTCGAAGAAGGCCTGGCCGTCGTGCTCCCAGCGGCAGTTCTCCGCCACCAGCGACACCGTCTCGCGGGCAGCGGTGCTCGCCGGGTCGAGACCGAGGTCACGCAGCAGCATCAGCGTGGGCAACGTCGAGGTCCAGGGCTGGCCGTCCGAGAAGTCCGGCTCGATGCCGGCCCGCCAGGCATCAACGACGCGCCGCGGGAAGCACGCACCGCCGTCCCACTGGCCGTCGTCGTCGCGCAGGGAGAGCAGGCGGGCTCCCCAGCCCTCGTGCTCGACGCGGGCACGTTCGGCCGCGACCTGCTCGGCAGGCGCCCCGGCGAGGTCACGCAGCACCTGCCACCGGATCGCCGGGTCGCCGTCCAGCAACCAGTCCACGACCCCCACGGCGGCGATCGTAGGACGCCGCGGCACGGTCCGGGACGTGTCAGTCGCTGTCGGCCGGC
>JBKHXE010000017.1:0-9353 GCA_046566185.1 Actinomycetes bacterium | reverse complement strand
GTCGGCAGTTCGAATCTGCCCGGGGGCACCAGCGCGTCCCGAGACGCGCCGCTGAAGTCTTGATTCATTCAAGAAACTGCGCCAGACTGCCGGGCGTGCACACCGCCGCGGACCACGAGGGCATGCTCCGGGGGGCCGCGCTGCGCGTGACCCGTCCCCGGCTCGCCGTCCTGGCCGCGGTGCAGGCGCATCCCCACGCCGACACCGACTCGCTCATCGAGGCAGTGCGGCGGGAGCACCCGTCGGTGTCGCACCAGGCGGTCTACGACGTGCTGCGCGCCCTGACGGCGGCGGGGCTGGTCCGGCGGATCCAGCCCACCGGGTCCGTGGCGCGCTACGAGTCGCGCGTGGGGGACAACCACCATCACGTGGTGTGCCGGTCGTGCGGTGCGATCGCGGACGTCGACTGCGCCGTGGGGGACACGCCGTGCCTGACGGCGTCCGAGGACCACGGCTTCACGATCGACGAGGCCGAGGTCGTGTATTGGGGCGTGTGCGCCGAGTGCGACGCCCGCGAGCAACCCGTTGAGAGAACCCGAGGACAGGAGAGCCGACGTGTCTGAACGCGGCAGCGAGAGCGAGAACCCGGTCATCGACGCTCCCACCCCGAGCGCGCACCGACCCCGCACGAACCAGGACTGGTGGCCGAACCAGCTCAACCTCCAGGTGCTGCACCAGCACTCGGAGCGGGCCAACCCGATGGACCCGGGCTTCGACTACGCCGAGGAGTTCGAGCACCTCGACGTCGAGGCCCTCAAGCGTGACCTCCTCGACGTGATGACCACGTCGCAGGACTGGTGGCCCGCCGACTACGGGCACTACGGCCCGCTGTTCATCCGGATGAGCTGGCACTCGGCCGGCACGTACCGCATCGAGGACGGGCGAGGCGGCGCCGGCGACGGCGCACAGCGGTTCGCCCCGCTGAACAGCTGGCCCGACAACGCCAACCTCGACAAGGCGCGCCGGCTGCTGTGGCCGGTGAAGAAGAAGTACGGCAACGCCGTCTCGTGGGCCGACCTGTTCGTGCTGGCCGGCAACGTCGCGCTGGAGTCGATGGGCTTCAAGACCTTCGGCTTCGGCTTCGGCCGCGAGGACGTGTGGGAGCCCGAGGAGATCTTCTGGGGGCCGGAGGACACGTGGCTGGGCGACGAGCGCTACAGCGGCGACCGTGAGCTGTCCGGCCCGCTCGGCGCCGTCCAGATGGGCCTCATCTACGTCAATCCCGAGGGCCCCAACGGCAAGCCGGACCCGCTCGCCGCCGCCCGTGACATCCGGGAGACGTTCCGCCGCATGGCGATGAACGACGAGGAGACCGTCGCCCTCATCGCCGGTGGGCACACCTTCGGCAAGACGCACGGCGCCGCGCCGGCCGAGCACGTCGGTCCCGAGCCCGAGGCCGCGCCGCTGGAGCAACAAGGCCTCGGCTGGCGCAACACGTACGGCACCGGCAAGGGCAAGGACACCATCACCAGCGGCCTCGAGGGCGCCTGGACGCCCACGCCGATCCAGTGGGACAACAGCTTCTTCGAGACGCTGTTCGGCTACGAGTGGGAGCTGGCCGAGAGTCCGGCCGGGGCCAAGCAGTGGAGGCCGAAGGACGGCGCGGCCGCCGACGCGGTACCGGACGCGCACGACCCCTCGGTGCGGCACGCCCCGATGATGGCGACGACCGACCTCGCCCTGCGGGTCGACCCGACCTACGAGAAGATCTCGCGGCGCTTCCGCGAGAACCCCGACCAGCTCGCCGAGGCCTTCGCCAAGGCCTGGTACAAGCTGCTGCACCGCGACATGGGCCCGGTCTCCCGCTACCTCGGCCCGTGGGTGCCGGAGCCCCAGCTGTGGCAGGACCCGGTGCCCCCCGTCGACCACGAGCTGGTGGACGACGAGGACGTCGCGACGCTGAAGGCTCGACTGCTCGACTCGGGCCTGTCCGTCGCCCAGCTGGCGCGCACGGCGTGGGCGTCGGCCGCGAGCTTCCGGGGCACCGACAAGCGCGGTGGCGCCAACGGTGCCCGGATCCGCCTGGAGCCGCAGCGCAGCTGGGAGGTCAACGAGCCCGAGCAGCTCGCCTCGGTGCTGGCGACGCTGGAGCGGGTCCAGCAGGAGTTCAACGCGGCCCAGGCCGGCGGCAAGAAGGTCTCCCTGGCCGACCTGATCGTGCTCGGTGGTTGCGCGGCCGTCGAGCAGGCGGCGCGTGACGCCGGTCACGAGGTCACCGTGCCGTTCACGCCGGGCCGCACCGACGCGACGCAGGAGCAGACGGACGTCGAGTCCTTCCGGGTGCTGGAGCCGAAGGCCGACGGCTTCCGCAGCTACCTGCGCGCCGGGGAGAAGCTGCCGCCGGAGACCCTGCTGCTCGACCGCGCGAACCTGCTGCGGCTCACCGCCCCGGAGATGGCGGTCCTGGTGGCCGGCATGCGGGCGCTCGGCGCCAACGTCGGCGACACGCGGCACGGCGTCTTCACCGACCGCCCGCAGACGCTGACCAACGACTTCTTCGTCAACCTGCTCGACATGGGCATCGAGTGGAAGGCGTCGTCGTCGGCCGAGAACGTCTTCGAGGGCCGCGACCGGGCCACCGGCGAGGTGCGCTGGACGGCGACAGCCGTCGACCTCGTGTTCGGCGCCAACTCGCAGCTCCGGGCGATCGCCGAGGTGTACGCCGCGGACGACGCGCAGGAGAAGTTCGTGCGGGACTTCGTCGCCGCGTGGGCGAAGGTGATGAACTCCGACCGGTTCGACCTGTCCTGACCGACGGACAGGGCCCCGGCGACCGACGTGGTGGCCGGGGCCCTGTCACGTCAGGACGATGGCGGGTCGAGCTCCTCGGTACACCGGGCACTCCCTCCGCCGTGAGGCGCCCCGGCCTGGAACGGGGGGAGATCCAGGCGCGGGGCTGACCCGTCAGCCGCAGACGGGGGGGCTGCCGCCGACGGGCTGCTCCCAGCCTGTCAGCCGCCGCACTCCTGCGGAAGCCCTCGCCGCCGGATCCACTGGCGGGACCTTCGGCCCTTCCCGCCCGGCGGCACCGGGCCGGACCGTGGGAGGGGGACGGCTCAGCGTGGGGTGGTCGTCCATGTGGTCCGTGCCAGCCAGGGTCGTCGCAGCAGTGGCAGCAGTCCTGCTGGTGGCGGGGGGCGGAGGAGCCCCGGCACAGGCCGCGGCGCCGACCCCCGAGGGCTACGACGTCTCGTGGCCGCAGTGCCCGACGTCCGTCGGCGGCTTCGGGCTGCCGATGCCCCCGACCACGACGCAGTTCGTCATCATCGGGCTGACGTTGGGCCTGGCCTTCACCGAGAACCCCTGCCTGGGCGACCAGGTCGCGTGGGTCACGGCCAACCGCAAGCCGGCGCACGGGTACACGATGGCGACGTTCCCGACGGCGGCGCAGCTCTCGACGTACGGCACGAGGGGACCGTGGTCGTCGAGCACCCGCGCGGGCCGCCTGTCCAACGTGGGCTACTCCGAGGCGCGCCACGCCGTGGCCAGCATGCAGAGGACCGGCTTCGCCCCACCCGTCGTCTGGATCGACGTCGAGCCGCGGCCGAAGCAGCCGTGGCCGACGAGCAGCGCCGCACAGCAGCGGGAGAACCGGTACGTCATCGAGGGGCTGATGCGCGGTCTGCGCGAGGCCGGGCTCTCCTACGGCCTCTACTCGTTCGCCTCCGCCTGGACGTCGATCACCGGCTCGTGGCGCCTGCCGGGCGTCCCGGCCTGGTACCCGGTCGGCACGCTCGACTCCCCCACCGAGCCGACCGACCGCTGCCTGCAGCGCAGCTTCTCCGACAGCCGCATCCACCTCGTGCAGTGGACGGACAACACCTACGACTTCAACATCACCTGCTCGTGGACCTTCGGTGCCCTGCCCGTCCCGGCGTCGTCGCTGTCGAACTCGACCGCGGACTTCGACGGCGACTGGAACAACGACGTCCTGGCCCGTGTCGGGGCGACAGGTGACCTGCGGCTGTACCGGGGCACCGGGACCGGCGGCATCCTCGCCGGCGTCCCCGTCGCCTCGGGCTGGCAGGTGTTCGACGCCCTGGAGACGCCGGGGGACCTCACCGGCGACGGCGCACTGGACGTCGTGGCGCGCGAGCGCTCGACCGGCTACCTGTGGCTGTACCCCGGTGACGGCCGCGGCGGGTCGCTCCCCCGGGTCCGCGTCGGCGTCGGCTGGCAGGTGATGAACGCGGTGGTCGGACCGGGGGACTTCTCGGGCGACCAGCGGGCCGACCTCCTCGCTCGGGAGACGGCGACCGGCTACCTGTGGCTGTACCCCGGTGACGGCCGCGGCGGGTGGCTCCCCCGGGTCCGCGTCGGCGTCGGCTGGGGCGTGTTCGACGCGATCGTGGGCCCGGGTGACCTCAGCGGCGACGGCGCCGGGGACGTGCTGGCGCGTCGCACGTCGACCGGTGAGCTGTGGCTCTACCGCGGCGACGGTCACGGTGGCTGGCTCACCCCGGCCCGGATCGGCACGGGGTGGCAGGGGATGAGCGCCGTCCTGGGCGCCGGCGACCTCAACGGCGACCGGACGGCCGACGTGGTCGCCAAGGAGCGCTCGACCGGCTACCTGTGGCTGTACCCGCGCAGCGCCATCGGCACCTGGCTGCCCAGGGTGCGCATCGGCACCGGCTGGTCGGGCATCGACGCCATCATCTGATCCGCTCACGCGGGGGACAGCACCGCGGGGTCGGCCGCGACGGCGAGCGCCGTCAGCGCCAGTGCCGCCGCGGACTGCAGCAGCGTCTCGTCGGCCGTCGCCGTCACGCAGTGGGCAGCGAACTCGTGCTGGTGGTTCACCGCCGGCCACGAGTGGACGGCGACGTCGGCGTGCAGCGCCGGGATGCGCTGGCTGACGTTGCCGAAGTCGGTGGAGCCGGCGAGCTTCTCGCCCCGCGGGTCGCGGGTGTACTCACGGCCGAGCGCCTCGCAGGCCCGGGTGAAGGCGCGCACCAGCCCGTGGTGCGGCACGAGCGGGAGGTAGCTGTGCCCCACGCTCTCGATCGCGACCGTCGTGCCGGTCGCGGTGGCGGCGCCCTCGAAGCAGGAGCGCACCCGCTCGCGCAGGTCCTCCAGGTCCTCGGCGGAGCGGGCACGCAGGTAGAACAGGCCCTCGGTGCGCTCGGGGACGACGTTCGGCGCGTCCCCGCCGTGCGTGACGATGCCGTGCACCTGCTGCAGCGGGCGCAGGTGCTGCCGGAGCATCGCGACGGCCTGGTAGCCGGCGACGAGGCCGTCGAGCGCGTTGCGACCCAGCTCCGGCGCGGCGCTCGCGTGCGAGGCGCGGCCCCGGTACTCGACGCGCCACTCGTCGATGCCGAGGCTGCGCGGGGCGTAGTCGTCGTACGGTGACGGGTGGATCATGAGGGCCGCGTCGGCGTCGTCGAAGGCGCCGGCAGCCAGCAGGTCCACCTTGCCGCCGAACCGCTCCTCGGCCGGCGTCCCCAGCACGGTCACCCGCAGCCCCGCCGTGGCGGCGAGGGGTGCGAGCAGCAGGCCGGCCCCGACAGCCGCGGCAGCGATGACGTTGTGACCGCACGCGTGCCCGACCTCGGGCAGCGCGTCGTACTCGGCGCACACCACGACGTGGCGGTCCCCCGAGCCGAACCGTGCCGCGAAGGCGGTCGGCAGCCCGTAGGCGGCGCGCTCGACGGGGATGCCGGCCGTCTCGAGCACCTCGGCGCAGCGGGCCATCGCCCGGTGCTCCTCGAACGCCAGCTCGGGGTCGGCGGCGATCTCGTGCGACAGCCGCACGATCGCGTCGCGGTGCCGCTGCAGCCCGGCCCGGACGTCGGTCAGCGCCGTGGTCTCGGTGGTCACCGCGGCAACCTAGCGTCAGGCCGCGAGGGTCTCGACCGCCCCGCCGAAGAGCCGCGGCAGCCGGGCGGCGGCCGGCACCAGCGCGCCCCGGACCAGCGGCGAGCGGGTCGCCGCCACCAGGCCGGACGTCAGCCACCGGTAGTCGCGGGTGGTGCGCCGCCACACCCGCTCGTACCGCCGCGGCTCGCCGGCCGCGAGGGCGTCGACGGCCGCCAGAGCCGAGGCCAGCCCGATGCGCAGGCCCTCCCCGGTGAGGGCGTCGACGTAGCCGGCCGCGTCGCCCACCAGCAGCACCCGCCCCGACACGCGCCCCCGCACCCGCTGGCGCAGCGGCCCGGCGCCCCGCGCCGGCGACGTCCAGGCGCAGCCCGCGAGTCGCGGGGCGAGGGCCGGGAAGGTCGCCAGCGCCCCCTCGAAGGACACCCCGCGGGCTCCGAGGACGGCGACCCCGACCTCGTCGGGGCCCACCGGCGTCACGTAGGCCTCCCCGAGCGACGACCAGTGCACCTCGACGTGGTCGGTCCACGGCGCCACGGCGGCGTGCCGGCGGACGCCGAAGCGGCGCCCGTCGCTGCCCCCGTGCAGGCCGAGCGCGCGACGCAGCGGCGAGTGCAGGCCGTCGCACGCCAGGAGCCAGTCGCCGTCCAGGTGGCCGCCGTCGGCCAGCGCCGCCCGCACCCGCGCGCCGTCCTGGACGACGTCGTCGACCCGGGTGGTGACGAGCCGGACGCCGGCGGCGCCGGCGACGTCCGCGAGCGCGGCGTGCAGGGCCGTCCGCCGCACGCCGCGGCCGGGGCCGGCGACGAACGCGTGCGAGACCCGCGTCGTCCCGTCGGGACCGACGTACCGGATGCCACGGAACGGCATGCCGGCCAGGGCGTCGACCTCGACACCGAGCGACTCCAGCACCCGCACGGTGCCCGGCATCAGTCCCTCCCCGCAGGCCTTGTCCACCGGCACCCGGCGCGGCTCGACCACGGTGGCGCCCAGGCCGCGGCGGCGGGCCGCCAGCGCGGCGGCCAGCCCGACCGGCCCACCACCGGCGACGAGCACCTCGGTCACCGGGCGGCCTCGGTGAGAGCGCGCTCCTCGGCGGGGATCCGCACGCCGAGCAGCAGCGCGGCGTTGAGCACCGTGAAGACCAGCGCGGTGACCCACGCGGAGTGCACCAGCGGCAGGGCGACGATCTCCAGGCCGACCGCCACGTAGTTGGGGTGCCGCAGCCACCGGTACGGGCCACGGGTGACGAGCGGCTCCCCCGGCAGCACGACGATGCGCGTGGTCCAGCGGTTGCCGAGGGACGTGACGCACCACCACCGCAGCGCGTGGGCGGCGGCCAGCAGGACGAGCGCCGGCCAGCCGAGCCACGGCAGGAACGGCCGGTCGGCGAGCGGCACCTCGACGAGGCACGCCACGAGGAACGCGCTGTGCAGCAGCACCATCGCCGGGTAGTGCCCGGCCCCGTGCTCGACGCCGCCACGCCCCAGCGCCCACGCCAGGTGCCGCCTCGCGACAGCCAGCTCCGCCAGCCGCGCCACCACGACGAGCAGCACGAGGACGACGTACCAGACCTCGCTCGGCACTCAGGCCTCCCAGCGCAGCAGCACGAGCTCGGCGCAGAAGCCAGGGCCCATCGCCATCAGCACCCCGTACCCGCCGTCCGGCGGCGGCGGGTCGGCCAGCGTCGCCGCCAGCACGTGCAGCACCGAGGACGACGACAGGTTGCCGACGGCGGCGAGGGACTCCCACGCGTGCCGCAGTGCGTCGTCCGGCAGCGCGAGGGTGCGCTGCACCGCCTGCAGCACCTTCGGGCCGCCGGGGTGCGCGACCCACCGGTCGACGTCCGGCACCTCGAGGTCGAACTCGGCGAGGAAGGCCTTCATGTCGTCGGCCAGGTTGGCCTCGACGACGTCCGCGACGCTCGCCGCCAGCACGATCTTGAAGCCGGTGCCGCCGACGTCCCAGCCCATCACCTGCTCGGTGTCGGGGTAGAAGCGGCTGCGGCTGCCGACCACGCGTGGACCGGGTGCCAGACCGAGGCGCCGCGCCCGCCGCTCTCCGACGAGGACGACGGCCGCCGCCCCGTCGCCGAACAGCCCGCTCGCGACGAGGTTCGCCGTCGAGGCGTCGTCCCGCTGCACCGTCAGCGAGCACAGCTCGACGCTCAGCAGCACGGCCACGTCGTCCGGGTGCCCCAGCAGGTAGTCGTGCAGGCGGGCGATGCCGGCCGCTCCCGCGACGCAGCCGAGCCCGAACACGGGGATGCGCTTGACGTCGTGGCGCAGGCCGAGCCGGGAGACCAGCCGGGCCTCCAGCGACGGCGCGGCGATGCCCGTGACGCTGGTCGCCAGGACGACGTCGACGTCCTCGGGGGCCAGCCCGGCGTCCTCCAGCGCGGTGGCGATGGCCCGCTCCCCCAGCTGCGACCCGACGTCGATGAAGACGTCGTTGGCCTGGCGGAAGCCGTCGAGCGTGCGGTACGCCTCCAGCGGCAGGGAGAGGTGCCGCTGTCGCACGCCGGCGGAGGCGTGCAGCCGCTCGAGCAGCGCCCGCCTCTCCCCCGACGGCACGACCAGGCCGGCGAACAGCTCGGTGATCTCGTGCTGATCGTGCCGGTGATCCGGCAGGACGGGGGCCACCGCGGCGATCCGGGTCACCCGGGCATCCTCACCCACGAGATCGCTACCCGCTACCGGCTCCCTTGACACGGTGCCTCATGCTGTGTCGGTGACCGAGCCCGCCCGACCGCGACGCCGCGTGCTCCCGCGCGCCGGCGCGGCCGCCGTGCTGCTCGCCGCGGTGGCCCTGGCCGGCGTGCAGGTCGTCACCGGCGCGCCCGCCGAGTCGACGCCCGCGCCGAGCCGGGTGCTCGAGCCGGACCCGCTGGTCGCCGACGTCCCGGACGCCGAGCGGCCGCTCGTCGTCGTCCCCGAGGGTCCGGTGAGCGAGCGGGTCGTCGTGGCGCTGCACGGCTACACCGCCGGTCCGGACCAGATGCGCACCCGCCTCGGCGGCGACGCGTGGGTCGACGAGCTCGGCGCCACCGTCGTCTACCCCACCGGGCTGGGAGAGCGTCCCTCCTGGAACGCCGGCGGCTGCTGCGGGTCGGCGGCCCGCTCCGACGTGGACGACGTCGGGTTCGTCGCCCGCACGATCGCCGCGCTGCGGCAGCAGGGTGCCGACCGGGTGGCCCTCGTCGGGTACTCCAACGGCGGGATGCTCGCCTACCGGGTCGCCTGCGAGCGCCCCGACCTCGTCGACGCCGTGGCCGTCGTCAACGCCACCATCACGACCGCGGAGTGCGAGGGCGAGTTCGAGGCGCTGCACCTGCACGGCGAGGTCGACAACGCCGTGCCGGTGCAGGGCGCCGACGTCGTCCCCTACCTGTTCACCGGGTTCCGGCCGCTGGTCGAGCTGGCGACCGTCGCCCCGAACGCGAGCATCGACCTGCGGGTGCTGCCCGGCGTGGGGCACGAGATCGCCCCCGAGGCGCACGGCCTCGTCACGGACTGGCTGCGCACCCGGCTCTGAGC